>CAYRUP010000009.1:15441-29110 GCA_964427485.1 uncultured Coxiellaceae bacterium | reverse complement strand
TTTTCTTATTCTGAACGTAAAGCTTGAATAGGATCCAATTGTGAAGCCTTATGCGCAGGATAAAGCCCAAAAAAAATCCCCGTCGCCACAGAAACCGCGAAACCAATCAGTGGCGGCATAAAAAATAAAGTGAATTCCCATTGCCAAAATAACGCGAGCATATAAGCAATTGCAATGCCGATTAAAACCCCTAACAATCCTCCCGCCAGCGAAAGCATGACTGCCTCGATTAAAAATAGGGAACGAATATCTCCACTCGTGGCGCCCACGGCAAGACGAATACCAATTTCGCGTCGACGCTCAACGACCGAAACTAACATAATATTCATCACACCAATTCCACCCACAATCAAAGACACACCACCGATCAAACCAAGAAATACCGTCAAAATTTCATTTTGTTTCGCCATGCGCGCAATCAATTCTTTCGCACTGCGGAAATATAATTTTTTATGCGGCAAGATTTGTTGAACATAATTTTCAATATGATTTTGCACCACCGTGCTCGGTGCACTTTCAGCAAGACGCATAACAACATTATTTATAGCCGCGTATTTACTCATGACAGTCGATGTAAGAATCGGTAACATAATAGAGTTATCAATATTCGCATAGACAAAACTATTTTCTGGCCAGGGTTTTGCAATACCAATAATTGTCACAATATTTTTGTCGACTTGAATTTGCTGTCCTATTGGATCTCTCTGTGTAAACATTTTTATTTGTTGATACAATCCATCGCCAATCACACAAAAAGAAGCATACTTATCTAAATCAGAAATTAATCGTCCGCGCGCTGCCTCGACATGCACAATCTCTGCAAAATTTTCAGTCACTCCCAACACACTGCCATTTAAATCATGACCGTTAAATTGCATTGGATTATATAATTGCGTGTAAGGGGCCACCGCAAGAATGTTTTTGTCTAGACTCAAAAAATTTTTTGCTTGTTGCAAAGACAAACTCGATAGCATACCAACATCTTGCGATCCTTCTGATGCTTCACTGATTGTTACCGCCAACAAATCGGTTCCCAATGTTTTGAATTGCTTTAATGCTTCATTCGTCGCAAGCTCACCTCCTGATACCATAGCGACGACCGATGCCGTGCCAACCAAAATCCCAAGTAAGGCAAGTATGGAACGCAATTTTGCGGAAAATAAATTGATAAGCGCTTCATTAACATTCGCAGCCCACTTCATATGACACATCCATCTTTAATCATCACCACGCGTTTACATAGGCGGCTGATGTGTTCATCATGCGTTACAATGACAATGGTTCGCTTCAGATCCGCATTCAAATGCAAAAATAAATCCATGACTTCACCACCCGTTTTAGAATCAAGTGAGCCGGTTGGTTCATCTGCCAAAATAATTTTGGCATCACCCACTAATGCACGCGCAATCGCGACACGCTGCTGCTGACCGCCTGACAATTGATTGGGTTTATGGTCGGAAAAATTCTGCATACCCACTTTTTCCAGCATGGCGTATGCTTTCTCGCGTGCTAATTTTTTATCTTCGCCGCGATAAAATAATGGTAACATCACATTTTGCAGCGCATCCAAACGCGGCAATAAAAAAAATGCTTGAAAAACAAAACCAATGGTTAAATTGCGAATAGTGGCTAACTCTGCATTTTCCAAACGAGAAACATCTTGTCCTGAAAAAAAATAACTGCCACTCGTACAATGATCAAGAAAACCAATAATATTCATCAAAGTCGATTTACCTGATCCAGACGCGCCGACGATAGCAGCCATTTCACCTTGATTAAGTTCTAAATCCACACCTTTTAACGCATGGTATTCATTCACATTGCCACTATAAATTTTGCTGACTTTGTTGAGCTTAATGAGGGACGACAATTTGTTCTCCCGTCGCTAAATTTGACTCTATCACAACAGAATCCGCCGTCGTTGCACCGGTTTTCACCGCAACTTCGCGCGTTTTACCGGATTTTTTATCTAAGACATTCACATACGCCGCATCATTTTTTTGTATAACAGCTTGGAGTGGAACAGTGATTTCAGGTGTACCGCCAATTTCGATTGCGACCTTCGCACTCATCCCCATATGAATGATATTTTGCTGATTTGGCGTTAATTGTGGGACAATCACTTCAACAGGAAAAGTAGGCAGACCGCCCTGGCTCGTTTCGGCTTGACGATTAATCGCAGAAATTTCGCCTTGTAAAATAGAATCAGGAAATGCGGCCCCTGTCACCTGAACTTTTTGGCCCACTTTAAGTTGATTAATATTAAATTCGCTGACATTGATATGAATCGTAAGACCGCTCACATCACCGATCACCGCCAGTAAATCACCTTGCTTCACTTGATCGCCTTGCAAGATTTTTTTTAACTCACCCTCCGTGCCTTCACCTTTTCCAGATAGCAAGACTACACCGCGTGTGGGTGCAACAATGCGTATCTTTTGCATTGCACTTTGTGCATGTAATAATTTAGTAATTTTGTCGATGTCTTCAATTTTTAAATCATAAAAATTCACGCCATGCATATCTATTTGTTTTAACATGGAATCCAATGTATCTTTGGCTTGCACCATAGCAAGTTGCGCATTGTAATAATTGACTTGTTTCGCTTTGAAGTCATCGTCAGAAATTAATTGATTTTTATGTAAAAACTGACTCTCACGCAGCTGACTTTGGCCATTGATATAATCCGTTTTCGCTTTAATGTATTGCATTAACGCGGTTTTATAATCCGCTTGAAATTTATCAGAAGAAATAGAAAATAATAATTGTCCTGACTTCACTTCATCACCATAATGAAATGCCATATCACTAATGACACCTTCTGTAGGTGTAGTGACGACAACTGTCTTAAGCGGCTGAACCACGCCAGAATAATATAAAGTTGAAGCAAGCGGTTTTTCTGTCACGGCGATAACGGTATTATTTTCAGATGTTTTTCCAACATGTTTATGCATGCACTTATAAAGCAGCAACACCAAGAGGAAAATAATCGCGGCTTGTATGTAACGTTTCATTCATTCACCTTTTGCATTTACAAGCATTGCACTTTGATATTCCAGGTCTGCAATGTTGTTCCAATTAACAAATCTAAATTTACTAATGCTTTTAAATAATTTATCCGCGCAGCAAGCAACGTTTGTTGTGCTTCTCGATATTGTTGTGTTGCGTTTTGCAATTCCAAACTATCGATCAAACCAAAGGAATATTTTTGAAAACTAATGTGATAGGTTTTTTCTTGCAGACGTTCTGCATTTTCAGCAAAATGTTCTGCGCGTTCAGAACTATAAATATTATTCCAGCCATTAATGACGCTGGTTTCTTTGCTCCATTTTTCTTGTTGCAAGGCAAGTTCTGCTTCACGTAATGCAATTTTTGCAGATGCTAAAGCAACTTTAGCGGGACGATCATCGATCGGGATTGTTAAAGTCAATGAAGCACTATTCGTTTGATTCACGCCATTGATTAAACTATTGAGCCCAGCATTCGGTCCACCGCCTGTTCCATTGCCTGCACTGGAATTGGCAGCCAAATTTAACTGCCAACGTGTATTGTCGTAAGCCGCGAGTACGCTGCGTTTTACCGAGCCATGCAGTGTTATTTGATCGGTTTGAAATTGAATATCATTTTCCAAAATCATTTGTTTGGCATTTTCTAGCGTGGGAATGTGATATTTTTTGATAAGCGCTGAGACATTGACGCTGTTGAATCTGACCTCTGTACTCGGATCAATACCAATTGTAGTCAACAGTGCGTAGCGAGCTTGCTCTAAATTATTTTTATCATTTTCAATTTTTGTTTGCGCGCTGGCTTCATCAGCTTGTACCGTCACTAATTCAACACCGGCCTTATGGCCTGCTTTGATAAATAATTGCGTTTGACGCACGGATTCTTCTGAACGACGTAATGCTTGTTGATCAATACCAAGTGTGTTTTGCGCAGAAACGACATCCAGATAAGCATTAATCACCGCCGTCACGGTTGTGCGTAACTGGCCTTCTACCGCCAAACGACTGATAACTTCACCATCGAGCGCATTGTAAAGTGCCGCTTCCACAATCGGTTTGCCAAAGCCGCGCAGCAATGGCTGCATAATTTGTAATGAAACACCTGGATTGTAGTGGTTAGTCACATTATTCGGGGCGGCAAGTGTTATTTGCGTACCAATCGGTGTTAATAACGAAGCGGATGGTTGAAATCCTGTTTCATTACTTGTGACATAACCGCCAGGCGTCACGGCATACGAACGTGAAGTGGTGCGAATCGCCTGGAATGCAAAATGCGGTTGAAATTGCCACTGCTGAACTTCGAGCGCGAATTTTTGCAAAACATGGCTTAATTGTGCGGTTTCTACATTAGGGTTTTCACGAACGGCAAGTCTGATAGCTTCATCAAGAGAGAGTTCTCGCGCTTCTAGCGTTTGTGCCTTTGACAGGGAAACAAAAGTCAATGCGGTGATTAACAATATAAATAATTTTTGGAATATACGCATGCTAAATTACATTCTTATGGTTTTAATGTCATCCTGAGCGTCAGCGAAGGATCGAAAAATTATAATAAAGCGATCCTTCGCTGACACTCAGGATGACAGTGATACTAATTAGCTCTAACATATTCACGGCTAAGTTTAGTTTTTCGTGAATGGCGCGCAATCGCTAACCTAATAAGATGCGTCAACAACTCTGAATAACCCATTCCTGATGCATTCATCAATTTAGGATACATACTAATTTTAGTAAAACCTGGAATCGTATTTATTTCGTTGAAAAATATTTTATTTGTGCCGCGTTCCAGGAATAAATCCACACGGGCCATTCCTTCACACTCCAGAGCATTAAAAATATTTTTTGCTGCAGTCTGCGCTTCGCGTTGCAACTCTGCGCTAATTTCTGCGGGAATAAATAATTCTGCGCCGTTTTCATCGAGATATTTTGCTGCATAAGAATAAAATTCATGGCGTGATCTGACTTCGCCTACGACACTTACGATAGGATCTTTGCCATAGGTATGTGATTCCAGCACAGCCACTTCTAATTCAATCGCATCAATGCCTTGTTCAACAATCACTTTGGTATCATATTGAAATGCATTATTGATAGCGGCAGCCAAATCAGCGGCTTTTTTTACTTTTTCAACACCGACACTCGATCCTGTGTTGGCTGGTTTAACAAAGAGGGGGAAATGTAATTTTTCTGTAATTGCTTGGCAAAAATGAGGAGCATCATACTCCCACTGTCCGCGATTGATGACGAGATAGGGTGCAACAGAAATACCCGCGTCTCTGATCAATCTCTTCGAAATATCTTTTTCCATACCAATCGAGGAAGACAACACGCCGCAACCGACATAAGGTACATCCGCTAATTCCAACAAACCTTGTACAGTGCCATCTTCACATAACGTGCCATGAATCACGGGGAAAATAACATCGAAAACACGTTCTGAATTTTTTGTTTGCGGTAATAGTTGAGTCGGCTTGATATGTTGCAGTTGCTTGCCGATTGAGTTAGGGGTAAATAACATACGTTCGCTATCTCGTGAGAGATAAACTTGTGCTGGACCGGTCATTCCTTTTTTAAAAACATCATCACCTAAAAACCATACACCTTCTTTATCAATTCCGATGGGTACTACTTCAAATTGTTCGCGGTCTAAATTTTGGATCACATTCGTGGCGGATGCCAGCGAAACCTCATGCTCTCCTGAACGACCGCCATATAATACCGCTACGCGAATTTTTTTGGTTTGGTTCATGATGAAATCCTCATCTTTAAAGCTGGCTCAATATACATCGTTCTAACTTCAACTGCCAATAGTTTTTTCACTGGATAATTATTAATCTATTTCTTTGACTTGCCAGCATAAAATGATTAACATTCGTGCTCTCTTTTTATTATGAAGTGAAGTCGTAGTGAAAATTTATCGATACATACTAGCAATATTCGTTTTTTTTAGTATCGTTGGCTGGGGACCTTTTTTCTTTCTTGGGCCAAGTACCGTTCAAGAATCGCCAGGCACAAAAGAATGGCTAGATAAAGAAGTCAATCGGATCAACGCACAAGCGGCCAATTTAGACCCGTCGGTTTTAAGGCTCAGTTTAAACGCCTATCTTAAAGCACGCAGTCGGGGCATGGATGGCAAACAACTATTGACGATTATTGATTATTCCAAACCTTCTACAGAACGTAGGCTTTGGGTCGTTAATCTCAAAACTGCCAAGGTTTTATTCAACACTTGGGTGACACATGGTAAAAATAGTGGAAATGTGAACGCCACCTCTTTCTCTAATGAGCCTGGCAGTTTAAAATCCAGCATTGGCGTTTTCCTCACAACCCGGGAAGCTTATGTCGGCGGCAATGGATATTCGCTACGCTTGCTGGGGCTTGAACGTGGCATTAATGATAACGCATATCGTCGTGACATCGTGTTTCATGGCGCATGGTATGCTGCTGGTAATGTCGTAAAAAAATATGGATTGCTTGGAAGAAGCTGGGGTTGTCCCGCCGTGAGTGAGGACACCGCAAGGCCATTAATCGATACTATCAAAGATAATACGTTAGTGATTGCGTACTATCCGGATCGACACTGGCTAAGAAACTCAATATTTTTAGCAGGATAATTATTATGTACATCTCATTACAAAGCATCAGCAAAATTGTAGTAATACTGACTGTTTCTTTTTGTTTACCTTTGTCCAATGCTGACGCAAGAAATTTTTCGTTACCTAACAACAACGAAGCATTATTAGGTGATGTGCAATACACATCGACAGAGCCGGGAGATACGGCCATCACGCTTGCACAGCGTTATAATTTGGGTTTGAATGCTATCGTTGCAGCCAATCCAGGCATTAAAGAAAACTCCGTTTTTCGTGATGGTACGCCGATTAAAGTGGCAAGTCAGTTTCTTTTGCCCCCACTTCCGCGACGTGGAATCATTATTAATTTGCCGGAAATGCGTTTATATTATTATCCGGCTGGCAGCGATAAAGTAATGACATTTCCAATTGGTATTGGACGCATTGGCAAAACGATCCCAATCAAGGCCACTTCCATTGCCAGAAAAACCGTCAATCCAACCTGGACGCCGCCACAAGACATTCGGGAATTTAATGAAAAACAAGGTATTACCTTACCGCGCGTGATGCAAGCGGGTCCCGATAATCCATTAGGCCCTTATGGTATTTATTTGCAAATTCCAACTTATTTGATTCATAGTACGATCTTTCCAGAAAGCATAGGCAGACGGGCAAGTTTTGGTTGTATTCGTATGAATGAAGGCGATATCAAACAATTCTATCCCATCGTTAAACCCGGCACACCCGTTCTGATTATTGATATGCCGAACAAAGTGGCTTGGAATGGCAGCCGTTTGTATCTTGAATCACACCCTGCTCTTGAAGAACGCGCTGAGTCGGCACAACTGAGTGGTATTGTAAATAGCATCAAAGCAAGGCTACCGCGGAATCATGTGACGTTGGTTAATTGGCAATTGGTGGCGTATATTGCTGAAGAACCGGATGGGGTTCCGCATGAGATTGGGGTGATGGTGAGTTGAGTTTTCCTCAGAGTCTTCTCCGGGTATGGCCTAACATATGTCATCCTGAGCGCAGCGAAGGATCATTAAATTATAATAAGGCGATCCTTCGCTGCGCTCAGGATGACATCAAAGCAAGGGTATAAAAAACTTCTACATCTTAACCCCCCCTCCCTTCACCTCCGGTATTTCAACCTCTTCCGTCTCTTTTCTATTCGGCAAATAACAAGGCGTCACTTGTCCAAACAAACGACTGCGCCAACCGCTAACAGGTGGGCTGGGCAATAAAAAATGTTGCTTATTCGCATTTAAAATCCCTTGCATATTTTCTAAAAAAATCTTTGTCGTGTTATCAATGTTTTCTTTGCCTATTTCCTCTTTCAAAAAATCATACTTTTCATGATAGGTTTTTCTAAAAAGCTCCAAACGTTCTATGCTATTTTTACCCTTAGCGTACAAACAACTCTGAAGTAACATGACAATTTCATATAACGCCATTATTTTTTTAGTAGCCGCATCTTGCTTTTCTTCATCCTTTAAATCAGCAAACATTTTTAAATAAGGATTCCCGACATGACTTCCTGAAAATTCTGTTTTATGTTCACGCATTTTACTTTGGATAAAAGCTTCTAATGTCATTCTGAAAAGCTTGAACTCATAATCCAGAGTACAGAGCAAATCGATTTTTTCGATTTTGTGTTCGCACATTGATAAACATAAATCATATCTCGCAGTCATCGCTTTTAATTTTTTTGCATACATTTCTTCTGTTTGTGTTTGGAATTTTTTTTGTAATTCGGCAACGACCTTGGAAATAAGGATTTCCTCTGCGGGATTATTTTCATCGGGAGTGGTTTTTGTTTCTTCTTCAGCAATCATGACCGCACTATAAAGCGATGTCATCGTGTTTTCTGCATAGCCATAGCCGTGACTTGCGTATAATTTAATAAGTTGATCTAATTTTTTTAGTAAATTTTCTGTCGTTTTTTTTTCACGCCGTGCATTTGTTTGTAATAATCTGATTGAAATATCTAATCTTTTATCCTCACTAAAAACACCGTCAGGCGCAAGCAAATACCACGTTGTAACAACTTCTTTATTAAAATTTATCATCTCTATCATCAATGGATCTAACGGAAATTCCTGCGCTTCTTCTGAGGTAATAAATTGAAGGGAATTAATAATGTCTTTCGATTCTTCGTCTGAGATATTTTTTTCCTGAATACCAGTCATCAAGAGCGACGTAAGAATGTCTTGTTTGAATGGATCTTTTAATACATTTACTATCTGTAAAAAAAAAGCTACCTTTTCAAAAGAGAGCGTAAGCATCAAACGGAGAAGATGTTCCATCACACATTCCTTGTGATTAAATTACATTTAAATTCGTATAGACTTCCTATGAACTTTTTTATCACTGGATAGGGTATTATTATCCAATAATTTATCGCCTTTCGATTTGAAAAACAAATAATGTGCCGTGAGCGGCGCAAAAATAACAAGACCAGTAACAAGCGCGCCAATCGTTTTTAATAAAGTTTTAAATACAGTATCACGACATTTTCTTATCGTTTTTTGAGTTTCTTTTGGTTTAAGTAATGCTTCATAATTTGCTTTTCTTTCTGCACGAGAAATTTTGTCATTTTTCAGAATCGCTTGTGCATCATCAATTATTTTGTATTTATCCAGTGCTTCAATTAGCTGTGAATGTTTTGCAATAAATTTTTTAGTAAAAGGGTCATCATTTTTATTTTTATAAGACTTTATTACATTCCGCACGATATTCGTTTTGTTATCATCGTCTAATAATCTTTGATATTTTTCATAAACATTTACACCAGCCTCCAGCAGACTTGCTATAATTTCATTTTCTTTATCTTTTTTATACTCTTCACATTCTGCTATTTTGTCTTGTATTTCCGCCCATTCATCAAAGTCTACGCGAACACGGCTAGCATGTTGCTTTAATTTTTTTTCTGATAAAGGTACTTGGTTTTCTTCTCCCTTCGATTCTATATGTTGTTCTGGATTATTTTTGTGTTTTGCTTGCACTACTGCAGTGGTTACGGAGTAATGTATTCGACCTCTTCGATCATTCGGATCTGGAGTATTGCAGACTCCATTATATTCGAAAAAAATGTCCTGAAGTAATTCTAACTTAGATGTTATCCCAGCTAGAACAGGTTGGTCGGGCAATAATTCCTGCATGACAAGTGCAGCTTCTTCGGGAGAAATTTCCTCTTTTTTATTGATCATTTCATATAACTGTAACAGATGCTCCCCAATAACAAGAATATCCTGAGAGAGTAATTCTGTTTTAGCAAGATCACTTTTTTCTTCTTGCTGAGCTAATGCATTTACTACAAAGGAAATATCATCCTGAGTAACAACCACTTTTGCTTTTACCGCTTTATACGCCGCTATGTCAGCTTTGTTATCTTCAGGCCATGTGGCTGGTTTTTGTTTTGCGAGTTCTCTTAAATCCTGACGTTTAATAATTTCAAGTTCAGCTGTCGTTAGCTTTGAAGCTTTGAAATCAACTATTGCTTGGTTTACAGTGTTGGAAAGATTGGAAGAAGCTGAAGTTATTCCTTTGGAAATTATCTCGTTCAAATATGAAATACGTTGTAAATGCTGTAGCGCAAGTTCTAATTGTTTGGCAGGAATTGCTTTTAGTTTAGCAACGAGTCTTTTCATATATTCTCGCTAATTTTTATGTCTATTAATATCCTTCTGTAATTAAATATAACAAGTTCAGCTTAAGAGAATATTAGGTTCTTTATAAGATAGGCTGGCCATGCGGTAAATCAGCCAACTCCAAATGTTTCGCAAGGGTTTGACCAATATCAGAAAATGTCTCTCGCTGTCCGATTGGACCCGCCTTCACACCAGGTCCAAATAGAATAACCGGAATATTTTCCCGCGTATGATCAGACCCCGGTTGAGTGGGATCACAACCATGATCTGCGGTAATAACGGCTAAATCCCCTGATTTCATTAATTTTTCAAACTCTGGCAATCGTTTATCAAAATCTTCTAATGCCTTAGCATAACCAATCACGTCGCGTCGATGACCGTATAACATGTCGAAATCAACTAAATTGACAAATACCAAGCTATGATCCGGCGCTATTTTAACTTCCTGTAAAAAGGCATCGAACAAAGCCATATTGCCATCGCCTTTCACCGTTTTAGTGATGCCTTGATGAGCATAAATATCTGCGACTTTCCCGATTGAAATGACTTCACCGCCGGCTGCAACAATTTTATCTAACAAGGTTGGTTCAGGAGGAGGTACAGCATAATCACGGCGGTTTCCTGTTCGAGTATAATGACCTGGCGTTCCTTTAAATGGACGAGCGATCACGCGACCTACATTATATTCATCAACTAATTCGCGAGCGATGCGGCAAAGTTCATAGAGTCTTTGCAAACCGAAACTTTCTTCATGCGCCGCGATTTGGAAAACGCTGTCTGCTGACGTATAAACAATGGGTTTACCGGTTTTTTGATGTTCTTCGCCTAACTCTTTAATGATTTCAGTACCCGAGGCATGTTTATTGCCAAGCACGCCGGGTAATTTGCCGCGCTCAATGAGTTTTTCTAACAAATCATCTGGGAAACAAGGATATTCCGGTGGAAAATAACCCCAATCAAATAACGCCGGAACGCCGGCAATTTCCCAGTGGCCGCTTGGCGTGTCTTTACCATAACTTTTTTCGGAAGCAGAGCCGTAAGCACCTTCGATGGGAATATCGGTCAGAAGACCAGGAATGGGTTTGCCACTACTTTGCATAGCAGCACCATTCAACCCTAAACGAGTTAAATTGGGCAGTGTAAGTGGCCCACTCCGCACTCCAGCTTTATCTGCTTTACCTTCAGCACACCATTCAGCGATATGCCTTAACGTATCAGCATCCGCATCACCGTATTTAACTGCATCAGCTGTGGCACCAATACCAAAAGAATCTAACAAAATAATAAATGCACGTGGCATTGCGACCTCTACGCTTGCGATTTGCAAAAGCTTTCTTTGATCATCCAGGCAATAAAGATACTGATCACAAAAGCAATTGGCATAATCATCATCGCACTCATAAAATCACTGGCTGAATACAAAGGGACTCCGTCAGAAGTCATTGCATGGTTCCAATGAGATTCCATAACCCACCCGAAGAAAGGCTGGAAAATCGCGCCGCTGACCATGATAGTAATAGAATCGACAGCGACTGCCGTGCTAGTCAATGCCAATGGATTTAATTCAGCGATAGCTGGATAACTTAACACTTGCGAACTGGTGACGAAACCAATTAGGAAAAACAATTCAATAATTTGGTGCAACGAAAGATTTGCAAACATTAAAACTAACATGACGACTAAGGACACGATGGCTCCGATAATCATGGGCAATACGCGTCGTCCTATGCGATCAGAAAACCAACCAAATGTCGGTGAGCCAAAAATCACCCCCACGAAAAACATCGTTGTGGCATAAGACGCTTGTACTGCGGAGATATGATGCACTTGCGTCAGATAATGAATTCCCCATAAAGCACCCAGCAAAAATACGGGCAAATTCATGAGAGAAGTATAAATTCCACCTAACCAATTATTGGGATTTAATAAAACCAGTTTGACACAACGCCAGAACCCTAAGGTTTTTAAATGCGCTTTATCCGCATGTGCGACTTCATGACTATTGGGTGGACGATCCTGCACGATGAGTGCAATCGCTAAAGCCACTAAAATTCCGAGTGCAGCATCTAATAATACGGCATTACGCCATCCCATAATGCTGCTTAAAATGGCTAATGGCGTTTGCGCGACTAATCCGCCGAGCATTGCCATGGTGACGACCAACCCTGTTACTAAAGCCATTTTGCTGGGTGGAAACCAGCGTGAAGCGAGCCGAATACAACTTAAGAAACAAAATGAAGCACCTAAACCGACGACAAACCGACCCGCTGCTGCTAAAAAATAACTTTGGGCAATCGCAAATGCAAATGTACCTATGGTACATAAACCGACGGCGGCTAAAAGTAATTTTTTGGTAGAGAAGCGATCGAGCAAAAGACCTGCGGGGAAGAGAAATAAGGCATTCGCATAAAAATACATCGAAGCCAATTGTCCTAACTGCGGCGCATTTAAATGAAACGCTTGCATTAACTGGACGTCAATTGCATTAAACAGATTAAGTTGAATGAATTCATAGAAGAAAAACAACGAAGCTGTCAACGTGACTAGCCAACCTAAGCCCGTGTATTCTGTTTTTGCAGATGCTGCTTGATATTTCGTCATTATTTACCCCGAGTAAGGTTCAGCCTGTAAATTTAGATGGGGAAAGGGGTTTTTGCAAGAATTTCATGCTTCAGTCGAAACTTTTATTGATTGACTTATTACGGTCGCAGACCCTCATCCCCGACCCTTCTCCCGCTAGCGGGAGAAGGGGGCTTTATTATGTCTCCCTTCTCCCGGCAACGGGAGAAGGGCTGGGGATGAGGGTATCTACCAACCCACTCGCCCCAATCCGAAAATGCCGAGACGTCACCCAAGAAGCTCCCATCACTTGCTTAGCCAATTCAATATATTGCTCCGCTTGTTCAATCGTGCGCACCCCGCCGGAAATTTTTATCCCAATCGGTCGCGGTATCTTTTTGACTGTTTCTAACATAACGCGTGCCGCATCAAGCGTCGCACCCACTGCGATTTTGCCAGTGGACGTTTTTAAAAAATCAGCTCCCGCATGGCAAACGAGATAGCTTACTTCGGCAATCACAGCAGAATGAACTAATGCTCCCGTCTCTAAAATCACTTTTAACAAGACGTCTTCGCCACAAGCTGCTTTACATTCACGAATAAACTCCAACGATTTTTCCTTTTCTCCACGTAAATAATCAGAATAAGGAAACACAACATCAATTTCATCTGCACCCTCTCGAATACTCTGCCGAATCGATACAAGAACATCCGCTAACTTATCCGTACCCTGAGGAAAATTTACAACCGTTGCGATTTTGACAGGGGAAGCAGATAATAACGTTCGTGCAAGACTGACGAAAGAAGGATAAAAACAAACTGCAAGATCGGAAGAGCGTCGTGAATGGAAAGAGTTTGCGTCCTGGTGTAGATATCGGTGGTC
>CAYRUP010000009.1:0-15431 GCA_964427485.1 uncultured Coxiellaceae bacterium | reverse complement strand
AAGACTGACGAAAGAAGGATAAAAACAAACTGCAGCAACATGTCCGAACGGCGTCACCGCTTTTTGACATACTGCGGAAATGGTTTCTGCATTATCTGTCGCATTTAAACTCGTTAAATCAATTAATCCTAAAATAGTTTGCAAATCACAGGACATTTCTCAATTCCTTCACAAATTCTGGAATTAATTTAGTTAATTTGCGTGCCGCCAATTCGCCAAAATGCAATGTGCCTTCGTGCGTCAATTTTTCTTTGGCCATGCCTGCGGCTAGATTGGTGATTGCCGCCAATCCCAATACCCGCATCCCACAGTGGCGTGCCAAAATAACTTCAGGTACCACGGACATGCCTACCGCGTCTGCACCGAGCGTTCGAAATGCCCGAATTTCAGCAGGTGTTTCAAAGGAAGGACCCAGTACGGATATATAAACACCTTCGGGCAAATTAAATCCCATGCGGTTTGCTACTCGAGAAATGATGATGCGTAATTCCTCATCATAAGCATTTTCCATGCTCATAAAACGTGGACCCACTGATTCATCATTTGGTCCAACCAGAGGATTGCCCGGGAGAAAATTGATGTGATCGTTCAACAACATCATTTCACCTGGACCCACATCGTCACGCAATGAACCCGCCGCACCCGTCACAATCAATTTGTCTGCGCCCAGAGCTTTTATCATGCGCACAAAGGTTCGCACCGATTCAAACGGAGTGCCTTCATATAAATGGAGACGCCCTTTCATACAAACCACGGGAATATCTTGCAAATAACCCATTACCAATAACGATGCATGACCCATAACGCCGCCGGATTGCAATCCAGGAATAGCCTGATAAGGAATGGTGGTAGGATTCGTCAATTGTTCTGCAATAGAACCCAACCCTGACCCAAGAATGATCCCGATTTTAGGTAAAAAATTGGGAGCATACTTACGAATTGCCGCTATTGTTTCTTGCATTGTGACAGCCATGCCCGACTCCTTAACCAAAAATGACGCGTAAAAAATAAAAGAAAATTGTTGCGAGCCCCGCAGCTGCTGGAATAGTAATAATCCACGACATAAAAATATTGCGGATCACCGTCAAATTCAATGCATCAATACCGCGTGCGAGTCCCACGCCAAATACGGCACCCACCAAAGTTTGCGTTGCCGATACTGGAATGCCCGTGCTTGTCGATACAACCACCGTGCTAGCTGCCGCCAAAGTAGCCGCAAATGCGCGGCTCGGTGTTAATGTCGTGATTGCACTGCCTACGGTTTCAATCACTTTGCGTCCATACATAAATAAACCCAGCACAACACCCAAACAACCAAATAACATAATCCCATTCTGCATCATTCCATTATGCATAGCATGCCCCGTTTCAACTAGGCTAATAATGCCTGCAATGGGACCTACCGCAATGGCGACATCATTTGAACCATGTGCAAACACCATTGCACAGGCTGTGAATGCCATTAGCACGCTAAACATCCCTTCAATGTAAACAAATTGGGTATGACGACGTAAATGCACTTTGGCAAAAATGCGCCGCATCGCAAAAAACCCCATCGCCATGACAATTAACGTCGTCATAATTAAAATGGCTGATGTTTTCAGAACGCCTAAATGAATTTGAAAATGTTGCAATGCTTTGAGTGTAGTCATCGAGGTAAGAACAACGCCCACCATGAATAAATAAATTGGAATATGTTTTTTAGCGGCTTGCAAAGGATTATCAACGCCCAAAATCCAACGTCGAATAGAAATAAATAATAAATATGCCGTCACACCCGCAATCGTGGGCGATGATACCCAACTAATTGCAATATACCCTACTTTTTGCCAGTGAACGGAATGCAAACCTAACATAATTGCACCCACACCCACCAACGCACCCACAATCGCATTCGTAATAGAAACTGGCATGCCTAAATAACTCGCCAGTGTAATCCACACCGCGCCAGCGATTAATACCGATAACATGCCATAAATCAACAAATGGGGTGTTTGCGCAAATTGTTGGGTATCAATAATGCCACCACGAATCGTGTCAGACACTTCATTGCCGCCCAGGAAAGCGCCGGCAACTTCAAACACGATCGCAATCATCATTGCCTGCTTCACTGAAATGGCTTTTGAACCCATTGCAGTGCTCATGATGTTAGCGAGATCGTTTGCGCCAATTCCCCATGTCATCCACAGACCAACCACGCAGGCGAGAATAATAAAAATAATGCCTTGATCCAAAATAGTTATCTCATTTTGCTAATAAAATTTGCAGACGATCACCCGTTTCACGCGCGCGATCAGCGAGTTCTCCTGTCCACTCAATAATTTTGTAAAGAAACATGACATTGACAGGAGGTAATGTGTTTTCTAAATCAAACAAAATATGCCGCAACCGAATTTGTTTTTCATCCGTATCTCTTTCAATACGGGAAAGTTCAGCAATCATGCTTTCAACCAATTTGATTTCATTGCCGCTGAATCCCGTTTCCAATAATTCATCTAACTCATGAATCGCTGTGTTCGCTTGTTTGGATGCTTCAATGCAACGTTTTAAAAAATCCTTGAACGGTTGCACGACCGGTTCTGGGAAAACCATTTTGCGTCCCAGAATGATGCCGGCAATATCTTTCGCTTTATTGGCTAAGCGATCTTGAACGGTTAACAATTCCAATAAATCACTACGTGAAACGGGCAGAAATAATCCCTTGGGAAGATGCAAACGCAAATCACGTTTCAAATCATCTGCTTCATTTTCCAAACGCACAATATCTTGCTGAATCAACGCCACTTCCGACCATTTTTCTTCGATCACGGCTTCAAAAAAAGGTCCTAACTCTTTCACACACGCATGCACTTTCGCCATATGCGCTTCAAGCGGACGGATGGGTGAACGTCCGAACATGTTTAGGAAAGGTGTTGTTGGCATGGTGTAAATCCTCATCCCCGACCCTTCTCCCGCCCTTCGAGATTGCGCTGCGCGCCTCCTCAGGACGGGAGAAGGGAGATTTTAGTTAGTCAAAGCCGCCGCATACACCGAGTTTTTTGCATTCACAAACACAACGGCTGTATCTAACATCCTGTTAGAAAAACCCCATTCATTGTCATACCAGGAAAGTACTTTGACTAGATTACCCATAACCTTAGTATATGACACATCAAAAATGGAGGAAGCAGGATTGTGGTTAAAATCCACAGAAACCAAAGGCGCTTCATTAATTTCCAAAATACCTTTCAATGGACCCTTCGCCGCAGCATCTTGCATGATTTTATTAATTTCAGCGACGGTTGTAGCGCGTTTTGCAGTAAATGTGAAGTCAATGACTGATACATTCAACGTTGGCACCCGCACGGAAAAACCATCTAATTTCCCATTCAATTCCGGCAACACTTCACCCACCGCAATCGCAGCACCCGTCTTGGTTGGAATCATCGAGTACGCAGCCGCGCGTGCTCGGCGTAAATCAGTGTGATAAACATCAATGAGCGCTTGATCGTTTGTGTAGGAATGTACAGTATTCATCAAACCATGTTCAATGCCCACGGTTTCATGCAACGCTTTTACCAATGGCGCCAGGCAATTGGTTGTGCAAGATGCATTTGAAATGACGGTGTCAGTTGGCTTCAATACGTGATGATTTACGCCATAAACCACAGTCGCATCGACACCCGTTGCCGGTGCGGAAATTAAAACTTTTTTTGCGCCTGCCGCAATATGCGCACTCGCTTTTTCTTTACTCGTAAAAAATCCTGTGCATTCCAGCACAAGATCAATATTCATTTCTTTCCAGGGTAAATTTTTAGGATCTCGTTCAGCGACCACCCGAATTTTATCACCATTGATAATCATGTCATTGCCTGACACAACCACTTCGCCCGGAAATTTGCCATGCGTTGTATCAAAACGTGTTAAATGCGCATTGGTATTCACATCGCCCAAATCATTAATCGCGACGATCTGAATTTCCGGATGTTTTTTTGACTCGTAATGGGCACGCAAAATATTACGGCCAATACGCCCATAGCCATTAATTGCAATTCGAATAGTCATGAATTTTTTTCTCCTGATTTTTTATGTTCTGGCTGGAAAGCATTTCTTTCGTGATTGAAATAACATGCTCCACCGTAAAACCACACTCTTTAAACACATCTTTCGCTGGAGCCGACGCTCCAAAACGATCTAAGCCAAGGACTCGGCCTTGGCTTCCCACAAATCGATACCAGCCATCTGTCACAGCCGCTTCTATCACAAGACGCGAAGTCACGGATTGCGGCAACACAAATTCCTGATAAGCCAAATCTTGCGCCAGAAAAACATCGGTTGACGGCATGGATACAACACGAATTTTTTCGCCCGCTGCATTTAACTGTTTTGCCGCATCGACTGCCAGCGCGACTTCGGAGCCGGTCGCAATCATAATCACATCTGGCTCTCCAACGCAATCTAACAAAATATACCCCCCACGATGCACCTGGGATAATATTTGCTGACTCCGTTCTTGAAAGGGCAAATTTTGGCGCGACAATAACAAACAGGTTGGACCTTGGTGCTCAATCGCTTTTTGCCAGGCGACCGCCGTTTCAAGGGTATCACAAGGACGCCATACCGAAAGTTTCGGTATCATTCGCAAGCTTGGAGCATGTTCTATCGGTTGATGGGTCGGTCCATCTTCACCTAAACCAATTGAATCATGAGTATAAACAAAGACGACACGCTGTTGCATTAAAGCGGCCAATCGCAGTGAATTTCGCGCATAATCTGAGAACGTCAGGAAAGTTCCGCCAAAAGGTAAGATTCCGCCATAGAGCGCAATCCCATTCATAATTGCCGACATACCAAACTCACGCACACCATAATAAATATATTGCCCTTCAGGTGTGTCTTTAGAAAAAGGTATAACGCCTTGCCAATTCGTTAAATTAGAACCTGTCAAATCCGCAGATCCACCCATGAACTCAGGCAAGCTTTTTGCAAAATGATTTAAACAATTTTGTGACGCTTTGCGAGTGGCGATCGTTTCCTTTTTCAGTTGTACTTCTGCTATCCAATCTTGGGCTTGCCGAGACCAATTGTCAGGTAAACGTTTTTCCATGCGACGCATGAATTCTCGCGCCAATTCGGGGTGAACCTTGGTGTATTGTGCAAATAGGGATTGCCAATCTGCGGTTAACAGAGCTCCTTTAGCCTGCGCATTCCAGCTCGCGTAAATTTCAGCAGGGATTTCAAATGCTTTAGAAGTCCAACCCAAATTTTGCCGAACTGCTGCCACTTCCGCTTCACCTAATGCTTCTCCGTGAGTCTTGGCAGTGCCGGCTTTATTAGGCGAACCCCAGCCAATCACCGTTTTACAGCAAATAAGGGTAGGCTTATCCGTTACAGCATGGGCTTCCGTAATGGCTTGATGTACTGCCGCACTGTCATGTCCATCCACATTGGGAATGACGTGCCAACCATAACTTTGAAAACGCAAAGGCGTATTATCGGTAAACCAACCTGCCACATTGCCGTCGATTGAAATTTGATTATCATCGTAAAAGACAATCAACTTCCCTAATCCCAGTGTCCCAGCCAGTGAACAAGCCTCGTGCGAAATACCTTCCATCAAACAACCATCGCCCGCGAAAGCATAAATGAAATGATCGATAAGCTTAAAACCGTCACGATTAAATTGTTTTGCTAAATGTTTTTCTGCGATCGCCATACCGACCGCATTCGCTAAACCTTGTCCGAGTGGACCGGTTGTGGTTTCAACGCCTGGCGTTTCGCCGAACTCAGGATGACCGGGTGTTTTGGAATGCAATTGACGAAATTGTTTGATGTCTTCCATTGTTAACGCATAACCCGTTAAATGCAGTAACGAATAAAGCAACATACAGCCATGGCCGTTTGAAACAGTAAAACGATCGCGATTGACCCAATGTGGATCGGCAGGATGATGCTTTAAGAAATCATTCCATAATACTTCCGCAATATCTGCCATACCCATCGGCATTCCGGGATGGCCGGAATTGGCTTTTTGCACGGCATCCATACTTAGCGCTCGAATTGCATTCGCTAGTTCGCGACGTGTTGGCATAGAAACACTCCTAAGATATGAGGGTGAAAAATGGGTGAATATTACCGGAAAATCAGAAAGCTAGCATCTCTAAATTTATCATCGCAAAATATCGTGAATCTTGCCAATAAAAAGAGTATTATGCGTCAATTCAATTTTTTAACTTAGATCATGTATTTATGCAAAAAAATTTTCTTTTTACCTCCGAATCCGTCTCCGAAGGACACCCCGATAAAATTGCTGATCAAATTTCTGATGCGGTGCTCGATGCCATCCTTGAACAAGATCAGCATGCTCGTGTCGCCTGTGAAACATTTGTAAAAACCGGAATGGTCTTAGTCGGAGGCGAAGTGACAACTTCGGCTTGGGTCGATATCGAACAAATTGTAAGAGGTGTCGTGCGTGATATTGGTTATAACAGTTCCCAAATGGGCTTTGATTGGGAATCCTGCGCGGTCATGTCAGCGATCGGCAAACAATCAATTGACATTGCCCAAGGTGTCGATCGCAAAAGCGTAGAAGAACAAGGCGCGGGTGATCAAGGCTTGATGTTTGGTTATGCAACCAATGAAACGGCTGTGCTGATGCCAGCTCCCATTTTTTATGCGCATGAGCTTGTTAAACGCCAAGCCAGATTACGCCGGGAAGATATTTTGCCTTGGCTGCGTCCTGATGCAAAAAGCCAAGTTACCTTCCGTTATGAAAATGCTAAACCCGTCGGAATCGAAGCAGTCGTACTTTCCACTCAACATGATCCAGATATTCAGCAAAACGATTTAGTTGATGCCGTGATTACGGAAGTGATTCGTCCTGTACTGCCTGAAGAATGGGTGGATAAAAATACGAAATTTTATGTTAATCCCACCGGACGTTTCGTCATTGGCGGCCCACTGGGTGATTGCGGTCTGACCGGTCGAAAAATCATTGTGGATACTTATGGCGGCATGGCTAGACATGGCGGTGGTTGTTTCTCAGGAAAAGATCCTTCTAAAGTGGATCGTTCAGCCGCTTATGCCTGTCGTTATGTGGCAAAAAATATTGTCGCTGCGGGTATTGCTGACCGTTGTGAAATTCAAGTTTCTTACGCAATTGGTGTGGCAGAACCTATTTCCATTACGATTGAAACGTTCGGCACGGGTAAAATTCCTGAAAAAGATATTATCGCACTAGTACGTGAACATTTTGATTTACGTCCTTATGGCATTATTAAAATGCTCCACTTACTGGAGCCTATTTATCGCCAAACTGCAAGCTACGGCCATTTTGGTCGGGAAGATTTGAATGTAAGTTGGGAAAAAACTGACAAGGCAGATATCTTGCGCGACGCGGCAAAAATATAAGGGGATATAAGTATATGAAAAGCAATACTGTTCAAGCTATAAAGAGTGACCATAAAGTAGCTAACATCAATCTCGCTGAATGGGGCCGCAAAGAAATCAGTATCGCCGAAACTGAAATGCCCGGTCTAATGGCATTACGTGAAATGTATCAAGCAAAAAAACCGTTAAAAGGCGCGCGCATCGCTGGCTGTTTACACATGACCGTTCAAACTGCTGTGTTGATTGAAACATTGCTTGCCTTGGGCGCTGAAGTTCGCTGGTCTTCTTGTAATATTTTTTCAACCCAAGATCATGCCGCGGCTGCAATGGCTAAAGCGGGTGTGCCCGTTTTTGCTTGGAAAGGTGAGACAGAGGAAGAATATGAGTGGTGTGTAGAACAAACCATTAATGGACCTGATGGCTGGCATCCTAATTTATTGCTCGATGACGGTGGCGATTTAACCTTGATGCTGCATGAAAAATATCCCGCGCTATTAAAAAATTTGAAAGGCTTATCGGAAGAAACCACGACGGGCGTGCATCGTCTTTATGAAATGCATAAAGAAGGCAAGTTAAAAACGCCGGCAATTAACGTAAATGACTCTGTCACCAAATCCAAATTTGATAATTTGTACGGCTGCCGTGAATCTTTACTGGATGGTATCAAACGCGCGACGGATGTCATGATCGCTGGCAAAATTGCTGTCGTTTGCGGATATGGTGATGTTGGCAAAGGCTGTGCGCAATCATTGCGTGCGCTTGGTGCAACGGTTTTAGTCACGGAAATTGACCCTATTTGCGCATTACAAGCCGCGATGGAAGGATATCGAGTTGTCACAATGGATGAAGCGGCTGCACAGGGTAATATTTTTGTTTCCGCAACGGGTAATGTGAAAGTGATCACGCATGAACACATGCTCAAAATGCAAAATCAATCCATCGTCTGTAATATTGGTCATTTTGATTCAGAAATTGATATTGCCTCTTTGCGCAAATATCCTTGGGAGAATATCAAACCGCAAGTTGACCATGTGATTTTTCCGGACGGCAAACGCTTGATCATCTTGGCTGAAGGTCGTTTAGTAAATTTAGGTTGCGCGACAGGTCACCCGAGTTTCGTGATGTCCAACTCTTTTACCAATCAAGTATTGGCGCAAATGGAGTTATGGATGCATAGCGATAAATATCCCATTGGGGTTTATGTATTGCCTAAACATTTGGATGAAATGGTCGCACGCCTGCATTTGAAAAAACTGGGTGTGAAGTTAACGCAATTGACGGAAGAGCAAGCGAAGTATTTAAATATTGGGATGAATGGGCCGTTTAAATCGGAGCAGTATCGGTATTGATGTCAAGACCCTCATCCCCAACCCTTCTCCCAGCTTTGCTGGGAGAAGGGAGCTCTCTGGTAAAACTCCCTTCTCCCGTTTACGGGAGAAGGGCAGGGGATGAGGGTATCCCCAGTTCCATTACCCCAGACTTATTGCTATCCTTAAGTTCTGTTGACAATAGGTTTAGCTATGATGACAACTTCTATTTTTACCCTTTTTGGGTATGACATTTTAGAAAAACACTCCAAAAACTTGGTATTTCCGTTAAAAGATCACTATCAAATTCCCCTCATCTTAGACACGCTCAGTCGTCGGGAACATCATCATATTGCACTTCTCAATACTTGTTCTCCGAAAATCAACCTCGCGTTAGTCGAAACATTGGCGCAATATGTTCTAAATGGTCATGTTCCAAAAACATTGCGCGAATGTCATTTCATTTATTTCGACATGGCACGCTTTTCGACCAGCATGGTTAGCAAAGAACAAGTCGAACAAGATTTTCTCACGCTTGCCAATGAGGCACGCTCCAACAATAAACGCATCATTCTCGCTCTCAGTCAGTCGAATTTTTTACAGCATACGGATATGCAATCTGCTTTAGGTACTTTTACGCATTGGCTTAAAACTATCTTGTCTGATGATTTGTGGCGTATCATGCTTTTTGCTCATCCCAAAGATGAACAAACTATTGCATTAGATCCTTTTTATATAATTAGCTTAACTGAGCCTGGTGCTTCTGAATCGATCGCGCTATTAAAAACTTATCGTTCGCAGTTAGAAAATTTTCATCACGTTATTATCTCGGATGAAACTATTTCGAGTGCATTCACCATGGCCGCGCATTACTTACCAGGACATTCCAGTTTTGATAAAACACTGGAATTGCTGGATAGCGCCGCAGCACGAGCGAGCGCGCTAGAACGAAATGAACATGTCACTCATAAAGCCGTTGTCAGCAGCAATTTGTTAGCTCAAATTATTTCGGGTTGGACGCAGATTCCTTTGCCGCATTTACAGCACAATAAATTTCAAGCACAAAAATTTGTTGAAGTGCTTCGCAAACAAATTTTTGGTCAAGATACTGCGATTAATTTCATGGCTTCTTTGCTGCAAAATGCCTGTATTAATTTGCAAGAAAATAGCGGCCCACTCTGCAGTTTTTTATTAGTCGGGCCTTCTGATACAGGTAAAACTACAACTGCTTACACCATTGCCGAACATTTATTTGGGCATAGAGGTGCGCTGTTGCATATTAATTTTAATAAAGCCCACTATCATTCTTTAGATGAAATTAAAATTTATCCCACTGAAAATGATCATCGGCATGCCACACTGTTGGCAGCCATTCGTCAAACGCCGTATGCTGTCGTGTTAATTGAGCATGTCGATCAGATACCCTCAGACACGCTCAATTTACTCAAAGATATTTTTTTCCAAGGCTACGTATTTGATGAACAGGGAAATAAATATGATTTTCGGCATGCTATTCTCATTATCACCACCCGCTATGCCTCTGAGTATCTCACACATTTAGCGACTGCTCAGTCGATGGGAGAAACTTCCAAAGCAGTTGATTTAATGCAACTCGTCTTAAACGAACATGTGCAAGATCACCATTCGCGCGAAGATCAGCAAGCATTTTCACCTCAGGAGTTGAGCGACCAATTATTACCTAAATTAGCCGAGCATTTTTCGCCTGCTTTTTTACAAAAATTACATGTCGTGCCTTTTAATCCTTTAGATTACTCTGCATTTGAAAAAATTATTCGTTTGAAAATAAAAACGTTGGCGCAGCGTTTGCATACGCATTTTGGAATTGAATTAAGTTTTGCTCCTGAAATCATTAAATTTTTGGCGCATGAAATTTATTGGCGTAAAGCAAATACTAAATCGCTGGATAATTTGCTCGATCAACATCTTTATGCGTGCGTCTCACATGAAATTTTACTGCATGCTGAAGATAAAAATAGATCCAAACGTTTATTGATTCAATTAAATGACGCGGGACAACTATTACGTTGTGAATTTATTGCTGCAACTGAAGCCAATTTATATAATTTATGACACGACACACCCGTTTACTCGATATGTTAATTTGTTTAACGCTATTGTGTGTTGCGACTCAAATTATTTTTTTCGCCATTCATTATCAAGTTTCTGATTTGCTGGATACGATGGTGAGTCATTCCATTGGCAGGCAATTTTTTCATCCCGTTATTTTTTTGCCGTTATTGGGTTTCTTTCTCATTCAGTTAATAAGTTATGTCTTGTTTGTCGTTTGGATTTGGTTAATCGCAACTGCGTGTGGTGAATTAGGTCAGTTTTCGCGTTTTAAAATTTATTTATTTGGTTTGCTCGTTTGGTTGATCAGTTGGATTGCTATTTTTACATTAAATAATTATTTTTTTCCTCATTCATTTTTTTCGCAATTGTTTCGACATGAAATTATCGCGAGCGATAAATTCAATAATGTGTTGGCACTAGTAAGTTGTGGATTTTTATGTCTGACAAGTTTACTTGCGTTTATTTATATTTTTTGGTGTAAACGTTATCGATTGATTGCCAGCATTTTTTTACTTATCGGATTTATTTCAGTTGGATTACATGCCTACGATAAAAGTTTGGCGCATTTTTATGTGAAAATGCCGGCAAATACGCAACCTAATATTATTTTAATTGGCCTTGATTCTTTACGGCCTGATTTCACAAATTATTTTGGTAATTCAACTATATTCACCCCCAATATCAATCAATTTTTAAAAACGGCTGTCGTATTTACTGAAGCGTATACGCCATTAGCTAGAACGTATCCTGCTTGGATGAGTATTTTGACCGCGCAACATCCAAAACATTCTGGGGCGCGAAACAATCTTGTTAATCCAACTCCGGTGCTCACCCATGCAATGCTTGCCAAACGTCTACAGCTTGCTGGTTATGAAACAATTTATGCTACAGATGAAAAACGTTTTAGTGATATTACGAAAGAATATGGTTTTGATAAACTGCTGGGTCCCAGCATGGGTGTGAATGATTTTATTCTCGGTAGCTTGAGTGATTTTCCGTTAACAAATTTACTGATCAACACAGCAATCGGGCGATGGTTATTTCCTTATAATTACGCCAATCGTGCGGCAGCAATGACTTATGAGCCTCACTCTTTTTTAAATCTTGTTCGTTCTGGTTTGTTGCAGCGAACTCATAAACCGCTTTTTTTAGCCATTCATTTGTGTGTATCACATTGGCCCTTCACTTGGGCTCGCGATAACCAAAAAGAAAATTTGCCTGATCCTCTGCGTTATCAAAGCAGCGTGGAAGAAATTGATAAAGAGTTAGGGGAGTTACTCAAACTCTTAAAGTCAGCTGGATTGCTGGAAAACAGCTTAATTGTTTTATTGTCGGATCATGGCACTGGCTTGGGGTTGCCTTTCGATCGCATTATTGCAAAACAAAATTATCAAGGCGATGTAGAAAAATTAAAATGGTTACCCACTTTCAACTTAAGTGTCAAAAATGGTAAAGGATTATCAATCCCCAGCCTCGCTACTTCTTATGGTCAAGGAACGGATGTTTTGAGTACGCGGCAATACCATGTTTTGCTTGCCTTCAAAGGGGTGGGTTTTGCTCATCCAGTAACAGCGAGAAGTTCTTTATTAGATATTGCGCCTACAGTATTAGATTATCTCCATCTTGCACCTTTGCAAAAAACGGATGGAATATCGCTTTATCCAAGACTGAAAAATGTATCTGCTAACTTTCATTCCCGCGCATTATTTTTTGAATCAGGTTATAGCATCACTGAAATTGAAAAAAACAATATTGATACAAAACAAGTCATAGAAAAAAGTTTGGCAGGCTATCAAATTAATCCGCACACCGCTTTATTATCTATCATTCCTAGCATAGAAAGACTGTATGTACAGAGCAAACAGAGAGCCATTTTATTGGATGATTGGTTAATGGCGCGAATTCCTGCAAATAAAGAGTTTAAACTCGCGCCTGGGCCTAATCACACGCTGGTTTTTAAAGCTTTTATGATTCCGTCTTATTACGTTTTAGTTAATGTTAAAACGTTAGAATGGACGATTGGATTTTCTTCACCTTTGGCGAAGAAGGCGCCTGTGAAAGAATTGTTGGGGCGATTTAGGGGGTTTTATGGGGATGAGATTGGATCTAAAAATTCTGTCATCCTGAGCGCAGCGAAGGATCGCTAAATTATAATAAGGCGATCCTTCGCTGCGCTCAGGATGACATCAAAGCTTCCTATGCCGTTTACGGGAGCAGGGCTAATGACCCCTTCTGTTTTTCTGTTTTTATGCCACTGGGGTCTGACCCCTTCTGTTTTTCTGGGGTCTGACCCCTTCTGTTCTGTTTTCTGGGGTCTGACCCCTTCTGTTTTTATAATTAATTGAAAAATATATGAATAATGATTTTTTATGAGCAAATTTGACGCTTTTATAAGGAATGCTTTATAATTAACAAGAGGTCACCTATGAAAGTCACATACAAAGACAGCTTAGAATATAAAGCAATACAGCGATTAAATAGAGTGCGCGGCAATATTTTGCTACGCAAAGATTTTAATATGCTCGGAGGAAGCCAAAGTCAAATAACTCGCGTGCTCAATAAATTAATGGCTGACAAAAAAATCGTAAGAATTGGATTTGGAATATACGCAAAAGCCTATTTATCCAAGTTTACTGATACACCTCTCATTGAAGGCGGTATTGATTCCGCCTTTAATAATGCACTAAAAAAACTAAAAGTATCCTTCGAGCCAGGCACGGCAGAAAAAGAATATGCGGCTGGACGAACAACTCAAATTCCTGCAAGAAAAGTTATTCGATTAAAAAGTCGCTGTCGTCGCCAGATTAAGTATGGCAAAGCAAACCTGAATTTTGAGAATAACATTAATGCAAAATGAATTGGCAGAACAAATTGATGCAACCTATTCTTTGACAGGTATATCTCCGAGCATTATTGAGAAATAAGGCCAATGGCTATTTCAAAAATTCCCTTATTTTTCAATATGTTGCCTGAGAGGATTCGAACCTCGACCTGCCCCATAGGCTACCCTGCACACACAACTTTGTTTTTAAATTGATCTTAATCTTTGCGTCATCCCACGCATGCTTCTGGCGCGGGACCCAGCGACTTTCTGAATTTTTAAAAATTAATAAGGAACTTAATTTTATGAAGAATACCAAGACATTACTGTGGCGATCATTCAACTATTTGGTACTCTTACAAAAAACCAGAAACTCTCCATCCTAATAAAACAAAAAAAATAATGCATTATTCAAATTGACTCCATAGTACCTTTAGCCTATTTTATTGCGTCTTAAATCTCTGCATCGAGGGAAAATCCTGTGCTTTTATTTGATGAAAAAATCAAAGATATTTTGTTTGACCATATTAAAATGTTAGAAAAGCATTTTGAAGCTGATGTGATTTTTTACTATGGAGAAATTCATCCGGGATATACCAAGTTCTTTCGAGATTTTATTGAAAAAGTAAAGACTGCTAATGACCAAGCAAAGGATAGATTAGTTGTAATTTTAAATACTCCGGGAGGAAGTGCTGAGACAACAGAAAAAATGGTTGAAATAATTCGATTTCATTATCGTGAGGTTTATTTTGTTGTTCCTGATTATGCTATGTCAGCAGGCACTATATTCTGCATGTCAGGAAATAAAATATTTATGGACTACTCATCTTCTTTGGGGCCTATTGACCCACAAATTTATAATGGAAAGCAGTATGTGCCTGCGCTGGGTTACTTGGATAAAGTAAATGAGATTATTGAAAAGTCTCATAACGGTGAAATGACACAAGCAGAGTTTTTATTATTACAAAATATTGATATGGCCATGTTAAGCAAGTGTGAACAAGCGAAGGAGCTAACCGTGACACTCTTGAAAAAATGGCTGGTTGAATATAAGTTTCAAGACTGGACTCAAAAAGAGACCACTAAAAAAACAGTAACCCCAAAAATGAAACAAGAAAGAGCTGAAGAAATAGCCAAAGATTTGGGTAATAATAAAAGATGGCACTCCCATAACAGATGCATCGGAGTGGACACTTTGCAGAAAGATGTTAAACTAAAAATAGAGGACTATAGTGATGACGGGGAGTTAAGAAAAATTGTTAGAACATACAATGACTTGATTACTCAGTATATATCAAAGAACAATTTTCCGTTCTTTTTGCATAGTCGAAACCACTTTTAAAGAGCTCACTTTATGACCATAATTGAAAAAATGCGCGAATTGTCAGAGCAACAAGCCCCTAGCTTTAGGAAAGATACCAATTTCCTAAAAATCGAACAATTCTACAAAAAAGCCATAGAAGATGGTATTGCAAAAAAACCAGAATACAACCTTCCTCAGATTGATACTATTGGGATGGTTTTTCAAACACATCACCGCAAGTAATCTAATTAATAACTTTAAACATCTTTTGATTGTTGTTGCGCACACGTTCAAACTTAACTTTTATTGTTAATCTCCCAATAAGATGCCTCATGAAAGGCCAATGGGGTCAGATGAAATCTCCAACCTATTCTTTGCTGTTTCAACTAATTATTTGAAACAGCAAAGAATAGGTTGGAGATTTCATCTGACCCCATTTTCCACAATATCGTTATTCTTCTCCCGTAAACGTCTAGGGTATGCACAAGCTAAAAGTAGGGTGGATTAGATGCGTTTTTTGCATCGTAATCCACCAAATTTC
>CAYRUP010000008.1:15501-30436 GCA_964427485.1 uncultured Coxiellaceae bacterium | reverse complement strand
TAAAGTGTTTACTATGTCCCCGGACAGAGTGGATACTATGTCTCCGGTCTATACAATAGGCGCTTGCATAGTGGCAGCAGGGATTATTGCATATGTTTTTATTGGATTGGATAGAAGAGTTGATGAGCAAAGCAAACAGCTTGAGCAATTGTCGAAACAGCTTGCAATTCTAATCGGTGTCATCAGTATTAAAATGCCATCAGCAAATTTACCAGCATTAATCCCAGTTGCTGCTAAAAATAATGTTTCACCAGAAGAGGCTTCAATGGCCGTGCCTTTACTTGGTAAGGATCCTACTCAAGCAAAAGTATATTTAAAATCTCAATTACATTTTAACGATCAAGAGATTTACATGATAACCAACCCCGCTTCAACTAAGAAATTTCAGGACTCATCCAATGAAAGATAAAGAGCAATAGAGTTATTTCAGTCAAGTTTCTTGGAATTTTCAGATTTTATTTGCATAATTGATGCCAGCCATCTTAGATAAGATGCACCACTACTTAATGCAAATATTGTGAGATCAATAGGTGGATTGTTGTATGTGTCGACATCTTGGCCGTGACGATAGGGATGCATAGCGTCCACCCATTTTTTGTAGGATTCTAAAAATCTAAGAGTAGCTTGTTTTGCTGTTGTATCAAGGTGATTTATAATATCGTCTGCAATATGATTTTTTATTTTTTCAATATTTGATGAGTTAAGTTGATCAAAATCATATTTGGGTTTCGCCAATTTTTTAAATAAAATTTCATTTGCTTCAAAGATGTATCGAAGTGCTGATTTGCCTTTGCTAATATCTGTTTGAAATTCATTGTAAGCATGATTAAATGCTTCCAACACAGCAGTGAAATTACTACCAATTAAAGATTTTAATGTTAAGGTTTTGTTTCGCTCAAACTCGTCGTCAGGTCTGAATCTGACTTCCCCTTGCTGATTCATGACATATGCTAAGCCTTCCTCAATAAAGCAGTCATTTGCAAATTTTATAAGTTCATGTTTCTCAGTTTGGTTAGTTAATCCATCATAAATGATAGTAATGATATCCAATAACTCGATGATCGAAATTTCATTGCATAATTGGTTAAAGTTGTAAACATAGCTCTTATCAGTTGCATGATATCCTGGAACTGGAATTCCGGCATATTGTGTGACTCGCTGTGCTAATGAGAAATTGCTCATGTTTTTAGAACGATAGCCAAGGCTAGATAAATAGCTCCCCATTCTGATGCGCATCTTATTGTTATCTGTTACATATTCTTGTGGAGGAAGATAGAATTGGCTAAATTTCATTATAAATCCTTAGTTCATTTATATTGGTAGGCGTGCTCAATTTTTCATTAATAATGAAGTTAGGCATCCTGAATATTAATTTTTGCCCATGAAGGTTTTTGTGTCGGAGATCGTGAATAGTACTTTTTCCCAGTGCTGTCATAAACTACAGCGCGAATTGTCTGCCATCGATCGGCATATTCCTCTAATCCAACTTGCGTAACAGGATATCTTTTAGGAGCATCACCTTCTTGTAGTTTTTCTCCATTTAGTCCTTCTGTAATAAGTAAATACTCAGTGGTGCCTGGAATTTCTAAATGAAGATGGCTAAAAAAAACAGGACGTCTGCCAATATTTGTAATTGATACCACACCCCAAAGCTTGGTTTCATCATGACTAATTGTGGCAAAGCCATACGGTGACATGTCCCAAGCAAGAGTAACTTGAATGTTTGGTGCATCGCGATTGTAGTTAAAAATACTCAATACTAAGCCAGAAGTACCTGTTATTGTGCCAATAATGCCTGTAACTAGTGCAGTAATATTCATTTTCAACTCTCCTTATGAGCGTAATTAGTTTAAATGACGCACCGATTCTATCTAGTTAGCGTTTAGTAGATTTTTTAGGTTGCCTTCAATCTTTTGTTTTCCATCAGCATAAACATCTTTAAATCGATCAAAAATATTTAAATATGTCGAAGCTGATTGAGATAACCCGCTAATGAGATTGATCATACTATTATGTTGATCAGGCAGATCTCTCCAGTGCCAAATAGGCTCATAATGAAAAATACGATTTCTCAAGAAACGAATTCTGTTCAGCTCTCGTGATAAAAATGGGCGAGTTCTTTGGCCTTTCGGTAAGAATGGAAAAACTGGCTTAAACAATTTTGGCCACAGCACTTGACCGTGTTCATACCTGATGTCAAAGAGAGATGTCCAAAAGCCGAAGGATAATTCAGCAACTACCCGTCCAGCTTCTATAGACTTTTTTTCTTTTAGCAGCTTATCCTTTGCTTGCCGAACATCTTCTTTCTCTTTGTTGTGCAACAAAGGCAAATCAAACCAGTATTCGGAATTGTAGATTGTAGCGATTCCTTGATGTAAAGAATTTCGTAAGGCAATTTCTAGCACTTGTAATGCAGGATAAAGCGCTTGGCTTAATTCAATATTCCATGAATATGCAATAAGCGCGTCATCTTTGCTATTGTTACATTTAGCATGCCCAAAATAGCCATCAAGTCTTTCTTGGGAAAAGATTAACGTAAGCTCATCAAAAATATGGCTTTGATTTTGCATGTGTTTTGTCCTATAATTTAATTACAGTCCCTGGGCAACTCTTCCCCCTAAGAAATTAGGTGCAGAATCCGGGGTTTTTCTTTTATAGCGCCTTGATTTTAATGGCTTATCTTCTAAAAATTGCTGCAAACTATACACCTTTTTGTATCGTCTACAAATGATTCTCTGCAAGAAACTCCTGCAAACTACGTACTTTAATAAAAGGCAACTTTTCTGCTAATTTGGATACTTTATTTATGGCTTGTGGCGAACAAAAATACCAAGCCTCATGTATCGTAGTTAGCATAAATGTATTTTTTTAATAGGGTTGGATTTTTTTCAAATAAACACCTGATTTTTTGTCTCCGTCTTCGTTGTAACCAACACACACAAAGCCGAGTTTTTCATGAAATGTTATAGAAGCTTTATTTTGGATAGGTTTATGCGCGATTACGCAAATAATATATTTATAGCTAGCAAGCTTTGCCTGCTCAGATAATGTCTGTAATAGTTTTTTACCAACATGCTTCTTATCCGTTTTTTTTGCAATGTGTCTGAGATAAAGTGTTTTTTCGGAAAAAACAATCGTTCGTATTTTTGAAGAGACAGCTGCAAGTTCTTCTTGAAAAGTAGATTTCAATTTTTTGACATCACAGCCTATGGCATAACCAATCACATCATCATTTTCTGTGGAAATTAAAAAAATAAAATTGTCTGTGTCTAAGATAGCTGCTTTAGCATCATCGGGAGTAAATCCATTAATTAAAAAACCAGTTTGCTCTAAAGTGGTAATCTCGGTGGGTTTTTTGTATGCAATTAAATTTTGATCTAATACAGATATAATTCCAGGTATATCCTTAATTTCAGCATGCCTAACGTGCCTGGACGAATTATCTGATGTAAATGGTTTGTCGCTCATAAAAGTCTAATAACTCACTCTTCCCATTTCCGCACTGGCTAGAGAAATTTTCATACTCCATAAATGACAAAGGCCTCATAAAAAGGCCCAAACTCCAGGGACCGACTTCGTCTCTTACAAGCGGCATAGTACTATGGTTGGTTTCCATCACCAAGAAATGATGCATTATATCGAGCTGAGATTTGTACGTAAAGATATGCAGTAGGTTTTCCCGGCATACCGTTTATTTTATCAATCCATGCACCAGCAATCCTCTCGCTATTCATCCAGTCAAGAAAAGTTGATGCGATCAAAATAAATTATTGCACTCAACTCAATGTCTTTGGATATTAATTTTTTTGTTGCAGATCAGACCATTTTAACGTTTCAAATTTTTCATTTTTTAATAAAACAGGCCAGACTGTTCGTAATGCTTGGTGGTTGTTTTTATCAAAATCAATGTTAATACCAATTCCAATATCAACATTGCGCATATTTTCCAAGATATTTATCATATTTTCTGTGGTAAGGTTTTTTTCTTCAGCAGCTTTTTGTAAGGCTTTAACAAATAATTTTGCTGAAAGATAACCCTCTAAACTTGTTGCACTTGGACTTGCATTATTGCCATATTTTTTCAAATCTTCACGATATTCTACAATAGCAGGTAAATTTGAATTGCTATTAGGTACTAATTCAACCGTAACAATGTTTTTATCTTCGCCCTTTTGGAAATCAGCCGGATCGATACGGCCTGATACAGATAGAAAGATCGCATTGGGATATTCTTTTTTCGCTAACTTAATAAATTTAGCATTCGTACTATAATTTCCTCCTAGGATAAAAGCCTTAAGAGGCCCTTTGGCATATTGCATAATTCGTGCTAAAGCATCTTCTACATTGAGTGTTCCGCGCGTAAAACTGGCAAAAGGCAAACTTTCTGGACGAGAAAAGCCTGCGGATTTCAGAGCACTTAGCGCACCCTGATAAACGTTCTGTCCAAAGCCGTCTTGCTGGATGAAAAACGCAATTTCATCTGGTTTGATGCCGATCGATAACACACCATTTACCAATGCCTCCGTTTCTTGATTCAAGCTGGCGCGAAAATTAAAAATATAATGATCAGGTGGGACATTACGATAAATTTTATTTCCTGTTACAGGCGCAAATAAAATAATTTTTTTCTGATTGATGATAGGCAGCGTTACAACTGCAGGTGCGCTTCCCATATTACCCATAAAAGCAAATACGTTGTCTTGATCTATTAATTGATGGACATTACTTGCAGCTTTTAATGGATCATAGCCATCATCTAATGCGAGCAATTTTAATTTTTTACCCCCAATTCCGCCGTTTGCATTAATTTTATCGAAATAGATTTGGACGCCGATTCGTTCTCCTTCCCCAATGCTATGCAATTCTCCTGTTAAGGGAACAGTCATACCTATTTTGATAACATCATCATCAGCAGGAGAGGTTGGTATCGATTTTTCTGAAGTTGCGGCGCATGCAACATTCATCAGAAAAAAGGTGAGAATGACAAATAGAATTTTCGACAGGGATTTGTTTAGCATGACTTTATTTTCCTTAAAATCACTCAGAAATTAAAAAAGAATACTCTCTTTTATAACCCTATTAAAGGTTCTTGCACAAGCAATGTATCGTATTAGATCGAATCTATCGTTATACATCAAAAAAGCGCTAAAACATTGCAAAAAAAAATTAAAAAAAGTTGCTTCATAAAAGGATATCAATAAAATAAAGTAACAAAGGTTTACGCGGCTTATCATTCTTCTGGAAAAAGGATTTTACCATGGCGATTATGTATAAAAGGCTGGTGGCTTGTTTAGTAGGGATTGGTGCTATCGGTTTTCATGCGGCAAGCTTTGCAGTTGTGAGTAAACATCCTGTCATTCACAAGAAGAAAAAAGTGACAAACGTTCAGGCTGAAACAACGCCAATACCACCTCCCATAACGATGCCGGTCTCAGCGATGCCTAAGCCCAAATCAGTTTCGGTTTATGATCCAAAACAAATTTATGTGCCGCGCCCCATACTTCCTCCAGTTAAAATCGATGGTAATATTCGTGTTTATGATTTTGATCGTCACTTTTATCGATCAGGTGTCAATGATCGGACTGCTTTCTCGGCAGGGGGCAAGCTCAATTTGTTAAGTGATCTCTTTCTACAGCATTTTCGTTGGGGAGGTACTGTTTATACGGCTCAACCATTAGGTTTTAACACGAGTAATATAGCGAAGCAGGATCGATCGCTTCCAGCCGTGCCCATCACGCCTGTTGGCCAAGCCTTTATCCAATTAGAAACGCCGCACCTTTTTGGCCGTGTGGGTAACCAGTTAATCACAACGCCTTGGATGAACCCCGCTGACTCACGTATGATTCCAGCTACCTATCAAGCGTTATACGGTGTATTAGCACCCTGGCAATCTCTCAACACACCAGAAAAAAACTTAAACTTTGTTCTCTTCCGTCAGATTCGTTTCAAATCCCGTACTTCGGAAAACTTTACGCAAACTAACCTTTACAATACCGCTAACTTAACTTCTGCCAGCATTGCTGCTTTAGGTAACCATCCAGATGTTGGAACGTTTGCGGGCGGCGCGTTATTTAAATGGAATAAGTTAAATATTCAAGCTTGGGGTTATCAATTTTTTAATTACGCAAAAATATTTTATGCAGATTTTAAATATACTTTTGCATTAAACTCTTTTATAAGACCTATAATCGGAGCTCAAGTTTTAAATAATCCCGCGGATGGCGGCGATATCATTGCTAACCAAGGCCTTGGCAGCGTGAAATCATCAGGCTACGGTGTTTTGATAGGTGCCGAAATAGCGGATGGTCAAATTCTATTAGCCTGGAACAGAGTTCCAACACGAGACGGCGGTTACCGTAATGGCGATATTGTTTCGCCTTATACCTCAGGTTATGCAGCAGATCCGCTTTATACGACCTCTATGACGGCAGGATTAATTGAAAAAGCGGCGGGTACTGCGGGTAAACTGACGGGTTCCTATGCTTTCTTTGATCATCAATTGGTGCTTGCTGCAAGTGGAGCTCGCTACTATACCCAACCATTTTTGACGAACAGTAGTGAAATTGATTTAGATGCTATTTATACCCCTGTACCATTTTTTAAGAGAAGTTTTTCTGCGCGCGGCCGGGTTGGTTTTATGAATCATACAGCATCGGGTAAGGAAACTTATAGTCGGTTGATGTTGGAATATGATTTTGCGTAGAGTTTTTCGTAGGTGGATTAGGCGTTTTTTGCCGTAATCCACCGGAAATTTGTGGATTACGATGCAAAAAACGCATCTAATCCACCCTACTATTTTCTCCCTTTATACTTAAACAGCTCCATCGGTGTTTTCCCTTTTAATAACACCGCTCCTAACGATTCAGCATCGCAAATATCTTCGACTTGCTTAAAGGCTTGCTTAGTTAATAAAATGGAATCAGGTTCAGCAACGGTTTGAATACGTGATGAAGTATTGACGGTGTCGCCCCATATATCAAACAAAAATTGACGATGACCAATGATGCCGCCAACGACTGAACCAAAATCAATACCAATTCGTAATTGCCATTTAGCAGGTAAATGTAGAACAGTCCCTGCAAGTAATTCAGCGGCACAATTCACGCAATCCAAAACAGGATTTTGATTGTTAGTTAACATGCCTGCCGTTGCTAAAAAAGCATCTCCTATGGTTTTTATTTTTTGTAAATTATATTTAATAGCCAGTTCCTCACATAGTTCAGAAAATTTCTGTAGATTTTTTTCTACATCAGAAAGACTATGCGAATCACAATATTTTGTGAAGTTAGCCACATCCGCAAATAGAACAGCAACATTTTTATAATAGCGAGTCTTAACTTTGTTAGAAGAAGTAAGTTCGGTCACAATACTGGGAGGAAGAATAATATTAAGTAATTTTTCATAGCGCTGTTTTTCAATTTCAAGTTCGTGGTGATATTGCGCTTCCTTATTCTTAAACCATTTTTTTTCGGCACAAGCACCCAGACGCACGCGTAATAAATCTCGATTAAATGGTTTGGGTAAAAAATCCTCGGCACCTAATTTGATACATTTTATGGTATTTTCCATTGTATCCGCAGCGGATATCATCAATACCATAATATCGCGATGACGTTCATGAGATTTGATATTTTGAAGGACATCAATGCCAGTCATTTCGGGCATATCGATATCAAGTAACACAATACTAATATCACGCTCGTTTATTATTTTTAATGCTTGTTGGCCATTATAAGCAGTATCAATATTCTTATAACCAATATGATTTAAATATAAACTTAATACACGACAATTTTCTTCAATATCATCTACAACAAGAATAGGAATATGTTCTTTAAAGTGAAGAAATTCTTCGACTTTCTGCTCTCGACCAATAAATAAAAATTCTTCTTGATCAGGTAACGGCAATGTATCGGATGAGGGCGACGGCAATGTATCGGATGAGGGCGATGGCAATGTATCGGATGAGGGCGACTTATGCGAGATAGATAAATGTTTAGTTACATTAATTTCATCAATAAAAAGTAAAATTTTCTGGATGCGTGAAATAATGTCTTTTATTTTTTTAACTAAAGTTTTTTCGCCAGCAGCTTGAAAATCTTCTAAGCTAATTTCAGCATAACCCTGCATGGAATTAATATGATTGCGTAAGTCGTGACGAATTTTAGATAGATAATTAGATAACTGATCGATATCATCTAGATCGATTTCCTGTTCCAAAAGCCGCGTGGTTTCTTCCAAGAGCAATAAACCACTCTGTCGAATGTTTTGAATGTAAGTAATACACTCGGGAAATTTTTTTTGATCGTCTTCATCCAAAATAGGCTCTAATAATTCAAGCAAATTTTCGACGTGCTGGATAATATGATCTTTTATCAGCGATAAGGCAAATATTAAATTTTCCAGCGCACTGTCAGACATAATCATCTCATAAAAAAATTTTAAATAGTTTCACGTATTTTAAGCGTTTTAAAATTGAGCGTGTTGTTAACCAAAATTAACAGCAAATGTGCAGCATCAATAATTTTATCTAAAGTTACGCAATAAGAAGTATGGCCGTATTTTTCTACATCTTCTTTAAGAATTTCACTATAACCCAGAATAACATTGAGCGGTGTACGTAATTCATGGGATATATTAGCGAGAAATTCAGATCTTATTTTATTTGCGGCGTTTAATTCATTTTTTATTTTATTTAATTCAATTAATTTATTTTCAATCAAATTTTTTATTTGCATTAGTTCTTGTGTTTTTAAAGCAACTTGTTCATTCAATATTTTCGGAATCGTATCCAATTTGGAAATCATTTTATTCAATTCAAGATACGGTGTTAGCGGGATTTGATAATGTAATCCAGTATTTTCATAGGAAATATGTTGCATTGAAAAAACAAATTGTTTCAGCGTTTTTGCAAAAAGATGGGTTAAATAAGCGAAAGCTAAAATGAGAAAAAATAAAATCCCGGTTACACTCATGATAATCATTAAACGACTACCTTCCGGTAAAGAAATGGTAGCCGTAATGAGTTTTGCACCCAGTGGGGTTGGAAAATTTTCCAGAGGATAAAATGCCAGCGCAATCGTTGAGACAATAAATAATAAAGAAAAAAATACGAGAAAAAATGCAGCATACGCAATGATAAGATATAGCTTCATTTTTCGCATAGACATCTCTCTCTTCTTAATTGTCTACTTTAATAAATTTTGCCATTTTAGTAAGAAGACGCGGCAAATCAACGGGTTTTGTATCATATTCATTACAGCCAGCTTCTTCCGCTTTGACTTGATCGCCTACCATGGCATGTGCAGTTAACGCGATGATCGGTATTGAGTTGGTTTTGGGATCGGCTTTTAACTGTTTGGTCGCTTCCCATCCATCGATGATCGGCAGGCTCATATCCATTAAAATTAGATCAGGTTTTTCAGAGTGAGCTAATTCAATGCCTTTTTGACCATCCATCGCAGTAAGGACTGTAAATCCCTTGCGCTCTAATCGCCGCTTAAGCATGTCAAGATTCAGCGGATTGTCTTCAACTAATAAAATTTTAGTACCCATGCAGTTATCCTTTAGTTTCAGTCAAATTTTTAATTTGTTCACAGATCGTGCTTACCAATTTCTTATGAGTATAAGTCCCTTTTTGCAATAAAACATTCGTGTGCTTCGCAAGCATCATGCGCTCTTCGGCAGTCAATTCCTTCGCTGTTACCACAATGATAGGAATATTCCGCAATCTATTATCGGTTTGCAATGTTGAAATGACACCAAATCCATCCATTTCAGGCATAAGCAAGTCGAGTAAAATAATAGAAGGTGTAAACGAATTCATTTTATTGATTGCATCCACACCATTTATCGCTTGTATTGATTTCCAGCCTGCTCTTTGTACCGCTTTTGTCATTAAATCGCGTGCGGAAGTGTCATCATCCACAATGAGGACAGTATGTAATTCTTTGTCGCCAGGTAAAAAATGCTTAATTTTATCGATAAGCGATTTTTTATTAATAGGCTTGTGAATATAATCCAGCGCGCCCAACGCAAAGCCTAATTCTTTTTCATCAACAATTGATGTCACTATCACAGGTATATCAGCCAAGTCTGGATTCGCTTTTAAATTCGCCAGCAAACTCCAACCATCCATAATTGGCATGATGATATCTAATACGATCATGTCAGGTTTCTTTTTGCTAACTATATTCAAACCTTCTTTGCCATTAAAAGCATGCAAAACAATATAGCCCGTTTTTTCTAGGACAAGCTGAATTTCTTCATGGAATTTTACATCATCATCGATAATTAAAATAGTTTTATACAAAGTATTATTTATTATATCTTCTGCTTGTTTATAATCAGGCTGTTGATTTTCAGTGACCACGACTTTTGGCAAGACCATGGTGAAAACAGAACCTTCGCCTTCTTCGCTTTTTACGGTGATATAACCACTCAGCATGAGTATAAATTGTTTTGTCAAAAAAAGTCCTAAGCCTGTGCCGCCAAATTTTCGAGTTGTGGTAGCATCTGCTTGGGTAAAAGCTTGAAAAAGTTTTTTTAATTTTTCTTCGGAAATGCCAGTGCCTGTATCGATCACACTAAATTTTACCCATTCTAAATTATTTTGAAATAAGGATGTTACTTCGAGTGTAATGGAACCATTTATCGTAAATTTTGCGGCATTGCTCAGTAAATTTAACAGACATTGCCGTACGCGCACGACATCCGTATGCATGGTATTGATATCAGGTCCGATAATTAATTTAAAAACATTATTATTTTTATCAATGAGTGGTTTGATAATAGGCTCTAATTCTTTTATCAGGTCATTTACTTTGATATCTTCTAAGTAAATTTCAATTTTACCCGCTTCAATTTTCGATAAATCAAGAACATCATTAATTAAGGTCAAAAGATGTTTCGCAGAAGCGGTTATTTTAAGCAAATCCGGTGAATACATATCATGACCTTCATCTTTTACTTGATCTTGTAACATTTCGCCATAACCTATAATGGCATTGAGTGGCGTACGCAATTCGTGACTCATGTTGGCGACAAATTCTGATTTAATTTTATTAGCAGATTCCGCTTCATCTTTTGCGTTTTGTAATTCAAGCACAACATTTTCAAGACTTTTATTGGCTTTACTTAATTCTTGGGTTTTAAAGTCGACGAGTTCTTGCAAATGATGTTGCGCGTAATCCAAATTTGCAGTCATGGTATTGAAAGTCATAATGACTTCATTTAAATCTTCATAGGGAGATATTTCTAAGCGGTATTTTAAGCCGCCTTCTTCATAAGCAATTTTTTTCATCGCTTTTGATAACATATTTAATGAACGCATAATGACTCGCATTAAATACGCTCCGAAGATGATCATAAATAGTAACACGAAGGTAACAATAACCAGAATGGTTAAACGGCTGCTCGCAGAAATTTGTTTTGCTGCCGTAATTAATTTTGTGCTGAGTGAGGTTGCAACCGTATCTAACTGGGTAAATTGTCGTGTGATTCCTGTCACATATTTGCGTATCTGACTGATCGTGTTATTAAGAACTTGTGACGCGACATTGAAATTTTGTCTTGATTCAATAATATTATTAGGTTGTTCATTGATTTGGCCGGCAATAATATTAAATTTCTTTTCAATGTCATCTGCGATGGAAAGCAATTCGGGTACATTGTCTAATTGAGATTTGAAATCGCGTAAATCTTGATGAGTGAGTTGAATAAGTTGTAGAATTTCATTTTCTTTCAAACTCATGATTGCGTCAGGATCGGATTCTTCAGAAACGCGTCGCATTAATGTTGTCAAAGTAGCAAAATCTGCGTTTAACTTTTCACTAATTCGTTGGGCATTGATGAGTGAACTCATCATCAATTGATTAACATCCGTCTTAAATTCTTCTCTTTTGACTGATGAGCTCATCACATCAGGTTGTGCCAGTTTTTCTTTTACATTTTTTACAATTTTCATATTTTTTAATATCAACAAACCGCTAATATTTCCAGATTGATTCTTTAAATCTTTGACATCGGAATCAATTGACTGTGCTAATGTACGCAATAGTTCTTTCATATTTAAAATAGTGCGAGTGGTATAAAACAATTCTTCATCTATCTTTAGAAACTCGAGATATTTCGCTTTTAATAGGTCGAGTTCTTTAATAATGTTAGCGTTATCTTTGGCTATTTTGGATAAATTAACTAAACCTTCTGAGAATTGAATTTCATAAGGTTTGCGCGGCTCTAAATGGTTTAACTCATCCATGTTATGTACTGTTAGAATAGCTTCTTGGCGCGCTAAAAAACCAGCGAGGGAATTGCTCATGGAGATACGCGCTGATTCAATTTCACTGACTTGTAAGAAATAATTTTGATTGCGAGCTAATTTTTGATTAAACCATAACGCAGAACCACCTAATATGAACAAAGAAACAATGGCTACAAGTAGTAGGGAAAAATGTGCTCTTCTAAGATATACCTTCATTTATAAATCCCTAAAAAACAGCTCATGGTTTTAATGTTTATTTTCTTATTGGTATCTTCTCGTTAGGCCACTTTGTTTCGATAAATTTTCCATCCTTAAAAATACTTATCCAAACCCGCGTTAAACCATTATGATCATCTTTACTAAACGTAAAACTAACACCAATACCGAGGTCAATATCACGCATCGTGTTAAACACATCAATCAGTCCTTCACGTGTTAGTTTCTTTTCTTTAACTGCTTTTTGTAATCCCATCACAAATAATTTTGCTGCGAGATAACCTTCTAGTGACCCAAAACTGGGTTCAGCTCCCCCTCCGTATTTTTTCAAATCTTCGCGATACTCAACAATAGCAGGTAAATTGGTAGCAGGATCAGGAACAGCTTGGGAAACAAGTATTTGATCATTTTCAGCTTTGGTAAGATCATGGGGATTTATTAAGCCTGATACCGCTAGAAACATTGCATTAGGGTATTCTGTTTTTGCGAGCTTAATAAATTGGGCATTTGGCTCATAGACTCCACCCAAAACAAAGGCTTTGATAGGATATTTAGCTTGCTCAATGATGCGTCCTAATGCAGCAGCGACATCTAATGTGTTGCGATCATAACGACCATACGGCAATCGCTCAGCATTGGCATAACCTTGTTCTTTTAAAGCTTTCATTCCGCCTAGATAAATCGAATCGCCAAATGCATCATTTTGGCTAAAAAACGCGATGTTTTCGGGTTTGATGCCTGAGGCTATAATCGCTTTAATTAATGTATTCACTTCGTCAAAATGACTGGCACGAAGATTAATAACATAACGATCGGGCGGCGTTTTGCGTAACAGAGCGTAGCCGGTTCGTGCGCCAAATAATAATATTTTACTTTTATTGACGATAGGAACTGCTACTACCGCTGCTGGTGTTCCATTGTTACCTAAAATTGCTAATACTTGGTCTTGGTCAATCAATTTATGCAAATTCGCTGCGGCGCGTAATGGCTCATAGCCATCATCCATTGCAATTAATTCTAATTTTTGTCCTTGAATTCCGCCAGCGGCATTAATCTTATCAAAATAAATTTGTATACCTAATCTCATGGTTTGACCACTGACTGCCGCGCCGCCCGTCATTGAGCCAGTCATGCCTATTTTTATGGGCGGTTTTGTAATTTCTGACGGTAGGGCGGCATCTTTATTTTCTTCAGCAGCTGCAAACGTTAAAAAAAACGTTAGCATTAATGCAAAAAATACTATACTTTTTTGAAATAATATTTGCATAGTTAGTACCTATTGCGTCACATTGATAATTTATTGCTTTTATAAATAACTCATCTCGTTATTTCTTTTTATTTTTTTTGCCTGATGAAAGAGTTGACCAATCAGTTAATGGTTCCAATTTTCCGCCGATAAGAATAGTAGGCCACACGGTATGTAATGCTTGATGATCATTTTGATCGAAACTAATTTTTTCGCCTATGCCAATATCGACATTACGCATATTTTCAAAAGCATCAATAATTCCTTCACGTGTCAATTTTTTCTCGGCAGCGGCTTTTTCAAGTCCTAGTACAAATAATTTTGCAGCTAAGTAGCCTTCTAATGAACCCAATCCAGGTTGGGCGCCAGGAAAATATTTTTCTAGATCTTTATGATATTCAGCGACAGCGGGTAAATTGTTATTAAAATAAGGAACGACTTGAGTAATAATGACATTATCGCCATCACCACTTTCTCCTAACTGTGCAGCGAGTGCATTTGTTCCCACAAAGGAAACATTTAGAAAAAGGGCATTGGGAAATTCTTTTTTAGCTAATTTTATAAATTTTGCGTTAGGTGCATAAGCGCCTACCATAATAATGGCACGAATTGTTTTTCCAGCGCTGAGTATTTTCACCAACCCTTCCTCTACGTTGACTGTATTGCGTGTATAACGTCCGTAGGGTAGAAGTTCTGGATGGGCATAACCTGCTGCTTTTAACGCAATCATTGCACCTGCGTAACCTGAATCGCCATAAGCATCATTTTGCGTAAAAAAGGCGATTTCTTCAGGTTTAATACCCATAGATAATAAACCTTTGACCATGGTTGCAGTTTCTTCTTGATAACTGGCGCGTAAATTAATGATATAACGATCAGGGGGAGTTTTGCGAAGAATACCCGCACCCGTATATGGTGCGAACAATAATACTTTATTGTCATTCGCAATAGGAACTGTGACAACTGCGGTCGGTGTACCCACATTACCAATGACTGCAATTACTTTATCTTCATCGATCAGTTTACGCATATTAGGCGCAGCCAACGATGGCTCATACTGATCATCAAGCGCAATCAATTCTATTTTTTTACCATCAACACCCCCTGCCGCATTGACTCGATTAAAATAGGCTTCTATGCCTTCTTTCATGCTTAAACCAAGATCTTGGGCAGGACCGGTTAAAGCAATGCTCATCCCAACTTTAATCGTT
>CAYRUP010000008.1:0-15491 GCA_964427485.1 uncultured Coxiellaceae bacterium | reverse complement strand
AGAGTGTTAGAAAATAATAAAGTAGTAATGAAAAAAATAAAAAATAATTTTTGTGTGTTCCAGAAATGAGTTTTCATATCGTTCTCCATAAAGTTATTATGAAGCAGCCAATCCTCTGTTTTTTCACCCATTATCTATCATTTTATTATAAAAATGTGGATAAAGTGATGATTTCTCCATTGCCAACAATGATTCTGTTAAAAATATAGGCATATATTATTATTATGAAACAAACACTTTCTATTACATCAATGAAACTTATATCGTTACACTCTTAATTTGATCGACAATAGCTCCTATCAATTTTTTATGCGTATAATTTCCTTTTTGAAAAATGATTTTAGCATATTTTGCTAACATGGCGCGGTCTTCACCCGTAAGTTCTTTAGCCGTCACCACAATGATGGGAATTTGGCGCCATTTCTCACCTTTTTGCAATTCATTAATCACTGCAAAACCATCCATCTCTGGCATTAAAAGATCTAACAAAATAACGGATGGTTCAACAGAGCTTAACATGTCTATCGCTTCACGACCGTTTGTCACTTCAACTGGAACCCAACCTGCTTTTTCGACTGCTTTGCGCATGAGTTCGCGCGCAGAAAGTTCATCATCCACAATTAATACCACATGCGAATCTTTGTCAGGTGATAAAAATTGTCTTATTTTATCGGTTAAGTTTTTATTATTAATGGGTTTGTGAACATAATCGATAGCACCGAGTGCAAATCCAAGTTCTTTTTCATCGACAATAGAAACAACAATCACAGGAATTTTTGCAAGCAGAGGATTTGCTTTTAATGCGGCTAAGGTAGACCAGCCATCCATAATTGGCATGATAATATCTAAAACAATAACATCAGGCCTGTTAGTCTCTGCAAGTGCTAAACCTTCTTTGCCATTGAATGCATGTATTAAAACATTGTCAGATGCATCCAGAAACTTTTGCAATTCATCATGAAAACTAATGTCATCATCAATAACTAAAACGATTTTTTTACTGTGATTGACTTCCTTTTGCTTATCTTGTGGCGCAGGTATATATTTCTCTTTTTCTAAACCAATACTACTCAATTTGGGTAGACGCAAAATAAAAGTGGAGCCTTTGCCACATACACTTTCTACAGTGATCGATCCACCCAACATTTCCGAAAATCGTTTAGTCAGGAAAAGTCCTAAACCCGTTCCGCCATACTTTCGCGTTGTGCTGGCATCGGCTTGAGTAAATGCCGCAAATAATTTATCAAGTGTTTCTTCTGATATACCCGTGCCTGTATCAATAACAGAAAATTGAATAAAATCTTTTTGATCTTGCGATATCGATTTGACATCGAGAGTAATCGTTCCATTCGAGGTGAATTTTGATGCATTGCTAAGTAGATTAAGCAGGCATTGGCGGACTCGTACAACATCCGTATGCATCATATCGACATCGGGTGCTATTGATGAGTTAAAGGTATTATTATTTTTATGGATCAATGAAGAAATAATCGGTTCTAATTCTTTTACTAAATCTTTGACGTGCATATCTTCTAAGAAAAGATCGAGCTTACCCGCTTCTATCTTAGATAAATCAAGTACATCATTAATCAGTGTTAAAAGATGTTTCGCTGAAGATGTTATTTTTTCCAAGTCGGTCACAAAATTTTTATCACCCAATTCTTCGGCGTCTTCTTGTAATATTTCGCTATAACCTATAATCGCATTCAGGGGTGTTCTTAATTCATGACTCATATTTGCAACAAATTCAGATTTGATTTTACTGGCTGATTCTGCTTCTTCTTTTGCTAGTTGTAACTCTGTTACGATTCCTTCTAGATTTTTGTTTGCTTTGCTTAATTCATGCGTTTTAAGTGCTACTAGTTCTTGCAAATGTTTCTGAGCATAATCCAAATTAGCACTCATGGTATTAAATGCATCGATGACTTCATTTAAATCTTCATAGGATGTTTGTTCAAGGCGTGATTCTAAACTACTTTCATCATAGGCAATTTTTTTCATTGCTTTGGTTAACATGTTCAATGATCGAGTTATCGCACGTATAAGGTAAACTCCAACTGCTACCATAAACAGTAACACAACAATAATGGTAATAATCGTGGTGATTCTGTTTTTCACAGCAATATCCTGGGCTGCCGATAATAACGTCACACTAAAGGATTTTGCAACGCTATCTAAATTGGTAAATTGCTTGGTAATATTCGCTACATAATTGGGTACTTCTGCAATCAAATTATAAAAAATAGTTTCTGCAGTATTAAAATTTTGCCGCAATTGGACCATATTATTAGGCTTTTCGTAAACTTGTCCGGCAATGATATTAAATCTCTTTTCGATATCTTCTGCGATAGAAAGCAATTCAGGCGTATTTTTTAATTGTTCTTTAAAATCATACAAATCTTGTCGAGTCAAACTAACCATCTGAACAATTTCATTATCCCTCAAACTGAGTATTGCATCCGGATCAGGTTCTGCTGAGACACGTCGAATTAAAGTAGTCATCGCAGTGAAGTCGCCATTTAGTTTTTCACTCGTACGTTGTGCATAGATTAGCGAACTGGTCAGCAAATCGTTAACAGCCAATTTAAATTCATTTCGTTTAGTCGTTGAATTCATGAGATCGGGAATATTTAAGTTTGTTAGCACAGCTCTGGTGAGTTTTATATTTTTTAATGCCAGAATACCATTAATGTTTCCTGATTGGCTTTTTAAAGTTTTAACATCGTCATCTATTTTTTGTGTCAAAGTTTTTAATTGATTTTCTATGCTTAGCATGGATTTTATGAGGGGCAGTAGTTTGTCATCAAGCAATAGAAAATCCTGATATTTTATTTTTAATAACCGAAGTGCTTCCAGCACATCCGCATTATTGTTAGCTACCGTTGATAAATGATTCAACCCTTCCATAAATTGTTTTTCATAAGGTTTGCGTGATGGGAAATTGGCTATTTTATTAATATCACGCACTGTCAACATGCTCTCTTGCCGAGATAAAAAACCGGCGAGGGAATTACTCATGAGAATACGAGAGGATTCAATTTCATTGACTTTTAAAAAATAACTTTGGTTTTGAATTAATTTCTGAGTAAATAAGAGAGCTGAACCACCGAGAATAAGCAAAGAAATAACAGCTACGATAAGCAATGCAATATGTGCTGTTCTAAGATAGACCTTCATTCGTATCAGGCTCCCACTTTTGCAAAAAAAATATTTTTTTAGCGCCTAGGAACGTATATCTCAATGCTGCTACACTCTAAAAATCACTTTTTTGATCAATGGGGAGTATTATAATAAACTCTGTTCCAACGCCCACTTCACTTTTAACTTCGATTTTTCCGTGATGTTCATTGACTATAATTCCATACGAAATAGATAAGCCCAACCCAGTTCCTTGTCCTACTTCTTTAGTTGTGTAAAATGGTTCAAAAATTTTCGTAACGTTCTCTGGTTTGATACCAGGACCTGTATCTTTTATACGAATTTCCACCTTATTTTCAACTTGGGTTGTCGTAACAGTAATTTCACCTTTCTCAGGAATAGCTTCACAGGCATTCGCTAAAATATTCATAAATACTTGGTTGATTTTGCCTGGGTAACAATCTACAAGAGGAATAGGATTGTATTCTTTCACCACGCTGATACGGTTACCATATTTATGCATAAGCAACATGAGCGTGGAATCGAGTCCAGCTTGAATGTTGGCTTTTTTCATTGCATTTTCATCAAAACGTGTAAACGTTTTTAAATCTTTTACAATATTAGCTGTGCGCTCTGCACCTTCTTTTATGTTTGAAATAATTCTTTTGACTTCTTGGGCGAGTGCTTCAACATTCGTTTCTTCTTTAAATATTTCTAATTGTGCTTGCTTTTCATCAAAATCTTTGCCAGATTTAAGATCGATATAATGTTTAAGCAAAGCAACAACGCTATTAAAATCATCTTGCAAAGGATCTACTGTCGACAAGACAAAATTAATTGGATTATTTATTTCATGCGCAATACCTGCAGTTAAAACACCCAGCGAAGCTAGTTTTTCACTCTGAACAATTTGTTGCGTTAGCTTCATTTTTTCTGTGGTATCTTTTTGAATGGTATCTAATAATTGATTCGTTTCACTTTGAACAGAGGATAATTCATCTGTTCCTTCTACGGTTAAGCGATTGTTAAAATGTTTACTGTCTGCAATATTAACCAATTGATCATTCAATTTTTCTAAACGATTTGTAATCACATAACTTAATAAGGATGTGAGCAAGATTAAGAATATAATGCCGGTTCCAAGAAATGCGATGCTGAAATATTTAATGGTTTGCAAGCCCGCAGCGTAGATGTCGCGTGCAACAGTGATTTTTAAAATCGCAACCGGCTCATCATTAATGTCGCGCAAAAACGTATAACCATTTATTGAAGTATTCGTTTTTTCTAATAAAGGTTGAGTGAGCGATTGGAGTTGTTGGTTAACAGATTCAAGTCCAGCGGCTTTAACTTCTGGCATACGATAAATAACAATATCAAGTTTGGTAATTCGTTTTAATTTATCTAATAAGAGTTTCGTGAAATATTTGACAGCGACCAAGCTGCCTTGTACGGGTCCAGTATTATCTCCTTTCACGACAGAATGACCTGCTGCAATAAATAAACTTTCGGGTGTTGCGACTATTCCTTCAAAATGACTGTCATTATTTGGAAGATGGACTAAGTTGCTTTTAGGTGTGAAGTAGGCTGAAAGTCCAGCAGGTAAAGGTATTAATTGTGTATTCTCAGGATCAAGTACAGCAAAATACACAGGTAATCCTTTTGCGTTAAAAAATAAAAGCATATCTGTACCAAAACCGCGTAAGCTTGCCACTTGCAAATTCGCTTTTATAAATTCTTGGTTTTTATCCACAACGAATTTATAAGCATCATCCCAAACCGCATTACTGCTGGCAATCAAGCCAACGCCTTCGCCCATTTGATCGATAGCTTGTAATGACCGATTGACATCTCTTATTGCTAAAGTATTTTCTAATTGAATATAACCATCTAATAAAATCGTGCGTGAACCCACATAAATTGCGGTAAACATCAAAGTCCAAGTAATTATAATTGTTGCTATCACTTTGCTTCTTAACCGCATAATTATTCTTCCTCACTTAAAGTATTGGAAGCACAACATAATATTAGTTTAGCACCTTTTTTTACTCTATGCGTTAAGATGCTATCTATATGGTTCTATGGATGTTATTTGCAAGCGATTAACATAAGGCTAACCCATTAACCCAGAAAAACATTTTTAAATGCGCTAGAATAAGGTTATGTAGGTAGGACCCGAGGGGCTGGACCATGAAAAGTAGGCAGTCACGAGGAAATATATTATATGTGGATGACGAAGAAGGGAATTTATTTGCTTTTGTCGCAACATTCCGTAAATATTATGACAATATCTATACTGTCACTTCAACCAAAGAAGGCTTTGAAATTCTGCGTAAACACCCGATTGATGTCGTGTTAACAGACGAACGAATGCCAGAAATGACCGGCATTCAATTCCTTGAAACAGTGATTACTGAGTTTCCAGATACGATACGAATGATTGTCACGGGGTTTAGTGACATTGATGCTGTCATCAATGCAATCAATACCGGTCGTGTTTTCCGCTACATTAAAAAACCCTGGGATAAAAACGAATTAAAGTTCAGTATTGACCAAGCTATTAAAACACGTGCATTAGAATTATCGAATCGTGAATTAGTGAATGTATTGCAAAAAGAAGTTACTAATAAAGAGCGCATCTTAAAAATTTTCCAAAAATATGTTCCTCCGAATGTGGTGAGTGAAACCATGCCTGATGCAGATGCGCATTGCACATCTAATTTAGTAGAGACGCGGGTTGTTACTGCATTATCCTGTGATATCAAAACATTTATTAAACCGGATGATAAAAAAGATTCGATGGAAACCATTCAATGTTTAAATGATTATGTCAATATAATGGCTGAATGCATTGGAAAACATAAAGGATTTGTTAACAATGTTTGTGGGAATAATATGCTGGTTGTGTTTGGTGCTCCCACTTCTTACATTGATAATACATCGAATGCAATCTATTGTGCTCTTGATATGATTAGCTTGTTAGACAAAATCCAAGCTAAAAGTGGCTGTAAATTTGAAATTGGCATAGGGATTAATACCGGTGAAGTGATTACAGGCAAAATAGGATCGCCGCAATATCACGAATATACTGTTATCGGCGACACAGTGGATATTGCTGCCCAGTTACAAGAATCGCTTCCAAAAACCAATAGCGTCTTGATCACACAATCGACTTTTGATGAAGTGAAAGAACTTTTTCAATGCGAAGAATTGGGAACTCATAAGATTCGCGATAAAGAAATTAAGCTTTACAAAGTTATTAAACAGATTGCGTCGGGCAAACATTAGAGAGCACTTTATGGATGAAAAAAAATATCATTTTTTTGTTATCGATGACGATAATTTAACAATCGATGTCTACACGCGTTTGTTAAAAGAAAGAGGTCATGAGGTATCTTCCAGTAATTCAAGCACCGAAGCCTTAAAAAAAATAATAGAAATTCAACCCGATTGTGTATTGTGCGATCTAATGATGCCTAATTTAGATGGCATTGATTTATTGAATTGTGTCCGTCTTAAATCCGATATTAGACAACCCAAATATATCGTTATTACCGGGAAAATATTTGATTATGACAGACGTAGAGCTTTTCAACACGGCGTCGATGGTTATATCACTAAACCTATTAATCCAGAAACATTCGTAAACGAAGTCATTCAAATTTTAGATGACCGTATACTTATTGATTTTTATGGAGTGCGAGGTACATTGCCTGTACCAGGTCCAAAGAGTTTGCGTTATGGAGGAAACACCAATTGTGTCACGGTGCGGATTGCGCACAAACATTTTCTTATTTTTGATGCGGGAACAGGAATTAAAGCGTTATCGGATACATTGATGAGTGAAAAAGTTTTTCCGATTAAAGCAAATATATTTATTACCCATCCTCATTATGATCACATCAATGGCATTCCGTTTTTTGTGCCTTTATATGTGAAAGGAAATCATTTTGATATTTACGGAGCCAATCATGATAATTTGAGCGTTGAATCGATGCTGAATAATCAAATGGAAAATGTTTATTTTCCAGTGACAATGAAAGAATTTTCAGCGGATTTAAAATTTCATGATCTCACAGAAGAAACATTTAAGATTGATGACTTGACCGTTCAAACTATTTTATTAAATCATCCTGGCCGTTGTATTGGATATCGCATTGATTATCAGAACAAGTCTTTTTGTTATATCACAGATAATGAATTATATTTAGAAGATTCACCGCATTACCACCCACATGAAGTAGATAGATTGCTACGCTTTATCAAAGATACGGATTTTTTACTCATTGATACAACCTATACAGATGAAGAATATTCGAAAAGAGTAGGCTGGGGACATTCTTGTGTGAGTCGCATAGTGGATGTGGCTGATAAAGCGAATGTAAAATTAGTGGGTTTATACCATCATGATTTATATCAATATGACGATGATATCGATAAAAAACTAAAAGATGCGCAAGAGTTATTGGAAAAACGTAATTCAAAAACAAAATGTATAGCGCCAAAAGAAGGTGGTTCAATTAATATTTAATGCAGATTTTCACGATTAGTCAGCGACCCATTCTTTATACCGTACCCCAGCTCGTAGCGCCCGATTCACCGCGGCCATTAAACACGCGGACCGTAATACCTTGAATGTGATGTTCCTGTAGTTCCCCGTGATTTTTTGTCAGTTGCTCTAAAAACCAAAATGAGAGCTCTTCCAAAGTAACATTGCAGATAGGTAAAACAACCGCATCCTGTTTGAGAAAAGTGAGAGTTTGGTCACTAAAAGAGGCAATCCAAGCGTTACCCGTCTCTTCCACGCGCATATAGTCAGATTGGCTGGGTAAAATAAAACGGTAATCCAATGTTTGGCATAAGGTTAATAAACGCTGTTTATACAGACGACAATCAAATGCCATACCATTCTGTTTAATGAGGCAATTGAAAGCAACATTGATTTGATAATCATGACCATGCATGCCTTCGCGTTGCTGTTCTGAAAGCAGCATAAAGTGCCCAGCAGAGAACTTAAGTTCTTCTTTATGTAATTCAACAATCGCAGAACGCACCACTTGCCAACTCCTCATAACCCAATACGGCGCGTGATTATACCTGATAAAAAAATATCTAACTAGAGTTTAAACCCTCATACCATAGGCATCAAGCTAAGCGAAAATGTCATCCTGAGCGCAGCGAAGGATCGCCTTATTATAATTTAGTGATCCTTCGCTGCGCTCAGGATGACATTTGTTGCTTAGCTTGATGCCTATGGTGTATGAAGGTACATACTACAAATCCCCCCTCCGATCCCGTAACGAAAACCCAATCAACTGCTTCCCAATATTTTTAACCAACCCCATCACCTTCACCACTTCCCCCATTTGCGAAGGCATTGTCAGTATTTTAATTTGTTGATTTTGTTTGTATTTTTCGACTTCAGAAAGGGATGCATTCGCAATATCCAATAGACCTGTCGCAAGCAAAAATGCAGTCTGGGTGGTAAAACCCGCCATTGTCAAACCCGCATTGGCTGCACTTTCTGCAATATGCGTAAAATCCACATGCGCAGTCATATCTTGCAAGCCGACCAAGATCAATGGGTCAGCATGCTGATGATGTTGATAAAAGCAAGTTAATGTCCCATGGCATCGCTCGTGGTGATAATACTCTTGTCGGCCATAGCCATAATCAATTAGCAACAACAGGCCTTTATTGAGAATGGTTGCGACCGTCGCAATCCAGGCGGGCTGTATAAGGCTCGCTTCGGATTGATAATTTAAGCCTAACGAATACCCTTCAAAAATAGTATCTAGATACTGTTGTAACTCAGGAGTAGGGGATTCATCACGCCAGACAAATTGATTATTTTCCCAGACAACTCGGCGTTCTTTCATTTCATTTTCCAAAAATTTGAAACAATGCACCGGCATGGCATCGAGTACTTCATTCGCAAAAATAATTCCATTGATGGGAAGATCGGGAAGTTTATCTAACCAGAGAATGCGGGATAATAAATGCGGACAGGCTGTTTTTAATAACTCGTATTGGCGTTGCCGCAAGTCAGCGCTGACTTCCAAAATAAAATAATGGGTCGGTAATGCGCCTAAGGCTTCCAGTTCGAGCAATAAATCTTTGGCAAAAATACCAGAGCCCGCACCAAACTCAAGAATATCGCCATTGCCTAATTCGGTTAATACTTGTAGACATTGTCTTGCGATGCATTTAGCAAAAAGGGGTGAAACTTCAGGTGCCGTCACAAAATCTCCGTTACGGCCTAATTTATGCATTCCCGCACTGTAATAACCAAGACCCGGCGCATATAAAGCCAGCTCCATAAAACGAGCAAAAGGCATTGCACCTTTGGCTGCAATTTCTTCACGGATCAATTGAGTGAGTTTTTCACTTTCGATCTGTGCTGTGGGATGTGGTGCGGGTAAAGTTGTCATATAATGCATGCATGTTAATAAGGCGACGAGTATACCATGCCAAAATCCTTGAAAGTGGCTTTAATTACAGGTGCAGCACGACGTATCGGGGCGGAAATTGCTTATACGCTGCATGCAGCAGGCATGAATGTCGTGCTGCACTATCATCGCTCGGAAGCGGAAGCCATGCGTTTGTGTCAGGTGTTAAATGAACAGCGTGCTCAATCTGCGAGTATACTGCAGGCGGATTTGTTGAATATTGAAAATTTAGCTAATGTCGTTAAAAAAGCGGTAGAAACGTGGGGTCAGCTCGATGTGTTAGTGAATAACGCATCTTTATTTCAAAAAACCTCAGTGGGTCATGTGACCCAGAAAATTTGGGATGACCTCATGAATAGTAATCTTAAGGCACCTTTCTTTTTGTCTCAGGCAGCAGTTGATTATTTACGAAAAAGTCAGGGTTGTATCGTGAATATCACTGATGTGCATGCAAAGCGTCCTATGCGTGATTATGGTGTTTATTGTATTTCAAAAGCGGGTTTGGCAATGTTGACAGAGACTTTAGCAAAAGAACTAGGCCCTGCTATTCGCGTCAATGCCGTAGCGCCAGGTACTGTAGCATGGCCTGATGGTGACAATACGTTAGACGAAAAGCAGAAACAAAAAATTATTCAACGCACGGCGTTACATCGTCATGGTACACCGAAAGATATTGCTAAAGCCGTTTTATTTTTAATACAGGATGCAGATTATATTACGGGTGAAGTGTTAACGGTGGATGGGGGGCGGGCGTTGTCGATTTAGGGGTTTCTGCGGGGATGAGGGTAAAAAAATCTTTTTCTTGAACAGACTATTTCTTCTGAAGATAATGCGCGATAACAAAGAAAAGAAGGTGTTGCTATGATATTGTTTCGCAATCCATTTATGACCGCATACAAAGGAAGACTTTATCCTAATTTCTGGGATTTTGTTGCACTTTTTTTTGCGTTGGGTGTGATTGCGTTGCTCGCGTGGGATGCGAAACAAATGTCTGCGCCGTATCATTTAGGTCAAGTGACACCTATTTCTCTTGATCCAATTTATTTGCCGGGTTATGCGCTGCGTACGGTGTTACGTATGTTAATCGCTTTGTTTTTTTCTTTGTTATTCACTTTTATTTTTGGTACGTGGGCAGCGAAAAGCAGGCGTGCGGGACGTATTATTATTCCCATTATTGACGTGTGCCAATCGATTCCTATTCTCGGATTTTTATCGGTAGCAATTGTCGGTTTTATCGCATTATTTCCTAATAGTTTGCTCGGTCCAGAATGTGCGGCAATTTTAGCGATATTTACCTCACAGGCCTGGAACATGGCACTCGGGTTTTATCAAACCGTACGTTCTGTCCCAGTCGAATTAAGAGAAGCTGCCAATATGTTTCATCTTTCCGCTTGGCAACGTTTTTGGCGTATCGACGTGCCTTTTTCCATGCCCGGATTGTTATGGAATATGATGATGTCCATGTCAGCGGGTTGGTTTTTCGTGGTGGCATCGGAAGCGGTGACTGTTTCAAATCAGCAAATTTTATTGCCTGGAATCGGTTCCTATATTGCGATAGCCATTGCCTCGATGGATATGCGCGCGATAGGTTATGCCATATTAGCCATGTTCATCGTGATTGTTATTTACGATCAATTTTTATTTCGCCCACTCGTTGCCTGGGCGGAAAAATTCAAGGCGGAACAAGTCGCTCCTGAGCGCGAAGCGCATTCTTGGTTGATTGATTTACTTCATCGCACTCGTTTGCTGCGTTTTTTTGGCGGGAAATTAAATATTTTGTTTCAAAATATGGTTAATTTTTCCTGGCTGTTATCCAAACCAAGCACACATAAAAATTATACGGTAAAACCGCATCGTATTATGAATAGTCTTTGGAATGTGTTGTTAGCAGGAATTGTGTTAGGCACAGTCATTTATTCTATTTATTTTGTTGCCCGTTATATTCCGCTGGCTTCGATCGGACATGTGATTTTTCTGGGATTTCTCACTGCAATACGCGTCATTGTTTTATTGATCATTTGTTCTTTGATTTGGGTGCCGGTGGGTGTTTGGATCGGACTACGACCTTCCGTTGCGCAAATGGTGCAACCTCTTGTGCAATTTCTTGCGGCATTTCCCGTTAATTTAATTTATCCCCTCGTTGTAATTTTAATTTTGCAATATCACTTAAATGTGGAAATTTGGGTGACACCACTCATGATCCTCGGCGTACAGTGGTATGTTCTTTTTAACGTGATTGCAGGTGCTTCTGTGATACCGAAAGATTTATTACAAGTCACCGATAATTTTAGCGTGACGGGTTGGTTGCGATGGCGCAAACTCATATTACCTGGCATTTTCCCTTATTACATGACAGGTTTAATTACTGCAGCAGGTGGTGCTTGGAATGCGAGTATTGCAGCAGAAGTCGTGAGTTGGGGGAATAACAAGTTGGTTGCCACGGGATTAGGGGCTTATATCAGCGAGTGTATGAATACGGGTAATTTTCTGCATATGGCGGTGGGTATTGGCGTCATGTGTGTATTCGTATTGTTATTAAATCGTCTTTTCTGGCGACCATTGTATGTGTTAGCTGAGACGCGTTTTCAGTTAGATTAGCTAGGAATTTGCTATGCAAGATGTAGAAAATAAATCTTACCAAGCAGCACCGATCATCGAAGTATTGGATGTGCAAAAGAGTTATAAAACAGGTGATCGACAAGATTTGCTGGTATTACAAGATGTGAATTTTCGCATGTGTGAAGGCGAAATTATCGCAATTCTGGGTAAATCAGGCTCTGGTAAGTCGACATTATTACGCATTTTAGCTGGGTTAGTAGAACCCAGTTCAGGCCATGTATTGTATCGAGGCAAGCCTGTAGCGGGTCCTGTGCGCGGGGTTTCAATGGTATTCCAGAATTTTGCTTTATTGCCTTGGCTGACCGTATTGCAGAATGTGGAATTGGGGTTGGAGGCACTTGGAATTGATCGCGAAGAACGGCGTGAGCGTGCGTTGAAAGCGATTGATACGATAGGATTGGATGGATTTGAAACGGCATTTCCAAAAGAATTATCCGGCGGGATGCGGCAACGTGTTGGTTTTGCGCGCGCGCTGGTGGTGAATCCAGATGTGTTATTGATGGATGAACCCTTTTCGGCATTGGATGTGTTAACGGCGGATAATTTAAAAAGCGATTTGTTGGATTTGTGGCAAACAAAAAAAACGGGGATTCATGGTATTTTATTTGTGACGCATAACATTGAAGAAGCCGCGTTGCTTGCAGATCGTATTATTATTTTTAACAGTAACCCGGGCTCTATTCGGGGTGAACTCAAAGTCACGTTGCCGCATCCGCGCAGTGATTTGGATCCACGTTTTCGTAATCAAGTGGATCGTGTTTATATGTTGATGACAACTCAGCTTAGTTTGGAACAAGCGGGTGTGGAAGGTCATCCAGCCATTGATTTGGGCTATCGTTTACCGGAAGCGAGTGTTGCTGAAATTACGGGTTTATTGGAGACACTGAACGCGCCCGAAACAAACGGTAAAATGGATTTACCGGTCGTTGCAGAAACGTTGATGTTGGACATCGATGAATTGTTTCCTTTGACGGAATTGTTGGAAATTTTGCATTTCGCGAAAGTATCAAAAGGTGATATTACGATTACAGAAGCAGGCAAAGCATTTGTTGAAGCGGATATTTTGGAACGTAAAAAAATCTTTTTAGAACGTTTGATTCAGTATGTCCCTCTCGCGCGTTATATTTATGATCAGCTAAACCGCCATCCACGTCACCGCGCACTGGAAGAAAATTTTTTATCTTTGCTTGAAGATTATTTAACAGAAAAAGAAGCGGCGAGGGTATTAAGCACGGTCATTGAATGGGGACGTTATGCAGAATTGTTTGCGTATGATTACAATGCGGGGGTGTTGAGTTTGGAGAATGTTTGATGCCCTACTCCCTTCTCCCGCTTGCGGGAGAAGGGTCGGGGATGAGGGTCTTCACATCTAAACAACATTAACCAACGCCACCAACTTATTCATTCGCGATGACAATATCCCAGCACAAAACAAAAAACCATCTAAATTGATTTTTTCATCGGAAGTGACACGTTGAGTTTTTTCAGCAAACGCACATTTTAATGGCTCAAGATTAGGAATTAAAATAGTATCTATCCGTTGATTTTCAATGCAGGCAGCAATTTTATCCAGTGCTTCACTGATGCCCTGATGAAAAATATGAACTTCTTTAATTTCGCAGCAGATTTTTTTGCTTTCTTCCGAATTATGATAAGCGTAATACATAAAAATAATGCTGCGTAATATTTCTTTTTCAAACCAAAGAGATTGTTGAAAATAGTCAAGATTGAATAAAGATCCAAAATGTTCGCGCTTTGCTTCACAAGCTAATTTGCGTTGCGCAATGAGGGATTTGGCAATGTCTTCATCCAACTCGCGTAATTCACTAATAGCACCTAATGAAAGATGATCGGAAAAAATCATACTATAAAATGTGCGTAATTTACGAAGGGTCTTTGCTTGATTACGTCGCAAATGATCTTTGGCATGAATCGGAAAAATAAATTGCGAAACAATAGCAGCAATGATAATACCTACTGAAATTTCCAGGAAACGTTCAAAGCCTGAGGCCACAGTAGGATTTTGTCCGATTAGAATAATGACAACTGTCACAACGCCTAACGTTCCAGCTTCGCTATAATTTTTATTACTCGTCGCGATAAAACTAAATAAAATAGCTGAAATCACAACACTCGTTATGCTAGCGATATAATTCGCACCAAAAATCAGTATGGTTAAAATGGCGATGCTTGATCCGGCTACCGTGCCCAGAAAACGCATATAGGATTTTTGAATCATACTGCCTACATTGACTTGTGCACACATGACAACTAACGTTGTGATGATAAGCCATTGTTCCGAGCGAAAATGCACATACCCTGCAATGACAAAGCCAAAAAGACAGGCAATGGCGGTTTTAATACTGTGAATTAAGCGTTCATTTTGAAAAAAAAGCCGGACATTTTGTGGGATTTTCATGGGGCACCCAAAAAAAAATTAAATTAAATTCATCGTATAAAGAATGAGTTAGTATAGCATGAGCAAGGTGTGCCAGAATGTACATTATTTATATAGTATAATAAAGAAGTTATTAGTTAAGAAATTGCTAAAAACTCATCAACTTGAATTGAGGTCTTCATGCCAAGTGTGATTAGCCCTGAAAATTTTAGTGTTATTCTCGAAGAGATTAGAGATTCCAAAAACAAACTCTTTGATTTTTCCGGGACAAATTTTGAATTGTTGGGTCACGACAAAATCACACAGCTTTTTATGGCCTTAAATAATCTTCCACAAGCTTGTACTCTTAAATTAAATGATTGCACGATAGGATTTAAGGATGTCGATCCCAAACTTATTGTTAATCTGACATTAGGATTTGCAACAACTCCGCAACTTGAAACAATTGAGTTGCGACGGGTCATGACTTCGGAAGAAATTTTATTGGCGATTGCGGTGAGTTTAACCCGAAATCATGCTATCAAAAATATTCATGTCGATGGTCACAAAGCGACGCCTGATAGTGCTGCAAAAACGATCCCAAAAAAAGTGTGTGATGCATTACGCCATCCCACTGCAATTGTGTTAATTGATGGTTTACAAATACAAAATGATAAATCGTATGGCCAGATTTCTTATGTTTCGTTTTTTTATACGGAAGAAAAAAATCCGAAAAGGCCACTGGATGATTTTCAGCAGAATGAACAATCGCCTAAGCGAAGAAAAACAGGATAAATCCCCGACGGTATAAAATTGATGCTTAGTTCGTGTAGAACGTGCCCTTTGATCATCGGCATCAAGCTAAGGAACAAATGTCATCCTGAGCGCAGCGAAGGATCACTAAATTATAA
>CAYRUP010000007.1:0-30947 GCA_964427485.1 uncultured Coxiellaceae bacterium | reverse complement strand
GTATGCCAAGGATGGATTTTTTAGCATGGATTGCTATACCTGAGTTGAGCATATTGGGCGGCTGAATAAGCTGCCCCTTTTTTTATTTGTGACTCCAAAATCCTTTATGAATTTTAGATATGTTTTTCGTCAGCAGCAACCTTTTTTGTTTGCCCTTGAGAGATTGTTTTCCAGCTTTGTGAGACATCTCCTACAAAGCTTGTAGGAGATATCAGTTAATCACCCAGCTTAGTCAGCTGTTGATGCTATCTTAACCTATTGTGTTTACTATAATATTTGGCAAATTAGAGTGATCTAGGATGAATTTTTTGGGACTTATAGCTTACGGTGAGGATGTTATTTAAAAAATTCCCTGTAGAATGCCCTTTAGCTAATGGATAGCTATGGTGATTGAAAGGATTTCTGTAACCACTCCTCGTTTTGCGTGTCCAAGGATTGGGTTTTTTACGCACGGATTGCTATTTTGAGTTGAGTATTTAAAGGACGACTTTTAGTCGTCCTTATTTTTTCTGTGTTATCTATTTTTCCCTAAAGCTTTAATTTTCATCATCGACTTCCTTGTTTGTACCCTCATCCCTAACCCTTCCCCCGCAAGCAGCAGTTTTTCGTAGGGTGGATTACGGCAAAAAACGCCTAATCCACCCTACGAAAAACTGCGGAATCTTTTTTTTAACGTCCTTTTTTCACATGCCGCATCATACGCGTTTTCTTTTTTTTCTGACGCTCAGTTAAAACATTTCGTTTATGACGAAAAGGGTTTTCGCTATTTTTTACTTCAACACGCACAGGAGCACCCATGAGTTTTAAGCGGGCTTGATAAGTATTGGCTAAATAACGACGATATGCGTCTGGTAATACATTCACTTGATTGCCATGAATGATAATGCGGGGAGGATTATTACCGCCAGAATGCGCGTAACGTAACTTGATACGGCGTCCATTGACCAAGGGTGGGGAGTGTTGAACGATGGCTTCTTGTAAAATTTTGGTGAGCTTAGGCGTGGATAATTTTTTATGGGCAGAAGTGTAGGCTTCATCAATCGAATCAAACAAATTGCCAACACCAGAACCATGTAAGGCGGAAATAAAATGAATGCGAACAAAATTCATAAAATTCAAGCGACGATCAATTGAAGCGCGTGTTTTATCTTTTTCTTCTATACTCATGCCATCCCATTTGTTAATGGCGATGACGAGAGAACGCCCGCTATCTAAAATAAATCCTAACAAACGTAAATCTTGTTCTGTGACACCTTCACGTGCATCCATGATAAATAACACGACATCCGTCGCTTCGATGGCTTGTAACGATTTGACAACAGAAAATTTTTCCGTGGTTTCAAAAATTTTGCCACGCTGACGCACACCGGCGGTGTCAATCAATGTATAGTGTTTATCAAAACGAGTCAGAGGAATAAATATACTGTCACGCGTAGTGCCAGGTTGATCAAATACAATAACGCGTTCTTCGCCTAACATACGATTGGTGAGTGTGGATTTGCCCATATTGGGGCGACCAATAATTGCAATTTTAATACCGGATTCTTCGTCAGGCTTAGGGGTTTCTTCAAGAGCAGTTTGAAAAATCGATTGCACGAGTTCACTCACACCACGCCCATGCGCAGCAGAAATGGCCAATGGTTCACCTAAACCTAACCGAAAAAACTCCGTTGCAGCAATAACAGGATCAAGACCTTCTGCTTTATTCACGACTAAAATAATATTTTTATTCATGCCCCGCAGTTTTTGCGCGATGGTTTCGTCTGATGCTGTTAAGCCTGCACGAGCATCTACAAGAAAAAGAACTTTATCCGCTTCTTGAATCGCTTGCTCGGATTGGTGAGCCATTAAGAGATCTAAATCACTTTTTTCTTCAGTGAGTCCGCCCGTATCCACTACGATGAAGCGATGTTCTTCTATATTTGCTTCACCATATTGTCGATCACGCGTCATACCTGGAAAATCCGATACCAACGCATCACGCGAGCGGGTGAGGCAATTAAACAACGTTGATTTACCAACGTTCGGTCGTCCAACAATCGCAATAACTGGTAACATAATTATACTACTGAGTAAGCAGCTAAATGGCCGTCTTTGGTGTAAACATATAAAATATTATTCTCTACAATCGGTGTTGCAATGATACCTGATTTATTCACGTAGGTGCGCGCGACAAAATGGCCGTCTTGTTTGCTCATCCAATGTAGATAACCTTCTGCATCACCCACGACAACATAATTGCCTAGCAGAGCAGGACCTGTGGTGGTGCGTGCATACAATAAATCTTGCTGCCAGAGTACAGTCCCATTCGCTGCATTAAATGCATAGATATGACTTTTCGCATCTGACACGAAAACCTGGTTACCATCCGATGCAATGCCTGCATACGATGAAATATCGTGATTCCAAATTTCTCTGCCGGAGGAAAGATTAAGTGCAGCAACGCGACCTTGATAGGTTGCCGCATAAACGCGACTACCAACGATAACAGGATCCGCATCGATATCAATCATGCGTTGAATAGCAAAAATACCGGCGGATTCTGCGATAGCAGTTTGCCATTGTTGATGGCCATTACGTAGATTTAATTTCACTAAGTTACCATTTTCAAAACCAACAATGGCTGAATCACGCGTGATTTGGGGTGCGCTGGAACCCCGTAGTATTAAAGTAGGTTCAGTTTCTTGGTATTGCCATAAAGAATGTCCATCGAGGGCTGAAACTGCATTCACGCGGCCATCTATTGTTTTAATCAAGGTAATATTGCCACTCGCTGCCACAGGCGCCAAAATTTCACTGGAAGAAATGGCTCTCCAAACAACTTTGCCGTCGGTTTGACGCAGGGCCAGAGTTTCGCCGGTGCGCGCTCCAACATAAACTAAATTGCCATATGCGGTTGCACCACCCGTAATAGTGTAACCCGTACCGACTTTCCAGATCGATTTACCGGTGATTTTATCATTGGCGGAAACAGTGCCATTTCGGCTAGCAGTAAAAATCCATTGACCTGAAATGGAAGGCGCTAATTTTAAGTAATCATCACCAACCCCCGAGCCAGTACTGGTATACCAAACAGGGTGAACATTTAATTCTGGGGTAAAATCAACGAGTCGAGAAGGGGGGGGAGTATTGTCTTTATCGAAAAAAGTGCTACAAGAACTCAATGCAAGACAGAGAGCAGTTAAAACAAAAAAATGTTTCGTTATTTTTTTCATTTGATTATTCCTATCGAATTTTACCTGGTATGCATAAAACCCTCTTCAGTCAGAAGAGGGTGATGGGATTTATGATGCCTTGTTATTGTCTATTGCTAGATTATCGTATTTCATTTGTAAAATAGGCCGAGAAACTTCTGCATTGGGAATTTCACTTAAAGCCAATTGATACGCTTTCCGCGCTGAATTTGCATTATTTTCTGCGACATAAGCATCACCGCGTACTTCATCTACCAGACCAATGAAACCTTTATCATCGAATTTTTTTAATAACGCTAATGCATCATCTGGTTTTTTCTGAGTGATCATCAGACGTGCCAGACGAATGCGTGCAATGTCTCGCAACGATTGATCTTTGCCATGGTCAATGACCCAGTTAAGCTGAGTGATGGCTTCTGGATAGTTTTTCTTAAGAACCGCCTCGCGCGCCAACATCATTGCTGCCATTTGCGCATAAGGCGTATTGGAATAATGGCTTAACAATTTTTTAGCTTGGGCACTGGCGCGATCCATATTGTTTTGCGCACGTAATGTCAGCATTTCATCATAAATGACGGATGCATGGGTTAACACTTTGTTTCGATAATTCTGCCAATAGCGCCACCCTGACGTGATAATTAGCGCTATCACGATACCCGCTAGGATGGTTAAGCCATATTGTTTAATCCAGTTTTTTAATTGCTGAATTTGTTCTTGTTCAGTTAAGTATTCGGTCAAGGTTGCGATTCCTTCCTTCAGGATTTTGCACAGGCATTTTAGCGGATTTTGCACAAAATGCACTAGGGTTTATTGATATTTACTATTTTAGAGGTATGCTATAGCTTCCTGGGAGGATATTTTGCATGCGTATTAAACCTATTTTAGTAACTGTGTTACTTTTATTGATTCTAATCGGTCTCGCAATGATCCCTTGGATCGATGGCATGATCTTTAAACGCGATTATTACAATTTCGTCAAAGCGCTGGAAACGGACAAGCGGATAAGAATCAAAATTCTGGAATATCGCGAAGGATGGTTTAATTCGGATGCAAAAGTATCCATTGCCCCGAATATGGATGTGGTTGGTATGCCGACGCCCCCCAATCTTCCTGAAGGCAATAAATATACGACACCGACGATTATTTTAACCCAACATATTTCCCATGGACCTTTAGTACAGGATCCTATCAGCAATCAACGCAAACTCGGTCTTGCTTCCATTCAAAGTAATGTGCATTTGCCTGCCGCCATTGAAGCGATCTTATTAGGTAATCAAGCGAACAGTACCGGTGTCGTGACGGTGAATGGTTTGGCCACATTGGGTGGTGATTATCTCAATCAAATCAAAACACCCGTATTTAATATCAATATTCCAAATGTAGGCATGGTTATTTGGCAAGGGCTTAATGGCAGCATGCTTTTCCATGTGGAAGGACAGCATATTCAAAGCGTGACTTCCGATATGAACATTGGCGCAGTGACTGCGCGTAATGCATCGGGTTCATTTATCAGTAAAGAAGTGAGTACGAAATATGACATAACACGGGATGTGACGGGGTTATGGAATGGTTCTTATACAATTAACACACCCGAAGTGACGGTGTCGGATACGGGTACTGTCCTTTTTTCAATTAATAATCTGGGTTTTGCCAATACTTTTGGGGTTGTAGGGCAAGATTTATATACGACTAAATTGCGAATCCAACTCGGTCAATTAAAAATTCCTGAATTTTCTATGAATCAATCGAATCTGGATTTGTCTATTGAAAACCTAAGTGCGCCCGCGTTGCTAAATTTGATTAATGCAGCGCGTAAATATGATGAATCCGCTACCACGACTCCAGAACAAATGCGGCAATATACTGCATTGATTACCTCCCTCATTACGCCGACGACTTTATTGAGTAATAACGTCTCCATTAATACTTCATTTGGCAGGTTACTCACCAATGGCAGAACATCTTGGTCTCTTCCGGTTAAAACAACAGACGATATTATGAAAAATGTGAAATCGACGGAAGATGTGCGTATCTCCGTTTCGTTGGCAAATCAATTGATTGAAATTATTGCGGCACAGGAGACGCAAAGTTCACATCAAACGGTTGATGCGAGTGCAAATGAGCCAACAGAACAAAATTTCTTAAAACAATTAGATAATTTGGGTACGCAAAATAAAATCGACTTAAGTGTTGCGATTCAAATAAAAGATTTGGTACAAACCCATTTATCTCCCGCCGATTTTTCTAAATATATCGATCAATTAGTGAAAGTGAAGCAATTGACTCCCGATATTGCTACCCAATTAAAAATGCAATACACAGCAGTGAGCGAACATAAGGCCTTACCTCCAGCTCCTCCTCCACCGAAACCTGCCTCGCCCGCCGAGGTGATGCGAGGACAAGTAGCTGCTCTCATCAAACAAGGTTATTTGAAACAAGATAAAGAGGATTATGTGACATTGATTACATTTGAAAAAGGTGTTTTGAAGGCAAATGGATTGGTGGTGCAGGAGATTAAATAATTTTGTTTGTCTTCACCCTCATCCCCGGCCCTTCTCCCGTAAACGGGAGAAGGGAGGATTTAGCTCCTTCTCCCAGCAAGCTGTGAGAAGTCGGGGATGAGGGTGGTAAATTCATATTGCATGTCCCTCGCGCTTAACTCATAATTCTGCCGTTTAAAAAATCTTACAAAAACTTTTAAGGATAAAGCGATGAGCACAGTACGTCTCATAAAAAAATTGGGAATAACAGAAAATGATCTTGAAGAGTTTATGCGTTTAGTACAAAAGTTGGAAACATGTGCGCATAAAGTCAAAACGCTCAAAGAAAAACATGCAGAGTTGCCATTCGTTCGCGATGCTGTTTTGGAATATAGAGCGACTAAAGAAACGCTAGAAACACTGCAAGCTTCTCTTCCCGCAAATGATGAACTTGAGAAATTGGCTAATTTAGTAAGAGAAACTGAAAAAGTTAAATTTCAATTGTTAACTCTACGAATCAACAATGCATCGCAAGATAAAGTCGACCAGGCTGAGAAAAAACTTGAAGATGCGCAAGCTAAACTGGCGAAGAAAATGCCATTGCCGATTTGTCAATTAGGTTCCCCACTACCTATGTCAGTTGTAGAAACGATAGAGAAGGCGAGACAACATGCTATATTGCTTGAAGAAACGGCGGAGAAGGCGAGACAACTTGTGAGAAAGCTAAAGGCAGAGCAGGCTCCAGAAGAAAAAGTTAGAGCAGCGGTTCAGGCATTTATTGCTGCCCAACAAGCAGAAGCTTTAAAACAGAGCGAAGAGGTGGTGTCTGATCAGCAGAGTGTTAGGAGATTGGGCCGTATTTAGTAACCCTCACGGGCAACTGCTTAGAAAGCCTTCCCAGCAGGGGAAGGTGCCCAACGGGCGGATGAGGGAATCTGATTTTCTCATTTTTTCGAAAATTTTTATTTTATCCCCCATCCGGCCTTTGGCCCATAGGCATCAAGCTAAGCAAAAAAACAGATTAGAACGTCATCCCGCGACGCTTTTCAAGCGGGATCCAGCGCCTTTTATTAAATTATTTTTCTATTAATGCCCAAAAAAGGCACTGGGTCCCGCTTGAAAAGCGTCGCGGGAGACGTACTAACTAACTTTTTCGCTTAGCTTGATGCCTATGGCCTTTGGCCGCCTTCCCCCGACGGGTGAAGGCGTTCTATGCAGCTATACCGTTGGGAGAAGGGAGTTTTATCAACCCAAAGTTGTTAATGCTAAAATTTCCCTACGCTTTTTTGCATCTTCCAACACGATATGATTATCATCAATTTCAACAATTTTCATATTATTAATATTGGAATTCAATGCATAAAATTGTTGATTGATCATGGCAATTTTACGCGAGCCAGAAATATAAACTCCGTTTAACTTCAACGTTATTTTGATTGGTACAGAAGTTTGTACAGGGGCTGAAGCAAAAATATGACGGATTGGAAAAGAGAAAAAGAGATAAAAATCATAGATCGAAAAACCAAGTATAATAATTAACAAAAAAATAACGGCTAAATAAATTTTTGCTTTGTTGTTTTGTGGCGCAGCTCGTTGCTGCTGAGTTTTTTTTAAGGCGTTATAAATGATGCTCACAATATAATACCTCTTTAGCACAATTTTCAATAATATTTTGATCGATAGAATGCGTTTCTGCAACAAATCCAGCTAATAAAGCACGATCACAAATCATGTTTATCGTTCGCGGCGATCCTTGAGAAAATTGATAAATACTATTGATGGCATGTTCGGTAAAGCGAATTTTTTGTTTTAAAAAAACAGGTTGCATAGCAAGATTTAATCGGTGATCAATGTAATATTTGACTTCTTCTTTTCCGAGTGGTTGAAGCGAAAAATAAACCGCAATACGCTGTCGTACTTGACGTAACGCGGCGCATTGCAGTTTCTCATAAAGTTCGGGTTGGCCTACTAAAATAATTTGTAATAATTTTTCTTTTTCCGTTTCAAGGTTTGATAATAAACGAATTTGTTCGAGTTGATTAATCGTTAAATTTTGCGCTTCATCAATAATGAGCACAACATTGTTGTCTAAAGCTGTTTCCTGCAGTAGAAAATCATTTAACACTTGCATTAAACCAAATTTGTGACGAGAGGTTTGTTTAATACCTAAGTCTCTGATGATCATTTGCAACATTTGTAATTCAGAACATTTAGGATTTAAAATAAATGCAAAATGAGTTTTTGAATTAACTTTTTTCAAGAGTTCACGACATAAAGTGGTTTTGCCTGTGCCGACTTCTCCCGTAATCAACATAATACCTTTACGTTGCTCAATGCCATAAAGTAGATTAGATATCGCTGCACTATGAATGGCGCTAGAAAAAAAGAAACTGGGATCAGCCGTAACATTAAAGGGATTTTCTTTTAATTGATAATATTGATGATACATGTTTAAGTCCTTTTAAAACCGGTTCCTTTTTTAATGCGATATGTTAATAAGGCATCATGCGAGGCACTATGCGATAATTGTCATAGTCCGATGAACCATTATTACAGAATTTAGGTTGACTTACTACTTGGGGGGCACAATCCCTCATTGGATAACATTGCCGAATGCCGTAACAATGCTGGGTACAGCATTTTTCCCCACAGTGTGAAATTTCACTTTCTAATGAACAACAGCCTACTAAAAAGATAAATAGAGCTAATATAGTGTGTTTCATTAAAACCTCCAGAAAAACAACTATTTTGTCGTGTTTTGTGCGTCCGTAATCCATTCTTTCACAGTCTTAGCTAATAATTTAACATCTAACGGTTTAGGAATGTAGTCATCCATGCCCGCAGCTAAACATTTTTCACGATCGCCTTCGAGTGCATAGGCGGTCATTGCAATGATAGGCGTATGTTTTTGTTGCACGTTTTCCATTTCTCTAATTTTTTTGGTCGCAGTAAAACCATCCATTTTTGGCATTTGACAATCAATTAAAATTAAATCATAAGAAGTCTTTTTGATGGCTTCAATAGCTTCTAAACCATTTTCTACCATATCTACCTGATAGCCTAAATTGTTGAGTATACGCAAAGCCACAACGCGATTAATTTGGTTGTCCTCAGCTAATAAAATATGCTGTTTTGGCAAGGATGACTTTTGTTCTGCTATATGGTCTATTAATGTATTGGGCAAAGCACGGATTTTAATTAAGGCAGCAACAATACAATCATGCAGTTTTATTTTACGTATCGGTTTCGTGAGAGTAGAGACAACCCCCAACTCATTAATTTTGTCATGATTTAAAACCATTCCCATCGAAGACATTAAAATAATAGGCGTTTTATTAATTTCATTGAATTGACGTAACTCGTGAATCCAATCGTAAGCATTTTTTCCATGCATGACAAAATCAACGAATACTAAAGTATACGGATTATTTTCCGCAGCTTGTTGGATTTTAAAAATGCCATTGGTACTTGTGGCAACATCACAACGCATTCCCCAAAACTCCGTTTGACGTTTAACAATATCACGTTGCACCGCATTATCATCAACACACAGAATATGCATACCTTGCAATTCAATAGGTAACTCAAACTCGACACGCGGAGGAGGATTTTTGCATTCGCGTAAAGGAACACGAAACCAAAAACAACTCCCTTTATCTACATTATTGGTAATTCCGATCGAACCACCCATCATTTCGATTAAGCGTTTCGAAATAATGAGTCCTAAACCTGTGCCGCCATATTTTTTAGTAATTGAAAAATCACCTTGCGAAAAAGCTTTAAATAATTTGGCACGAATCTCCGGCAAAATGCCTATACCAGTATCACTCACTTCAAAACAAATATTAAAAACATCATCGTCGCGATCTATAATTTTGACTGAAATTTTTATTTCACCTTCATCCGTAAATTTTGCTGCGTTACTTAATAAATTAATAAGAATTTGACGAAGTCGAATGGGATCGCCTTCTAACCAAGTAGGAATATTATTATCAATATAAATAAGTGCCTCGAGACCTTTTTGATAAATTTGGGGTGCAATAATTTCCGTTGCATCATCGACTAAAGAATAAATATTAAAAATCGTTTTTTCGATGGTAACATGACCCGATTCAATTTTAGAGAAATCAAGAATATTATTTATTACGGCTAATAATGCTTCACCCGAAATTCTGATAATTTCTAAAGAATCACGATTTTCAGCAGCTAATGATGAATCAAGCAGCAAACTTGTCATACCAATAATACCATTCAATGGTGTGCGAATTTCATGACTCATAGCGGCCAAAAAAGCACTTTTAGCACGACTGGCTTCTTCAGCAGCTTCTTTTGCAATGCGAAGTTCTTCATTGACAACCTGCAATTCTTGCGCGCGTTTATAAATCATAATTTGCATAGAATCTGTTTTAGTTTGTAGTTCTTGGGATAGTTTATGTTGCGCAGCACCGAATTTTTTTAAATGAATAACATCTGTCACATCTTCAACGTGATGAATGATATATTTGATTTCACCCTTTTCATCTAGAACAGGCGTATTAACAGGGCTCCAATAACGTACTTCAAATTCACCGCCTTCAGCGGAGGGTTTGCGAATATCATATTTTTGCACAGCCATTACGTCTTCGGTTTTATTTTTTAATACGCGCTGCAAGGAGCTACGTAAATTGTGTACGCCAGTTGCTTCCGTATCAGCTGGATTATCAGGAAATACATCAAAAATATGCCTGCCTAAAATATCAGGTCTTTTAACCATTGTTGCTTTTAAATAAGCTTCATTGACTTCGACAATATTGAGATCACAATCCAGGATTAAATATAAATTAGGCGCAGCCATAAATATGGCTTGGTAATTCTCATTTTTATTGGGGTCGAAATTATCTTTCATAGAGAATTACCCCCCAAAAATATTTTTTGCATTAATTGAAATGTTTGCTGAATCTCATTAAATGTTTCGTTCGTTTTTTTCCAATCAGGAATAGCTAGACTTTTTTCGGCAGCCAGACTTAATTCATATAATTTTTTTATTCCAGCATTGCCGGAAGAACCTTTTAAACGATGAAAAGCGTTTTTAGTCATTTCAACATCATTAGTTTTGATAGTATTTGTAATTTCATTAATTAAACCCGTTGTTGCTGAGAGAAAACTTTTAATAAATTCATGAATGCTTTCTTCTTCGTTACCAAAAATTTCATGTAATCTATTCATATCCAAAAATGATTCGATCTTGATATTTTCAATTGGTTTTTCAGAAGCACTCGTTTCAGTATTTGAACTGGTGTTTAATGCTAAATATTTATCTAGCTTTTCTTCTAGTTTCGTAATTTCATAGGGTTTGGATAAATAGTCATCCATTCCGGCAGCAAGACATTTATTTTTATCTCCTTTTAATGCATGTGCAGTGATGGCAATAATTGGAATATGTTGCTTGGATTCTTTTTCTAATTTGCGTATTTCTTTAGTTGCTTCATAACCGTCTTTTTCGGGCATTTGGCAATCCATTAAGATTAAATCATATTGCTTATTTTTAAGCATTTCTAAAACTTCGTTGCCGTTATTGGCTATATCCGCCGAGTAACCTAATTTTTTTAAAATTTTAATGGTGACTTGTTGAATTGTTATATTATCTTCAGCTAACAAGATGCGTGCAGTTTTGCTAGGGGGCTTAACAGTTGTGTAATGATCTAAGTTTTCCGTAATCGTTTCTGCACGACCTTGCATATCCATTAATACCGCTGTGATAGCGGCATATAATTTTTCTGGTCTAATCGGTTTAGCCAAGCACATAGAAATGCGCGTTTTTTCTAATTCTTTTAATGGATAAATTGCGCCTAGCGAAGATAATAATATAACAGGTAAATTTTTAATTTCGGCTAATTCTCTCATAATTTTTACCATTTCTACACCGCTCATTCCTGGCATATTTGAATCAATTAAGGCGAGATCATAAGGCGTTTTATTGTCTGCAGCGCGTTTCAGTTTAGATAATCCTTCTGCGGCATTGGCTGCAGTTGTACAATTGAATTTCCATTTGTTGAGTTGCTCTTGAAGCATTTTTCTATTAAGAGAATTATCATCAAGACAAAGGATTTTTTTATTGGCTAATGCAGGAATTTCTGTTATTTCAACTTCTGGAATCTGCATAGCGCATTTTTCAAATTCAAGCGTAAACCAAAACCGACTGCCGCGCCCGACTGCGCTTTCAACACCAATCTTTCCACCCATAATTTCAATTAATTTTTTCGATATCGCTAAACCAAGGCCTGTGCCGCCATATTTTCTCGAAGTCGAACTATCACCTTGCGTAAAAGGTTGAAACAAATTTTTCAGTACGCTTTCTGACATACCGATGCCCGTATCAATAATTTCAAAAATGACTTCGAATTTTTCTTTTTTTTGTTCGACTGTATTTACGTTGATAATAATTTCTCCGCGCTCGGTAAATTTGACCGCATTATTGAGTAAATTATTTATTATTTGCCGCAAACGGGCAAAATCACCCATCAACCAATAGGGTAAATCAGGATTGATATACGCTGCTATTTCGATATTTTTATGATTAGCTTGAATAGCAATGACTTCTATCGCATCGTTCAACAATGTTTGTATATTAAAATGTGTTTTTTCTAATTCCATACGACCCGATTCAATTTTTGAAAAATCAAGGATGTCATTAATCACGGATAATAAGGATTTGCCTGACATTTTAATGGTTTCAGCTGCTTCGCGTTGTTCAACCGTGAGCGATGTATCAAAAAGCAATTCCGTCATCCCAATGACCGAATTCAGTGGCGTACGGATTTCATGACTCATCGTTGTTAAGAATGCACCTTTCGCTTGACTCGCTTCTTCAGAAACCATGGCTAAATGCTCGGCGACTTCTTTCGCTTGTCTTAATTCTTCTTCCACTAATTTATATTTCGTAATTTCCCAGCAGACTCCCATCATGTATAATGGGTTAGAATTTTTATCGCGTAGGACTTTACCTCGCGCGGCTAAGTAATGAATTGATTGATCGGGATGAATCACTCTGAATTCAGTTTCAAATTCGGTGGCTTTTTCCATGAATTGCCGCATTTGTAAATCATACTTCGTTCGATCTTCTGGATGAATACAACGAAGTGTCGATGCATAATCAGCAATGCTATTCGATTTTGGAATACCAAAAATGCGATCCATCCCTTCATCCCAATGCAACATATTTTGCAAACTATCCCAGCTCCATACACCGGCATCGGCTGATTTAAGTGCTAAATTCAATTGTTCTTCATTTTCCCGAAGTTTTTCGTGAATTTTTGTTATTTCAGTGATATCGGCGCCGATAGCTCCAATGGCAAAGGGGGCTTCATTTTCATCATATAGCAAAAATTTATTGATTAAATAGGTATAATTTATATTACGATAAATAAAACTTTCTTCGCTTGCAATAGGTAAATAATTTTGGATTATTTGGTCATTATTTTTAATAAATATATCAGCAATTTCATATGAGAAAACTTTATGTGGTTTTTTTCCCAGAATATCTACAGAACGTCGTAAGAAAAATTTTTCAAATTGTTTGTTAACAATAACAAACTTACCTTCCATATCGATGGCATACACAATCGCATTGGTATTTTCTAAAATGGCTTTTAATTTTAGCTGGTTCAATTTTAATTTTTTTTCGGCATCTCTTTTTCCAATGTCGACTTTATTTATTAAATGTGAATTAATTAATACTAAACCCGTAAAACAGATCGCGGTGATAAATACAAAAAGCGTTATTCCCAATTCTGAATCATAAAATCCAACGCGCGTTCCACCCAGATTAACTAAATAACCAATGAGAATGGGAAATATGAAAGCAGGTGGGATAAGTCTTCTCGCCAGTGTTCCACCGGTATATTTGCTATTTAAAATAATAAATATACCTTGATAAGGTCGAGCGAAGAGAATGCCAAATGCTAATAATAATAAGAGAATAGAAGTAAAAATCGACATTTGCGAATATTTCTCTGCTACACCAAAAATAGGCGTATTGCTGAGATTATATAAATGTCCAAACAATGCAAACGAACATAATATTATAATAATAAACATTAACATTTGATGTACGTTTTGACTTAATGTTTTACTATCTAAAAATAATAATGAAAATCCGATTAAGACAAAATTGGTGGAAGCAAAGGGTGACATTCTGTTGTTAGCCGAATTCTCCACATATGTGCTATATTCTTTTACGATGACATGATCAATTCCAATATTGATATTAAAGAAATATTCGAATAAAGTTAAAAATCCTAAAACTAATATGAATCCAGCACTCAGTTGGGCTAAACCAATTAAAATTTTCGAGCTATTTTTTTCGCAATAAATCCATAGTGAAGCACTCGCAAGAATAAAACAAATAGCTGAATTGGGTTTTGTGTAACTCACAAATTGTTGAATGTAACTCGGAAACCAAAGAAAAAATATCCATGCTAGCAAAACCGCAGTACCGCAACTCAATGTGATAGCGCTCACGGCTTTGGAGAAATATAGACGGTGATTTTTTTGATGTTCATAATTCATAGCTTATTGCCTTATTCACAGTCACAATCAATATCTTTATTTTTTATTGAGTTCTGCTTGCATTAAGCTAAGCTTATTTCGTAATTCTGCTAATTCCTGATTTTGTTTTATAATACGCACGCCAACATTCAGTCGACTGCGAAGTTCAGCCATGTTGAATGGCTTTGATAAAAATTCATCTGCTCCTGCTTCGAGACCTTTAATAATATTGGCAGTACCAGTAAGTTGCGTGAGTAAAATAATATACGGACGAATATTTAATTCATTTTTAATTCGTAGACAAAGACCCAAGCCATCTAATTTTGGCATCAACCAGTCCAGAATTAATAATTGCGGTGGATTTTTTTTTTGTAATATTTCCCAGGCTGCTTCTCCATCGCCTGCTTCTATAATTTGAAATCCCCATTGCGAAACGGCTGCTTTTAACAACATGCGAGTAGGGGGATCATCATCTGCGATTAAGACATAAATCTCAGCATTTTGTGTCAGCGTTTCATTGGTCATATTCCCTTGTCCTTTTAGCTGGATGAGAGGAATTACAGTTTATTTTACCATTTATGGGAGGGGGTGTGGTGTGTGTCTAAACCCGCATCCCCGGCCCTTCTCCCGCAAGCGGGAGAAGGGAGGTTAAACTTACAAGCTCCCTTCTCCCAGCTAGCTGGGAGAAGGGTAGGGGATGAGGGTGTTTGAAAAAAAATAATATAATCAACAAGTTAAAAAACATGCCGCCAGAAGTTATTACACCCAAATAAAAAAATACTAATATAGTCAACAAGTTACACAAAAAACCCCAGTCATTTGTTCTTATCCGTCAAACCACAAGTATATCCACCCACATCCATATTCTTGTTTAAATGGGCTTCAATTTGTTCTGAGATAGTTTTTGCATTAGTCCCAATGAATTGTATGCCGATTCCTGCAATCACGTGGTGTAAGGCATTAGGCGGGGTGATCCATATTACTTTTCCTTCGATTTTTAACATATCGTTTTGGCCGGGTAACTGAACTTCAGCGATCACGCGATCTTCTAAAGAAAAAGTGGTATCCGGCGTTGGAATAAATAAACCTCCACCCGAAACAAAAGGAATATAAGACAGATTCACTTCAACAGGATCTTTCATGACATAAGTTAGTTTATCGGTGCTCATTTGGACCAACACGCTGTCGGAGTTTTCGTGACGGCGCCATTACTGACGGCTAATGTCATCGTTGCGCAAGCCGTACCATCTTGTGCGTCATTGGCTTGATCGCCTATTGCTGCACCACTCACCGTATACGCTGTGCCACTCACGCCCGTGATACTCAATGTGTAAAAACCATCTGTCGAAGTCGTAACGCCTCCCCATACTTGAGCTAAGGTTCCATATTGCGTATTGGTCGTGCGATAACGTTCTTCAGCGAGTGCGATAGAGGATAATGTATCCATCGCATCGGCTCTGCGACTTTTGCGTACATGAGAAGTATAAAGCGGTACGGCAATGGTTGTTAAGATCGCAATAATCACCAATGCAATGACCAATTCAATTAAGGTGAATCCTTTTAGCGTTTTCAAAATAATGATCCAATTTTAAATATGGGTAGATACATGGCGATTACAAAGCCTCCGATAATAATACCTAGCAATACCATAATAAGAGGTTCTAATAAACTACTCAAATTATCCACTGTATTATTTACCTCGTCTTCATAATAATCCGCTACTTTATTTAACATATCCGAAAGTGATCCGGATGCTTCACCAATCGCAATCATTTGCACCACCATATTCGGGAATAATTTAGTATTGCTAATGGCAATATTCAATTGGTTACCACTAATTATATCATCACTGATTTTTTTTATGGCTTTGCTATACAATCGATTTCCCATGAGTTCGCCCATCGAATTAATCGCTTCAACGATCGGCATACCTGCATCTAAAGTGATACCTAATGTTCTTGTGAAACGAGCAATAATGCCCTTTTTTAAAATGGTACCAATAATATAAATTTTTAATGACCACTCATCTATTTTAAAATTAAATTTTTCACTGGTCTTGTGTAGATGACGTAATATTAAAACTAATGCGACAATTCCACCCAGGACTAACCACCAATATGCTCTTAAATACTTAGAAAATTCAATCACGACACGCGTGAAAATGGGTAATTGTGCGCCAAATGAATGAAAGATTCTTTCAAAACTGGGTACGACAAATAACAATAAAATTAAGCCAACAGCAAATGCCACAGTGATGATTGCGGTAGGATAAATTAAAGCTTTTTTTACTTTTTTCTTTAAATTCTCGGTTCTTTCTAAATAGTGACCGAGACGTTTTAGAATTTTTTCTAATGTACCTGATTTTTCACCTGCATGAATTAAACTACAATATAATTCATTAAAATATTTTGGGTGTTGGCGAAACGTTTCTGATAGTGTTTTACCGCCAGCAATGTTGGTTCGTATGGTTAAGACTAATTGTTGCAGTGCGGGATTTTCTGGATCCCGCGCGATAATATCAAGTGCTTGTAAAATGGGTAGACCTGCAGTCACAAGCGTAGAAAGATAACGGGTAAAAAGTAAAATATCGGTTTTTTTAATTTTCTTTTGACGGTGGGAACTGAAAGAAAACGAAGTTGATTTTTGTTGTTTCACAGCAACGAGTTCAATATCACGTTTTTTTAATTCACTTTGTACGTCCTTTGCATCCATAACTGAAATAACGCCCGACACACGTTTCGCATGTTTATCGATACCTTCCCAATGAAATGATTTTTTTTCATCAGCCATTAAAATACCTCTCACTTATTTAAATACACGGTTTAATTCAGCCAAACTGGTTACACCCTCTTTTACTTTAATTAAACCGGATTGTCGTAACGACAAAATTCCTTCATTTGCTGCTTGTTTAATAATGACATTACTGTGCGAACCTTGCATGATTATATCATTCATTTCTTTAGAAATAGGCAGCACTTCAAAAATACCGACCCGTCCCTTATAACCTTGCAGACATTGATCACATCCCTCGCTCGGACCAAAGACAGTTAATTTTGCAATTTCTTCTTCACTAAATCCTTCTTTGAGTAATAACTCTTTAGGATAATCTTGTTTTACTTTACAAAGTTTACAAAGCACGCGCACTAAACGTTGTGCGATGATAATGGCTAAGGAAGTTGCGAGATTATAAGGTTCAATTCCCATGCTCATGAGTCGCGTAATGGTTTCTGGAGCACTATTGGTATGTAATGTGGATAATACCAAATGTCCCGTTTGCGAAGCTTTTAACGCAATTTCTGCGGTTTCTAAATCACGAATTTCTCCTACCATAATGATGTCAGGATCTTGACGGAGAAAGGAGCGAAGCGCGGTTGCAAATGTTAAACCGACTTTAGGATTGACATGAACTTGATTGATACCTTGAATGGGAATTTCGACGGGATCTTCCACGGTCGAAATATTTTTTTCAACAGAATTCAGATACTTTAATCCGGAATAAAGGGTCACAGTTTTACCACTTCCGGTAGGACCCGTCACTAATATCATACCTTGCGATCTTTGTAATGCGGCTAAGTAATGCTCTTTTTGTATTGGATCCATTCCCACCTGTTCAATGCCTTGCATCACATGGGATTGATCCAAAATTCGGAGTACTAATTTTTCGCCGAATAAAGTGGGGCAAACGCTCACACGAAAATCCACCGCGCGTTTTTTGGAAATAATTAATTTAAATCGTCCATCTTGCGGCATACGATGTTCAGTGATATCTAAATTAGACATGACTTTGATGCGTGCCAGTAAATAAGTCGCAATTTTTGTCGGTGGTGACGTAATCGGATATAAAATACCTTGCTGCCTAAACCGAATACGATAACTCTCTTCATAGCGTTCAAAATGAATATCAGAGGCATTTTTATCAATGGCATCTAATAAAACTTTATTGACATAATTAACAACGGGCGCGCTTTCGATATCAAAAGCGGTTAAATCATTATTTTCATCTTCTTTATAAGCATCGACGGTAACATTTTCTTCGCCTAACGTGCTCATCTCAGACAAAATCATGGTATTTAATAATTCATCCAAAATAGTGCTGAGCTTGCTTGACTCGACAATAAAAAAGCGCACATCCATGCCTGTTAAAAAGCGCAATTCATAAAGATTTTCAATGGTGGGATCGGTTATCGCGAGATAAATCACGCCATTTTTTTTAAACAAAGGCAACGCTAAGCGTTTTCTCACAATCTGAATATTCAAATATTCTTGAGGAATTAACGTTTTTTCGAAAGCATTGATCTCAAAAAGTGGAAAACCAAAATATTCCGCGACCGTCCAAGCAATTTGCTTTTCATCTAATAATTTTTGTTTAATGAGAAAATTAATATAGGAAATTTTATTGAGATTTGCTTGTTGCAAGGCATTCATTGCCGCTTCTTTGTTAAGAAGCTTTCGTTCAGCTAAATAATATGCGAAGCCGCTAAGAACATTTGGAGTTTCTTCCATATTAGACAGACCTTGTTATGCCGACAAAAAAAATGGGAAGTATCGCTAAAGATTCTTCCCATTTTATAACGCCGATTAACTTGCATAACCTGCTGTGACACCACCACCTGATGCAGCCCACGTTAAGGTATTGTTGACTACGGTTGGCGTTAATATATAGGTATCCGCTGCGAGAATACCGTTTTGTGCAACGGGAGTAATCGTAATAACACCATCCGTTACCGAAGCTGTGCCGACTGCACCTGTTGCTGTAGTAATGTTAGCAGGCACGTTGTTCGCCCCTCCATCGCAATTTGCCAATGCGCCAGTCTTTTGGAAACATTCAGTCACACCCACTTTGTAAGGTGCGGTAGCACTGACTATTTCACTGTAATAAGCACGACGCGTGTAATTTTGATAAGAGGGAATCGCAATTGCCGCTAAAATGCCTACGATAGCAATGGTGATCATCAATTCAATCAGGGTAAAGCCTTGCTGTTTTTTCAGGGCGCATGACATAAAATATACCTCCTTTGAATTATCCTAAATCTATTATAAAACAAATCGTTGTTAAAAAACTATACAGTTTGCTAAAATTGTTATTAGTGAAATAATTCTTTATTTAGAGCCACTTCGCGCGCTACAGATTGTTCAATTTCTTGCCTATTGATCAATAATTGCAAGTATTGGTCTAATGTGCACATTCCTTTATCACCACCGGTTTGGATAGCTGAATACATTTGAGAAATTTTGTCTTCCCGGATTAAATTTCGGATCGCACTGGTACCTAACATAATTTCAAATGCAGGTACTCGACCGCCCGTGGATTTTTTCACTAAAGTCTGGCAGATCACCGCTTGCAACGATTCGGATAACAAATTTCGGATAATATTTTTTTCGCCGGCGGGGAAAACATCGACGATACGTGTCACTGCGCGTGGTGCGGAACTCGTATGCAACGTCGCTACGACTAAATGTCCTGTTTCGGCTGCCGTTAACGCTAAACGAATCGTTTCTAGGTCGCGCATTTCGCCCAACAAAATGACATCAGGGTCTTCTCTTAATGCGGAACGTAAAGCGGCAGAAAAATCATGCGTGTCTCTGCCAATTTGACGCTGATTGATTAAACATTTTTTATTGCGATGGGTAAACTCAATAGGATCTTCAATCGTAATAATATGGCACGCTTCATTTGCGTTAATATGATCAATCATCGCAGCGAGTGTCGTACTTTTACCTGATCCCGTGGGACCTGTTACCAATATAACCCCATTTGGCAAAGCTAATAAATTTTTAAAAACCTCAGGCATGTTGAGATCATCCAGCGTCGGCACTTTTTCTGGAATGGTTCTAAAAACAGCGGCGACACCTTTGGATTGACGAAATGCATTGACCCTAAAACGTGAGATATCTTTTAATTCAACCGCAAAATCTAATTCCCAATTTTTTTCAAATTCTTTTTGTTGCTCAGGCGTCATAATACTATAAATCAAATTTTTCGTTGTATCCGCATCAAGAGGGGGAATTTCTTTGATAGGTTGTAAATCGCCATCCAAACGCAAAATCGGTGGTTCTCCTGGCGATAAATGTAAATCAGAAGCGGTTTTTTTTACGCACAGCAGTAATAATTCATTCATGTCCATAAAACGATTTCCTTATGCTTTTTGCGCTAATTTCGCTAATTGTTGAGCTGCTCCCGTGCGATTAGGATCCATTGTGACTGCTAATTTAAAATATTTTTTCGCTAAAACTTTGTTAGGAATCTTTAATGCACACAAACCTGCGTTTTCATAAGCGGATGCCATATCGAGATAATTCACATCATGCACCGCTTGTTCGAAATGCGCTATAGCAGCTTGATAATGACCCGAACGACACAAATAAGTGCCATAATTATTTTGAATATCACCTCGAGAAGGTGCCAATTCAACCGATTTTAAATAATAGTGATTTGCTAATTTTTTATCGCCCGTCATTTCTTGATAATAAGCAAATGCATACCAAACTTCAGGTAAATTCGGTGCTTCATCAATCGCATTTAATAATTTTTGTTTAGCGCGTGCAGGATCTTTTCGTTCTAAATACGCTATACCTAATTGAATATTAATTTCAGCTAATTTATTTTGTTTTTGTTTATTTTCATTTTCAGAGTCATCCGAGTTTTTGAGCGTCGAACAAGCTGAAAGCAATAGCAGGAGACTCATGATGATGATTTTATTTTTACACATTCAATTACACCTTATACAATGGAGGGAGTGCTGCGCGAACAGGACTGATATTATTCGTTGAATTAATAATTTTGGGAGTAATAAAAATTAATAATTCTCTTTTCTCATCGGTTTCGCCTTTGTGTCTAAAGAGATAGCCGACAACGGGCAATGAACCAAAAAATGGGATGCGATCAATGACTTTTGTTTTTGTTTGTTTATAAACACCGCCTACTACAATCGTTTCATTATTATTTAAAAGAATATTCGATTCGACTTCTTGTGTATTGATCGCAGGAACAGTCGTCGATCCTACCGTAATTGACTCACCACGACTATCTTCGGTGGCGCGAATATTTAAAACAATTTTATTGTCAGGTGTAATTTGGGGCACAATCGTCAAACTCAAAACCGCTTTTTTAAATGTCACAGAAGTCGCACCGCTTGATGTTGCTTCTTGATAAGGAATTTCTTCACCTGTTTGGATCGTCGCTTTTTGTTGATTAGACGTGACGACGCGTGGTCGTGCAATAATTTCAGCATGACGTTCGCCTTCTAATGCGGATAATTCCAAATCTAATAATACAGGACCTAAACGCGCTAATGCCAAACCGACACTACCTGCTCTTGCACCATCAAATAAACGCGTCGCGGGCACATCGAAATTTAAACGGTCGCTCAAAGGAGTAATATCTGCCGGATAAGCACCTTGTCTTAATTGATTCGCGCCATTTAATGTTCCTGCTACGTTCGTTGTATCGCTTAAACCAAATTTGACACCAATTTCTTCTTCATAAGTACAATCCATGTTAACAATACGTGCTTCGATTAATACTTGTTTAGCAGGAACATCTAAGCGCCGGATAGTGCGTCTAAGATCAGCAATCGTTGTTCGCGTATCACGAATGATAATCGTATTGGTGCGCGAATCGACGACGACTTGTCCTCGCGGCGTGAGTAGGGTGCTATCACTTCCTTTTAAAATTTTAGCTAAGTCAGCGGCGTTGGTGTATTTCAGTTGAATAACCATTGAATTTAATGGCGCTAAATTTTCTATGTCTTGCGCAGACTGCATTTGCTTCTGGGAATTGCTCGTCATTTCTTCTAATGTACTAATAAAAACAACATTTCCCGATTGACGCGATGCCAAACCACTGGATCGCAATACCACATCGAGCGCTTGTTTCCAGGTGACATTTTTTAAATTGAGCGTCACATTACCTTTAACAGAGTCACCAATGACAAAATTCAAGCCCGAGTCTTTTGCGATTAATTGTAACAAGGCTCGAATATCGATGCGCTGAAAGTAGAACGTTAAATTATTTTTCGGCGGATAAACATTAAAATTATCCGCATTGATTGCCAAAGATCCCGGCGCATTTAAAGTGATCATGGCAATCAAACCAAAAAACCACATGATTTTAAGCAATTTATTTTTAGTCATCATTTCGATACCCCATCACTTAAGTGGCAAAGTAACCAATCGTTGGGTTATATGATTTTTATCGTCCATTATTGTTTCGACGATTTCCATTTGTTTAGCATCAATTCTGGTAATTTTACCATTGAGGTTACCTACCATATCACCCACTTTAATTTTATAAGTATGATTATCGGGCGTGAGCAGTATTCCCCAAATAACATTGTCTTTTTCAATAATGCCTATGAAATTTATCATAGCCAAAGGAAAATTTTTCAGTGAAGTCGCATTGTTGAATGCACCTTGTGTGGTTTGCGGTCGTTCAAAAGGATCACGCCATTTTTCAGCTTGATAAACTGCAGGGATGGGTTTTGGCACAACTAATGGTGTTGCTTTAGGTTGTTGACTGTTTATTTTGTTTTTTAATTGTTCCATTTGATTATCGAGCTCCAGCAATTTGCTATGCTTTTGGCAAGCAACTAGGCTACAGCTTAGCAAAACGATAAAAAAAAGCTTATTTTTTGCCATCATTTTTAATCATTCCCTTCAAACTATAAATATCTAACATCAGTTCGGCAGTCAACTGATTAGCTAATAAACCGGTAGTGGTGCTCATGGGTTTCGAAATGGTGATATCATCCACGACGACAATGGGCATAATATTTGCTACACGACTGACAAAATTGGCGATTTGATGATAATTACTTGTCGCGACAATTTTAATTGGCGTTTTTATATATTCCGATTCGTTCTCTTCTTTTTCAGGGTTAAATAAAGTAAATTGCACGCCACTCGCGGCGCCTGCTTTTAAAATTTCATTCAACAATTCAGGTAAGGTGGCTTGTTTTACTAATTTACTTTGCCATTCATTCAATATTTTTTTTAACTCATCATTTTGTAAAACATGTTGATTAAGCTTAGCTTGATTTTGATAAAGCATTTCTAATTGTAATTTAAGATCGGTTTCTTGTGTTTGTTCCAGCGCTAATTGTTTATTAAGTTTGGTAAAATCAAAATAATATGCGAGATAAAACACGATTGCACAGCTCAAACCAATAATAAAAGCTTTGGCGGGCATTGGCCATTCATGGATATTATTTAAGTTATAATTAAACATTTAAATTTATCCCTTTTGTACTATTTTCAATGCAAACATTTTTTCATTTTCTTCCGGAAGATCTTTCGTCGTGATTTCAGTTAAATCCGGTTGAATTAAAATAGAAGATTGCGTTAATTTTTTCATGAGCGCCGTTATATCTAAATTTGAATAGGCAATTCCTTGCAAAATAATAATATCTTGGTTGCGTTGTAGTTTGACTAACGTAATATTAGACGGAATTATTTTGGGTATCTCATTAAATAATCGAACGGCTCGAAAACTATTGTCTTGCAAGCTAATTAAAAACGTAATTTTTTTGCGAATTAAATCTTGTTCGATTTTCATTTTTTCTAATTCAGTAAATAATTGTTGGCTTTGGCTGATTTTGTTATTTAATAGTGTATTGCGTTGTTGTTGATAGCTAATTGCATTTTTATAAAATAAATGAATAATGACAACTAACAGTAAAGTTAAAATAACAAAAGCACCCAACGTTAATAATAATCTCACTTTTTTTAAGTAACGCGCTTGTTCGCGCCAGGGTAATAAATTTATTTGCGTCGTCATACTACCGCCATTTTATCTTTTATGTGAGTGTGACTTAAAGCAAGTCCTGTGCTTAGCATAAAAATTGCAGACGATTTTTCAATTGCATTTTTTTCTACCGAATCGATCGGTTCTATATTTAAAAATGGATTAGCGAGTGTTGTTTCTATGCTAATTTCTTGTTGGATAAATTGCGCAAGATGCGGCACGTTACTACAATCACCCGATAAATAAAATTTTTGAATAGTGACATGAGGTCGACTCGAATAGAAAAAATGCATTGTATGGCGCAGGTGTGATATCAAATTATCTTTTAATACCTGGAAATAGGCATTATCATCATTCGCCGTCGTATTTTTTGCTAAATAGTCATTCACTTGATTGATGAGACGTGCACCATCATAGCTTTGATCTAAGGTGTAAATTAATTCGGTTTGACTACCTACGATGAAACTACTCAGCGATAAATTCAAATTAAGTAAGCCCACTACGTCACTTTGTGAAGTATTTTGCAACATACGCTTTAATGCACGATCTAATGCGTAAGAATTCACATCGATTACTTTGAGAGTCAATCCCGCTAAATTCAACACATCAAAGTATTGTTTGACTTGATCCTTCCGGCAAGCCACCAGCATGATGTTCGATTGTGCTGAATCATTTGCTGCGGGGCCCGTCAGCACAAAATCAAGATAAATTTCTCCGACTAACTCTGGGAAATGCCGATTCGCTTCAATCCAAACCCGCGATTCAATCTCAGCTTCCGTTAATCGCTTATCGACAGTAATGTCTTTAATAATGGCAGAAGATCGGGGTATGGCAATGGCGACATTTTTGGTATTGATATTCAATTCGTTAAGATAATCTTTGAGAATGGAGCCAATGGTTTCAGGGTTTTTTATGCCATCTTTAGTGATACTGTCTGCCGGCAGAGGGATTGTCGCTATGTGCTCAACTGCATAATTTGAATTGTTTAATTTGAGCTGCACGAGTTTAATGGCATCCAAGCCAATATCTAAACCTAATATTTTATGATTAAAAGTTTGTGTACTCCACCATTCCTTAAAACGTTCTAGCAAGGATCCCTCCTTACGTGCTTTGATTGACTATCTCAATCAAAAGCAGGAAAATCAATTTGTAAGACTCATGATTGTAGTATTACATGGAGCACTATTTCTTGCTAGGGATTAGAATATTTTATGGCTTCAGTTTTATCCAGCTCATGACGGTGCTGGCTATCCTTAGCATTCTTACGCTTGCTTCGGCTCCTAGTTTTATTGAACTTTATCAACAGTACCATTTAGTCACCACGACCCAGAATCTTTATTATGTAATGCAATATGCTAAAAGCGAAGCGATAAAGAACAATAATACGGTATATGTGGAATTTCAGACAGGCGATAATTGGTGTTACGGAGTCAATTTGGGTGCAACCTGCGATTGTACGGTAACAAATAGTTGTTCTTTGGGTAGCTACGCTACGCCTCAAACACAAGATTTAAGCTTTTCTTCAGCGGGAGCGAATAATCATGCGGTCTATTTTGAAGGTACACATGGCGCAGCAGATACGAGCTCGACTCTGACATTTACCGTGTATGGCCAAAGTAAGGCATTAAGTATTAAAGTGAATCGTTTGGGAAGCTTATTAGTTTGTTCTTCTACAATTAGCGGGTATCCATCATGCACATAAATTTAAGTAATAAAAAATTTGCTGGATTTACCTTAGTTGAAGTTCTGATTGCATTAGTGATTAATGCAATTTTGTTCGCTGGCTTGATTACAATTTTCCTTGCGAATTTAGAGCATCATCGCAAAATGCTGGATATTTCGCAGTTGAATGAAGAGTTACAAGCTGCGATGCAAATGATGACGAGTGAAATTAGACGCGCGGGATACTGGGCAAATGCGCAAAATGACATAGGGACTACCCAAAATAATAACCCATTCATGGCGTCAGGTACCGATATCACTCTTTCAGGTACCAATTGCATTTTATTTTCCTATGATCACGACAAAAATGGTACGTTACCTACCCTATCTTCTTCTTATGATGATGAACGTTATGGTATTCGATTAAATGGGGGTGCTATCCAAATTCGTCCACCCGGTGCTACGTATGCTTGCACAGCTTCCGCGAGTGCTTGGGAAAATGTAACGGATACATCGATTATTACCATTACCGATTTAAGCTTCACTCTGAATCAACAATCCGTGTCAGTCAATGCTTCGTCTCTGCTGGTTAGAAGCGTTGATATATCGATTACCGGTCAATTAGTCAGTGACTCAACGATTACTAAAACCATAACTGCCCATGTGAGAATCCGCAATGACAAATTTGTCCCATAAATGTAGAGGTAAAAGACATCAAAAAGGGGCGGCTACTTTATTAATGTCGGTCATCTTATTATCGTTACTGACTTTAATTATTTTATTCGCGGCAAGCTATGCCATCATGCAACAAAAAATAACGACGAATACTTATCGTTATTTGCAAGCCTATGAAGCAGCGGAAGCGGGTCTTGAATATGCTGTTCCTTATTTAACAAAAAATCGAACAGCCATTTTAGCGAATCCAATAAGCGGTTTTCTTGCCGCTTATGTGAGTGTCAATACGCAAAATGTTGTTTTAGCTATTAGCAGTAAATTTACCATCGGTTATACGAATCCAATCGCCAATAATTACAATTTGATAAAAATTACCGTTACCGGCACGAGTGATGATAGTTCTTCTGTGCAGACGATGAGTCAGTTAGTTCAATATGATTCTTATTTAATAACGACTCCCACATCTCCTTTGGTAGCTAAAGGCGCTGTCTCTTTATCCGGAAGTTCGCAAGTCATTAATCTTACGAGTACCCATAATATTACTTCGGGCTCCACTATTACGATTCAAGGGGCCGCTAATACGACGACGAGTAACCCATTAATTACGTCAACAGCAGCCAGTTTATCTACCGATGTCTCGCAAAATAATTCTACTCTTTCCGGTGAAACAGAAAGCCAACTTTTTGCCAGCTATTTTGGAGTGAATGAAACTACGTTTAAAAATAACGTCACTAATTATTATACGAATAGTTCTGACACCAATTATAACAGCGCGCTGAATGGAAAAACGAATTCCATTATTTGGATAGATCAAACAGGCGGTGAAGCCAAAATTGATGGCACTACGATAATTGGGTCACCTACCCAACCTGTGATAATGATTGTGAATGGTAATCTACGTTTATCAGGCACTGCGACTATTTATGGATTAGTCTATGTTATGCAAGGTACACAAACGGATGCGCTGGGTAGTAGTAATGTGATAGGCGCATTTGTTAATGCGGGTAGTTTAAGTTTAGCGGGTAGTGCAAAATTAACATTCAACCAAGCCGCATTGACCGCTATCCAACAAAATATTGGTTATTATGCTAAAGTTCCAGGAAGTTGGATGGATTTTTAAATGAAAAAAATGAATGGACAAGGGATCATTGAAGTCTTAGCAACATTTTTAATTATTGCTATTAGTGTCAGTTCGTTGATTTATTTTCAAAATAATTTAGCTTATTCAAATAATGTGACCTCACAACAACAAACGGCGCTGGCTTTAGCCACTAAACAATTAGAAACGTTACGCGATTTTGTGAGTTTAACGGGAGCGAACTCCTACGCGTCTATTGCTTCTAGCACATCAACAAGTACCGTACTCAATACGACTTATTCACTTAGTTGGACCATTACGACTGCCACGAGTCCAGATTATAAAACCCTGGATGTCACAGTTTCTTGGACAGATAGAAGAAATACGGCTCAATCTTTGCGTTTAGTTTCGAGGGTAGGGGGAATTGATCCTTATTATTCAGGCGTGATTATGGAATAATATATGAAGTACATATTGTTATTCATTTGTCTTATGTTGGTTAAATTGGCATTTGCTGATATTTATATGCTGACTGATAAAAATGGCAATGTCACTTATACTGACACTCCTGATAGAGATGCACAGAAAGTAGAAATCGCTTCACCTCCGATTCACGATATCCCACCCGCTCCGGCATCTGTTGTAGAAAATAATAAAGTAGCCGTTCTTGCTACAAGTGAACAAAAAAAACCGTATAAAGTTTTTGAAATTACTTCGCCATTGAACGAAGAAACGATTCACAATCAGCCGAATATTATGATTATTTTAGCGACAGAACCTAAGTTGCAAACGGGCGACAAAATTCAAATTTTTGTGGATAATAAACCTGTCGGCAATCCTTCTGAAAAAACACAAATTGACATAGGACATCCCGACCGAGGAATTCATCAGGTGAAAGCCGTTATTATCGATGAAAATCAAAGGATTTTGAAAATATCACCGGCTATTACGATTTACGTTCATTATGGTATTGCAAATAGCACGTCGTGACCTACGGCGTAGGGAGCTTTTCAATATTTCGGACAAATTCGATTAAATCCGCCTGTTTGACCAAAGCTTGTGGTGATTCTTCCCGTAAAAATTTGACCGCAACTGCATTCGATTGTAATTCTTGCTCCCCTAAAATAAGAGCCAATCTTGCGCCACTTTTATCGGCTTTTTTAAATTGATTTTTTAAACTGCCGCCACCGCAATGTAACAGGATGCGCAATTCTGGGATTTTATCCCGTAAAACATCCGCAAGCGCGAGAGCGCGTTGAAAAGCTATTTTGCCATCCGAAAGAAAATAAATATGCGGCGTATGCGACGGTAATTCTGTTTGAACTTGTTGGAATAATAATACGATGCGATCCAAGCCAATTCCAAATCCAAGTGCAGGCGTAGCCTTGCCGCCCAATTGTTCCACGAGATTGTCATAGCGTCCGCCTGAGCACACAGCACCTTGAGCGCCAAGTTCGGTTGTGCTCCACTCAAAGACGGTTTTTGTATAATAATCCAAACCACGCACAAGACGCGGATTGAGCGTAAATGGTATGCCCGCTGCGGTTAAATAATTTTGTACTGCTATGAAGTGGTCGCGCGATTCGGCATCCAGATAATCATTCAGTTTTGGCGCTGTTTGCAAAAGCGCCTGAACCTCCGGATTTTTACTATCCAAAATGCGTAAAGGATTTGTTGTAAGACGGCGTTTGCTGTCTTCATCTAATTGGTCCTTGTGTTTTGACAGATAGTGAACAAGTTCATCGCGATAAATGGCGCGTGCCTCCGTTCCACCCAGTGAATTTAATTCCAACTTGACATAGGGTTTTAAACCCAATTTTTCGAGGATTTTTGCGGCTAATAATATCAATTCAGCATCTGCATCCGGTGTATCAATACCAAATACTTCTGCGCCGCATTGATAAAATTGACGGTAACGGCCTTTCTGAGGGCGTTCATGACGAAAATAAGGTCCCATATACCACAAACGCTGTACTTGATTGTATAACAAACCATGTTCAATCCCCGCGCGTACACAGCAGGCTGTGCCTTCAGGACGAAGCGTCAAGCTATCATTGTTACGATCAAGAAAGGTATACATTTCTTTTTCGACGATATCGGTTGCTTCACCGATGGAACGTTTAAATAATTCCGTTTTTTCAACAATAGGAAAACGGATTTCCTGATAACCGTAACTTTGCAGCACTTGACGTAAAGTATTTTCAACGAATTGCCACACACTGGTTTCTTTCGGCAAAATATCATTCATGCCGCGAATAGCTTGAATAGGGTTAGCCACGTTATGTACCTTTTGCTTGTTATTTAATGCGGAATGTATTTTAGAGGCCCGGCTCCGGTAATGCCATAGCCATGCCAGACACTCTGTTATCAAAGTCTGCAGCATGTCGACGCCCGCGTTTTTTATGGGGCTGATCGGAATCAGGAGTAGGTTCTACTGGAGCTGCGTTTGCTAAGGCACCTGGCGTGAGTGGTAGCAAGCCTGGCTCAGCCGTGACTGTTTCCGGTGCAGTCGCCGTCGGTGCAACAGGGCCAGTATTGGCAATTGCAGGTTGTTCTGGTCCGTTTGCAGGAGCTGCAGGAGCTGTTGGTGCTGCTGCGACAGTTGCGGGCTGAGAAGGGGTTGTATTTTCAGCCGGCGCTGTATTGGCAGGTACAGTTGGATTCGGGACAGCAGTTGGAGGCGTTGTCGTCGTTGCTACGGTGTTATTTGTTGCGGCAGGTAGCGCGGGTGTCTCATCTGCAGGAGGCGCAGTTGCCGGTTCTGCTGCTGCTGTAGCAGGAGCAACAGTGGGTGGTGCTGTGTTCGTTGCAATGGCAGGTTGAGGCGCTGGTTCCGTGATCGGTGGATTTTGTGTCGCTGTACGCAAGGCATCAGAGGAGGCGTGGGATTTCCACCAAATTCCAACTAAAACGAGCGAAATAGCCATCACCAGCATCGTGATTATATGCACATAACGATCGGTATTTTCGAGTGTTTCAGTTTGCAATAGAGGAGAAAGAGTTGCTTTGGGTTCAAGATCAACACCGGATTGGCGGAATGCTAAATTAATTTCATCATCAGTCACATCTACATTGAGTAGCTTAGCGTAAGAACGCAAATAACCACGCATAAACATGGGTGGTGGGGCTTTCTTAAAATCTTCGCTTTCGATAATTTGGATCATGCTTGGGCCCAAATGCAGTCGCACTGCCGCATCTTTGAGTGATAAATGCAGTGATTCACGCGCTTTTTTTAAGCGTGTGCCAAGGCCACTCGTTGATTGTTGCTGGTTTTCTTCCATCATGCCGGTTCTGATTTCCATTTGTTTATGATTCATTATTTTTCTCTATTGACAATTATATGATAAGCATATATTCCCTGATCGCCAAGCACATATTGCACTTTTTGAACACAGTCAGTCCGGATATTTGCTCTATATCAATAAAAAAACCAAATCATAGCGGTTTCAGCAAAAGAAAGCGCTATATTTATCGTTGGTAAAAATCCTGCTTAGAAAGCCTTCCCAGCAGGGGAAAGTGCCCAACGGACATAGGCAATGTCATCCTGAGCGCAGCGAAGGATCACCAAATTATAATAAGGCGATCCTTCG
>CAYRUP010000006.1:0-33038 GCA_964427485.1 uncultured Coxiellaceae bacterium | reverse complement strand
GTATTGTTAAACCACTTAACAGTTCCAGTTTCTTGTGCTGACATAGCCACACACCTTCTTCAAGTTGGAAAACATGCTGCAATGGGATAAAAAAATCATCGCATTCCGCAGCGACTTTTATAGTGTATCAGACAATTTTCAATCAAGTACAGCTGCATTTTTATCTGAACTCCGATATGATACAGCCATTTTCACGCCATTAAGAGACAGCATTGGATATCAATCACCTTACACCTTATGCGGGCTTAGATCCCGATGTTATTCTCGATGCTGTAGAGAGTGTTGGTTTTCGTTGTTCGGGCAGTTTGCTGGCCTTGAATAGTTATGAAAATCGCGTTTATCAAGTTGGCATTGAGGATGACCAACCCATCATTGCAAAATTTTATCGTCCCCATCGCTGGAGCAATAAAGCAATCTTAGAAGAGCATCAATTTGCCTCTGAATTACTCTCGCATGAAATTCCCGTCGTCGCGCCGCTCGTTAGTAATGAAGAAACACTGCATTATTACAAAAATTTTCGCTTTGCACTTTTTCCACGTCAAGGCGGTCGCGCTTTAGAGTTGGATAATTTAGAACAACTGGAATGGATGGGACGTTTTATCAGTCGCTTACATGCTATTGGTGCATGCAAACCATTTTCTCATCGTAGTACCTTAAGTTTAGAGCAATATGGAATACATCCTTGTCAATATTTAATTGAACATAATTTTATTCCGTCTTACTTAAAAAATAATTTTTGTAAGATAACTGAAACGGTAATCCAGCTGATTGAAAATACTTTTAAAGAAGTCGGTTCAATAAATTTTATACGCTTACATGGTGATTGTCATACCGGCAATGTTTTATGGAAAGATACGGGCCCACACATTGTTGATTTGGATGATTGCATGATGGGACCCGCCATTCAAGATCTTTGGATGTTGTTATCGGGCGATTCAATGCAAATGAGAATACAATTGGATTATATTTTGGAAGGTTATTGTGAATTCCATGATTTTAATTTTCGCGAACTTCGTTTGATTGAAGCGTTGCGTACTTTACGCATGCTGCAATATTCTGCTTGGCTCGCAAAACGCTGGGAAGATCCTGCATTCCCATTAAATTTTCCTTGGTTTAACACCGCACATTATTGGCAAGAGCAGTTGAATAATTTGAATGAACAGATTGCTCTTATGGGGTAGGATCGTTGCAGATTTTCCGCACCCTCATCCCCTGCCCTTCTCCCGTTGCCGGGAGAAGGGAGATTTTTATTAACAATGACTGACATCAATTCCAACATCATGCATCGCATCCATTACCGCACTGACATCGTATTTATAATCTTTCGTTGCACTGATGACACCACATGCTGCTTCAGCGAATGTGCTGGTCGCTGTCCAATAATGCATATTTGCTTGGACCATCACATCAAATGCTTTATGAGTATCCCAGCCTTTTGATTGCGCTGAACCAATAAGGTAAAAGACTTTATTGAAAATACCGCTGCTATAGTGAACATTTAAATTCGATTTATAATCCTTCACATTCGCGATCGAATGACCATCTTTCGTAGGATCAGACATATAACGCAGTGCACCCGATCCTCTCACAATTTCAGGGCCAATTTCCCAGGAATTTTTTCCTATCGAATAAAACTCCGCAGCTTGTGCAGCCATATCAGAGAAGGATTCATTCAACCCGCCTGACTGTTGATCATATTTCAAATTAGAATGCTGCGCTGTAAAACCGTGACTAATTTCATGCGCACCCACACCCAATGAAGTCAGTGGATAAAACATCGTAGCGCCATCGCCAAAATACATTTCACTATTTCTGTTGATAAACATCGCATTATCCATAGGCTGACCGAAGAGAGTGCGTGCATGAACATTCATTTTCAGCAGCATCGGCTTACCCATGTTTGACAAGGCAGGAATGCCATACCATTTCTGATACATCTCTTGAATCACTTGGCCAATATACAATGCATCGTTAGCAGGCGAAAAGGCACCTTTAACGGTATCTTGATCAGCATCCCAATAAAGTTTGTCATGCTGTTCATCTGGCTTGACACATTTGAATTGTTCAACAGGTGCTTCAAACAAGCGAAATGTTTTATTCGCATCTAATACTGAGACACCCGCATTTTGCATGTAACAAAGATTTTTTCCAGCATCACGCTGCATACTCAAAGCAGGATAATCCCCTGTCGCACCATCATAAATTACTTTTCCGGTTTTTTGATTCCCGCCAAAACCACCCGCAGGTACATCATCCAATGTTTGCGCGTCATTCCAATCCTCATAACTCTCTAGCGTTTTAGCATCAAGAATATAAGTCGGTAATGCAGGTAAACCATCTGCTGATGCTGATAAGAAGCTCACTAAAAAAGCCCAGTGCGCTTTATTATTCTTGTCGACATAAATCATTAAATTCTTTTTTGCATCATTGGAATCAAATTGTTTAATTCCCGTTTTTTTCTGATGCAAATCGATAGCTTGTTGCAGCGCTCTGTTTGCTTGAGCGGCTTTGAAGAGATAAGCAGGTGGATTTGCTAAATCTTCATTTAATCCTTTATAAATTATGCCATTCATGGATTTGCCCGAATTTGCAGCCAGATTCCCAGCAGAATGATTCTTTGTAATATGTTGAACTGCATCGGCACCCCAGACTGGGTAACCTAAATAATTTTGTTGCAGTCGAATATGCGTTGTCTGATTAAAATCAACATCTCGACTTATTTCTTTCATTGAACTCGTTTGATCGGAAACGTTAGCTTGCAATAATGATTGAGACATATCTCTAAGATTGACCGGTGTTGCAGCAAAAACAGATGATCCGCCCGCTAATGAAATAATACTGAATGCAAAAAAATGACGACTCATTCTTACCCTCCATGGTTAAAATAAAATTTTCGAGTAGCCATTATGTATCTCATTGTGAAAAAATTACAATAAGAAAATTTTATGCAGTGACTTGTCCCAGAAGATTTGCAGTTTTCTGTGTTTTATTTTTGTATAAATAAAAAAACAACACGGGCAAAATCATAATAGCAATTCCACCGCAAAACACAGTTTCATAATGTAACGCACTGCCGATATTAATACCCGCGGGTGGAATAAATCCAACAGCAAGTGTGATCAAACAGCCAAGTAATCCAAGTAAACACACTGACCCCATGCCTGCTTTTCCACCTGGAAGTGTGAATGCGCTCGTCGATAATTTATTTTTATTTTTTAAATAAAATGCTGCAACAAACATCATCACGTACATTAACATATAAAGTTGAGTACTTAATGCAGTCAATAACCAATAAGAACCATTGACGCTCGGCATCAATAAAAATGCGAGACAAATTAGGGTAACCAACAAAGCTTGCGTCACCAGCAAATGAGCCGCTACACCTTGTTTGTTTTTCTTTGTCATAAATGCGGGCAAATATCCACTTTCAGCCGCTTGCAACAATCCTTTCGCAGGCGAAATAATCCAACTCGTCATGTTACCGAGGCTGCCGATTAATAACATCGCTGTAATCACGGGAATCAACCATGTCATGTGATATGCAGCAAAGAAATTTGTAAATGCCTGCATGACACCGGAAACTAAATTAATTTTATCTTTAGGTAATACCAATGCGATGGCGAGAGAACCCATGATCATCGTGCCCAAAATCACCAACACGGATAATCCCAACGCTTCTGGAAACGTTTTTTGTGGCTGATGCACTTCTTTCACATGCACCATCGCTAACTCAATACCAAGAAACGATGTCATAATGGCAGTTAAAGAAATCCAATTGTCCGTTTGCGACAAATTAGGAAATACATTTGCAAAAGTAAAATGAATTTGTAATGGTTTACCCAGCAATATCCATAGCACTGCTAAAGTAATAATTAATCCAATCGGTATCACGATTCCAATCACAGAACAAATATTTGCGAATTTCGCAGAAGTATGCACGCCTTTTAAATGTATAAAAGTCAATGACCAAAAAACTGAAAGTATCACAGAAACTAAATACAATTTATTTTGCGCAAGCGCAGGATCCAGAAAATAAGTTGCCGTACCTGCAATAAAAGATAATATCGTTGGGAACCAAACCATCGTATTAATCCATTGCAACCATACTGAAAAAAATGCCGCTTTTTCGCCAAAGGCAGCATGGGTCCAATGATAAATTCCGCCTTTTTCCGCACTGGCTGACGATAATTGTGCGGATACTAGCGCCGCTGGAATTAAAAAAACAATCGCCGATAAAATAAAGAAGAAAATAAGCGAACTGCCAAACAAAGAAGTCGCCGGTAAATTACGGACACTATCAATCGCCCCTGTCATTAAAAGAACTAAGGCAATCGTTGTTAACCCTTCTTTTTGTGTTTTCATGGCCATCCTCTTTATTTTGGATAACCAATATAATCCGTTTTGTCAGATACGTAAAATTAATTAAATATATTATATGATAAAAAAATTTGAGTTTACTTACAAGATTCTGATTTTCATAACTTTTTATATCTCCGCTCAGTTTAGAAGATAGAAGCTTTAAGATTAATTTAATATTTTAGTGATATATTTTTGACCATTAAAACGAGGTGGATATATGCAGTCACGCAAAAAAGAAAATGGTTTTATACTTGCCCTGAGATCCCTACTGACAGGAGTCGTATTAGCGCCAGTTGATGCGTTAGTGGGATTCGTAAAAGGTGGATATGATTTTTTTAAATCCTGGTATGACTCTAATAAACCGGAACCAGGCTCTAATAAACCAAAATCACGCTCTCCCCTCGCCTATTTTTATAATTTTCGTTCTAAAGAAGGCGATATTCAGGGTAAACGATATACTGCCATGACTGGTTTGGGACGTATTGGAGCACTTGTTGTTACGGGAGTTTGTATAGCAGGTTTTATTGTGACATTGCCCATTCCTATACCAGGTGTCACTCCCTTAGCCGCTATTACTTTTGGGAGTATAGCAAAAGCTGCTGGCATTACGATTGGTTGGAGTATTGTAGGGAGAGCAGCAGGCGCTTTGCTAGGCTCTTTAGTGGACTTTTTTGTAGTACGTATAAATGCTAACAATGTTATTAATGCTGCTAAAGAGGCTAATAATAATGCAAAAAAGGAGATACCTGTTCCCGAAAAACTTTCTACTAGCAGAATTGCATGTACTCTGACCAAAACTTTAGGAGCTACTGTAGCTTTTGGAGAGTCAGCTTTAAGGGTTAAAGCGTTTTTCAAAGAAAATAAAAATAATGCGCCTCAATTTAATGCTTCCATCTCCCCCCCCTCTAACCCTGACGAAAGCATTGCCACCGCCACAGTATATAACAGTATGAGCGTCAACAACCCATTGTTAGGATCGAAAATCAGAAAATATTCCTAACACGAATAATACCTTCAATATGGCGAATATCATCTAGCAATGATTGATCGATATTCGCATTGACATCAATTAATGTGTAAGCAATTTGGTCCTGTGATTTATTCATTAAGCTCACAATATTAATTTTTTTGCTCGCCAATTTTGAAGAAATCTGTGCCACCATATTCGGAATATTCGCATTGATAATTGCCAATCGAATTGTTGAAGCATTGGGTGGCATTTCAATGGTTGGAAAATTGACGGAATGGGTAATGGTGCCTGCCTCCAAAAAATCACGAACTTGCTTTGCTATCATCACAGCACAATTTTCTTCGGCTTGTTTTGTGGAAGCACCCAAATGCGGCAACGTGATCACACGCGGCGAATGTTTTAAAGACACCGCAGGAAAGTCACTGATATAGGTAAATACTTTATTTTCATTGATTGCATCCAGTAATGCTTTATTATCGACAATTCCCGCGCGCGACAAATTAAGTAACACGACGCCTTTTTTCATGAGACCCAATTCAGGATAACTTAACATATTCTTGGTATATTCATTTAAGGGAACATGCAAACTGATAAAATCGGCTTCTCGCAATAAATGTTCAAAACTCGCTGCCTGTTTTACATCGGATGACAATTCCCACGCACGACTGACGGTGATAGTGGGATCATAACCGATGACACGCATACCTAAATTTAATGCCGCATTTGCCACTTTGACACCAATGCTACCCAAACCAATGACGCCTAATGTTTTTCCCATCAACTCAAAGCCGCTGAATTGTTTTTTATCTTGTTCAATTTGCTCATTGAGCATAGCATCATCTTTGCATGTCAAATTGCGCACATAATCCCAAGCATGAAAAATATTTCGACTCGCCAGCAACATCCCAGCAAGTACTAATTCTTTAACGGCATTGGCATTTGCGCCCGGTGTGTTCAATACTGGAATACCTAACTCGGTTAATTTTGCGACGGGAATCGTATTCACGCCAGCACCTGCGCGACCGACTAATTTCACAGAGGGTGAAAATGCCATGTTATGCATATCTTCAGAACGAACTAAAATGGCATCGGGGTCCTTTTCATCTGTTGTGATTTCATATAAAGCGGGCGGCAATAATTTTAATCCGACCGGTGAAATGGAATTTATCATTTTAATTTTATACATTGACACTCCTTTACATTACGACAACATCAGTTAAACTTGGGAAAAAAGGAAGGAACCTATGTTACCACCAAGTTGGCAATTGAAAACCCCATTAGATGCAATTATCTTCGATTGCGATGGAACGTTGAGTACCATTGAAGGCATTGATGAATTAGCCGAAAAAAATGGTAAAGGTGCCCTGGTACGTGAATTAACCGCAGAGGCGATGGGTAAAACGGGAATCAATCCTTTACTTTATCAGCAAAGACTTCAGCTGGTATTGCCCACAAAAGAACAAGTCGTTGCGCTGGGCCAAGAATATATTAAGCATTTAACAAAAGATGCTGATGTGGTGATTCAATTGCTGCAGCGTTTGGGCAAAGAAATTTATATTATTTCTGCGGGTCTATTTCCCGCAGTGTCTATTTTTGGAGAAGCGTTACATGTCCCTGCTAAAAATATTTTTGCAGTGGGTATTCAATTTGATTCACAAGGTCGATTTGTCGATTTTGAAAAAAATTCTCCCCTCACACACAGTGATGGTAAACGCAAAATTGTTACTTACTTAACGGAAAAACATGCGCAAGTTGGCTATATTGGCGATGGTTTGAATGATCTTGCCGTGTATGATTTGGTAACGCGATTTATTGGTTATGGTGGTGCGTATTATCGTGAAAATATTGAAGCCCGTTGCCAATATTATATTGATATTGCTTCCATGACACCGCTGCTTCCGCTTGTATTGACACAGGATGAATACACGCAATTAACACCTGAAGAGCGTGAGTTATATCAGCAGGGCCTTCCGGAAATTATTAAAGATAAATAATGTGACAGCCTACACTCACTTCGTTACAATACCAAGCCTCTTCTTAATTGAATGGAAAAATTTATGAAAAAGTGGATTTTGTTATTAGCCCTATTTTGCTGTACCAGTGTTTTTGCAAACCCCATTAATAAAATTATTTTTTTTGGCGATAGCCTAACTGATACTGGAAATCTTTATAAATATGATTCTCATATTATGCCGAAAGATCCACCCTATTTTCAGGGACGATTTTCTAATAATAAAGTCTGGACGGATTATTTAGGCGATTATTATCGCGATACTTTTAAAATCAATTATGATAATTATGCGGTAGGTGGCGCTACGGTCGTTTTGCGCGCGCCTTGGAAAGGCTGTTTGCCTGTTTCTCTTTCTGAAGAAATTGACGACTATCTCATGCCTTACCATAGCTCCCCAAAAAATAGAGCAGACACATTGTTTGTTATCATGATGGGCGCAAATGATTATGATAGTGAAAAAATTCAGGATGTGAATTCACTGACGGATGATGTGGTTAATAAATTGAATGTTGACATCAAAAAACTCATTAACAATGGGGCACAACATTTTTTAATTCTTGATGTTCCTGATTTATCAAAAACACCACGCATCCTTAAAGATCCGACGCAAAGTTCACGTTTGGCGAGTGTGAGTCGTCTACATCATGACAAATTAATGCATTCTCTTGATGTATTAAAATCTCAATATCCTAATTTGACATTCAATTTCATTAGCATATATGAATTCTTCAATGATCTGATTACTAATTTGGATAAATATAATCAAAAATATAATACACACTTAACGGATGCAACGACATCGTGCTGGACCGGTGATTATACACTCAAATACGCTGATGAAGATAAATTAAATAGCGTTTTGCAAAATTTAAAACCGAAACAAGATATTCATGCGATGACACAATACATCTTAAATTCACCGTCTCTCGCGGAAGCTTACAAAGTTGGCCGTTTACAAGCACTCGGTGTCTTACCTTGCACGAATCCTGATATGCATATTTTTTGGGATGAAATTCATCCTACAACCGTGGTTCATCGAATATTTGCATCTTTTATAGAAGAAAAATTAGCAACTGAAAGTGTTATTAGATAGGAGGAACATCATGTTAATTGCAATCTCAAATTATACTAAAGCATTATCTGAAGTTGATGTACATCGTGCTGAACACATTGAATATATAAAATCATCCTTAGTAGCCACGCATAAATTATTACTCGCAGGCAGACAAAATCCAGCAACGGGTGCTGTGATTTTGGCAAAGGATATGACGATCGATGAATTTAAAAAAATACTTGCGAATGATCCTTATTGTAAAGCAGGCGTGGCTGAATATCAGATTATTGAATTCCAACCCGGACTCGTTGCCGAATCATTACGCGCCTTAGTGACATGATGGAGCATTTTGCCGTGTTTAAAGGGATTGATTTATTCAGCGACACCGTCACTCGTCCCAGTATCGCTATGAAAAAAGCCATGCTGGCTGCCGAAGTGGGTGATGAACAAAAAGGCGAAGATCCGACAACCCGTCAATTGGAAGAAATGATGGCGGAATTATTGGGTCATTCCGCCGCATTGTTTTTTCCTTCTGCGACGATGGCGAATGAAATTGCCATTCGATTATTGTGTGAACGGGGTGATGAATTAATTGCCGCTGAGAATTGCCATTTATTTCTGGCTGAAACCGGTGGCCCCGCCGTTCATGCAGCTGTCATGTGTCGACCGATTGCGAGTGCGACAGGAATTTTTTCCGGCAGTGATGTACGCATGAAATATCGCTGGACTAAAGGCCCACATTATCCACGTTCCAAATTACTCAGTGTAGAAAACACAACGAATATGGGTGGTGGAATTGCCTGGAGCATGGAACAACTGGATGCTGTATTGCTCGCAGCAAAAGAATTAAACTTAAAAACGCATCTGGATGGATCACGACTTTTTAATGCCGTGATTAAATCAAAACAATCTGCAAGCCAACTTGCTTCACGTTTTGATACAGCGACGATTTGTTTATCGAAAGGTTTAGGTTGTCCACTCGGTGCAATTCTCGCTTTTCCAAAAGAGCGCTATGAAGAAGTCCGCCGTTTAAAACAATTGATGGGTGGTGCACTACGCCAAAGTGGTATTTTGGCCGCAGCGGGTATTTATGCTTTGCAGAATAATGTAGAACGACTTCATGAAGATCATACGAATGCAGAACGCTTAGCGCTACGCTTAAGCAATGAAATTTCAGCGATCGAGGTAGAAAATAATCCTCCTTCCACCAACATGGTTTTTTTCCATTGGAAGGGAAAAAATATGACTTCGACGCAATTCAATCATGCTTGTATTCAGCACGGATTACGTTTCTCGCACGTGGGTGAAAATCGATTTAGAGCGGTTACGCATTTAGATATAAGTCGGGAAAATATTGAGGAAGCAATCGAGATCATAAAAAAAATCGCTGTCTGAAAACCGCAAGCGTCACGAGTTGTAGATGTCATTGTAATTTTATTTCATGTATGCCAACTACAACGCGTGCGACCCGCGATTACCACTCCGTATTCGTTTTTGCGTATTCGTTTGAACTTCATATGAGTTCATTATAGCATTCAAGCTTTAGAGGGTTTGGAATGTTTTGAGGCAGAAGGTTTGTTAATGGTTGAAAAATGGAGAGTATTGTCGTAATTTATATGGTCTAAACCCTCATCCCCTGCCCTTCTCCCGCTTGCGGGAGAAGGGAGATATTTATTTTCATTAGCTCCCTTCTCCCGGAACGGGAGAAGGGTTGGGGATGAGGGTTTCGACTAAGCTATAGCAATTAAGTCAAAAACGCAGATGTCTTTAACCAATGTTGATTAGGCGCATAGGCCACAACCAAGGTTTTACCTTTAATGGTATCAATCAGGGGTTTAATCGTATCTTGACTCACTGCCATGCAACCCCAGCTGCGTCCAAGCATACCACGCTCTTTCGCAACATCACGACTTGCATACCATGCGCTATGAAACACGACGTTGCGTTTATATGCATTATCATTAACACCAGGCTCTAAGCCTTCTACCCGCAAAGATTCTCCATGCTTACCACTGTAAATATCGGCGGTGACAAACACACCTAAACTGGACTTTAAACTTTGTCTATCATTCGAAAATGAGGTAGCCATCTCTCCACCACTTCTTTGACCGTGGGCAACCCAAGTATTAAACAATACTTTCTGGTTTTTCATATCCACTACCAATAAGCGAGGATCTTTGGATGGTTTGGAATAATCAATAATCGTCAATACTTGTCTATTATCTAATCCTTCTGCACGCGCTTTTTGATACGCTTTTAAACCTACTTCGATTGCTTCAGGACTTAAGTTATCCGCTTGCGAATTAATCATGCGAGTTGTATCGGCTAACCAATCGCTTGGTGCTAACACTGCATTATTACTGGATGACGTACTCTCATAAAACGAGAATGGCCCCCAACCAACAATACTTACGAACGCAAAAACAAACAAAACATTTTTAATATTCTTCATCGTCTTTTTCTCAGTTATGTTAAAAGGTTGTCATTTGGTCAATCTGAAAGTATGCAAGGATACTTTGATACACTTGAGAGTAGCTTCCAGTTACGGCTATCAAACGGTTTTGATAAAGCCTGTTTGCTACAATAGTCCACATAATACACAACACGATCTGATATGTCAAAGTTTTGATTAAAAATAATGCAACCACTTGACTAATAAAGTGATTATTTAAAAATTTGTTAAGATTTCCTTAATCTTTCGGCGAAAAAAATGCCGTTTTTGGCGTGATCTAATCTGAGCTAGCAAAATAACGAAATGTCTACAAAAATCGCGGCAACAAAATCCAATATTGACCTCGGCTTTTCATATAACCTGCCGTATACGCGGCTTCTTCACCCTCGCCCCAAAAAACATCTCCACGAACGATGCCTTTGATAGCGCCACCCGTGTCTTGGGCAATTAATAATTGTTGAAAAAAATCGTTTCCTGGTAATTTACGCGGTAATGTTGTATTCAGCCACACTGGAACTCCCAATGGAATGTAGTGTGTATCCACCGCCAGCGAACGTCGTGACGTTAAAGGCACGTGTTGTGTTCCCAGAGCTTCTCCGTTTTTAATAATATTAAAAAAAACATACGATGCGTTTTGATTTAAGATAGCTTTTACTTGATCAGGATGTGTATTTAACCAAGCACGAATCGACTCCATCGAAACCGCATTTTTTTCAAGGTATCCTTTAGCAAGCAATACTTTGCCAATCGCAGTATACGGACGACCATTATCTCCCGCATAACCAATTAAAAATTTTTCGTGATTAGATAATTCTACGACGGCAGAACCCTGTATTTGCGCGAAGAAGATATCAATTGGATTATCCGCCCACGCCAATATCCGTGCATTATTTCCTAAAATTCCTGACTCAATAGCAGCTCGATCAGGGTAGGGTGTTAGTATATTATTGGTTAATTTTCCCGTCAGAGTTTTATTGCCAAATTCAGGATGAAAAAGATTTAATTTAATTTTATATAAATCAGCAGGCATAGCATAAATTGGCGTTGCAAAACGTTGATCTTTTGTCAGACTCGCGTGTATCGAAGGTAAATAATAACCTGTAAAGAGTCCATTTGGATTAAAATTATTTTCAACACGATAAGGTTCAAACCAATATTCAAAAAAATCACGTGCAGTGCGTGCATCACTTTGCTGAAGCATATTGGCTGCCTGGCATATCGTTTGCCATGCCAATACATTTCCGCTGTCAGGGAATGAAGGACTAAATGGTTTATTAGGATTCATTCTCATAATTGCAATGCAGGATTTTTTAAATGCTTGCAATGCTGCATTTTGATCGTCTTCTACCCATCCAGGTAAATTGCGATAAGTTGTTTTAAGCAAAAAGAAATGGGAACCAAATATTCCGCAATAATAAAATACCGCTGCTATAATAAAAATAGCACTCGAAAAAAAAATTACAAACAATTTTAATGTATACTTCATGCTGAATCCGTCAACACTTTCCATATTTTTGGATCTTCAATTCCAAGTCGAAACACTGAAATTCCATGTAAATTATATTTTTTAACTAAATCAATTTTTGTCTGAAAGGATTTTGCATCTTCAGCAAAAATATATTCTTCCAACCAATTATGCTGATAAAAAGCATAATTAACTTTATCCACATCATCCCAACGTAAATTAGCTCGGTATTTTTGTAGAAGATATTGCACTTTGTCATAATCAATTTCTGTCATATGCATCGTCAAGCGATTGCTTGAACTGGAAGTACCCGTATACCAATAAGATGAATAAGACGCGATCCCAAGTGAAATTTTTTGGGCTGGAACAAATCGCAATGCATATTTAATGGCTTGCAGAACCCATGGATAACTTGCTGTAGGTCCCGGTGTAGTGCCACTGGTGTGTTGATCATACGTCATGATGCTGACAAAATCACCGCACTCGCCCAACGCTTTCAGATCATAAGCACCTTCCCAAATCGTATAGGAACGTTTCAAAAATTCCGAGGGTTGAGGATTATCGCTCACTAAAGGTGCTACTGCAAAACTCACTAAAAATCCTTGCTGATGTAATTCATGCGCGGCGGTTTGCAAGAAATGAGTTAAAGCTTCTTTATCATCCAGAGGTATCATTTCAAAATCAAACTGGACTCCGCGAAAATGATTGGTTTGGCACGCATTGATGATCGATTTTATAGCGCGTTCCTGTGCTTTTGGATTTGTCAAAAATTGATGGGTTTTTTCTTTGTTAAAATCGGAATTGGTTACCATGACCATCAATTTTACGTTGTGATTTTTTGCAAAACTCGCAATATCGGGATCAACATAGCCCCACACCATCCCATTTTGATCCACTTGATAGGCTTGCGAAATAAGAGTTCCAATTAAGTTATAATGCTTTTTTAAACTAGCTAGCGTATTTTCTGCGGTAGGAATTTGTCCTGGAGCATGACTACGCAAAACATAAAACAAATTCTCTTCTGCATAACTAGCTGGTATGAAAATAGCAATAAATAGAAGTGTAATAACGATTTTGAAAATACTATTCATAGCCATTCCTATAGTTTCAGGCGATTGTATTGTATACATTATGACAAAAATCGAGTTAGGTATACTCGACTGTGGCCATTCTTAAAAAATTGTTTAGAAGCACTGTCATCCTGAGAGCGTTTTTAGCTCGAAGGATCACTCAATGTGTATTAAGTGATCCTTCGTTTCACTCAGGATGACACATTTTTACCGTTTATCAAAAATGGCAAGTTAAGTTATGTTAAAAACCCTTGTTTGTCCAAATAATGAAGATAAAGCCCCACCATGTCACTTACATGCTTTGGATAGCTTACACCTAATTTTTCAAGCAATTTTTGCGATGCCGTATTTTCAAATTGATAACGCGGACCTATTTTGCCTAACTCCGGATTCTCTAAATAAAGTTCGCGCAAAGGATAAAGCGCATTTTCTTCGGTTATATTTTTCAAACGCTCCATCCATTCTTCTGGAGAAACGAGCTGCAAATTAAATCCGTGTTGCTGCACTAAAGTGAAATAAGTTTTCCACGATAATAAATTCGGATTTGCCAAATTAAAAATGTTTTGCGTTAAGTTCGCTTGCAATGACAATTTCACAATCGCTTGACTCAACATATCAACAGGCGTCATATCAATATGCGTTTCCCAAAGCGGTGCAACGCCCAACTGGAGACAACTTTTTAAGAATAAGAGCGCATTATTATTCAGAAAATGCGTGGCTCCCGTTTGTAAATTACCAGTAATATTACCAGGACGAAAAATAGTAACCTTTAAGCCATTTTCAAGCGCTCGCAGCAGCAATTTTTCCGATACCCATTTACTGAGTTGATAACCGGAAGTCGCTGCTGGTTTATTGCCAGGGCCCGTTTCAAGTAGTGAACCCTCTGCATTGAATTGACTGCCCGCACTCAGTGTTGAAATATAATGAAAGCGCTTCGATTTCCCATTTGTGGCTAATTTTATAAGTTCGATTGTGCTATTGACGTTGGCGGGTTTCAACATTTGATAATGATAAATATGATTGACTAACGATCCATTGTGATAAATCGCATCACAATTTTCGAGCATAAAATCCCACAGCGAAGGATCCATACCAATATGCGGTTGAGTCAAATCACCTCTCACTAATCGAATGCGCGGATTTTCTAGCGAGGTAGCCATACCAAATTGCGTCAGCGTCGTTTGCATTTTTTCATATAACTCTTCTGCATTTTTACCGCGTACAACACAATGAATTACCGCCGTAGTTTGATCTAACAATTCCTGTAGTAAATGCACGCCTAAAAAACCATTCGCACCAGTCAATAAAACATGTTTTGTTTCAGTTTGTTCAGGGTAGATCATTTTTTCATAAACAAGATGCTGACTTGCATCTTGTTCAGCGATCGAAACCATATCTAAGGCAATCGATTCTAAATTTCCACTCAGCATTTCAGCCATGCTTTCAATAGTCGGATGCTGAAAAAATTGCGTCAAGCTAATCTCTTTTTCAAATTGTGTTTTCACTCGGGCTAACATGCGAATCGACAATAAAGAATTTCCGCCCAGACTAAAAAAGTCATCACGCACGCCAATTTTTTGATAATTAAAAAGTTCACTCCATATTTCTACCAAAGCACTTTCAAGCGAATTTCTCGGTGCTATATAATGATTTTGGGTAACTTCTTGTAGCTTAGGTAACGCTTTTTTATCAATTTTTCCACTCGGTGACAATGGCATGCTATCAAGATGTATAAATGCCGTTGGAATCATGTAATCTGGCAAGGTAGTTTGTAAATATTTACGTAACTCATTCAATTCTTGTTCTGGATCGTGCTGCGTGTAATAGGCAATCAATTGTTTTGCAATATCATCACCTATGGCGACAACAGTGACTTCTTTAATAGCTGAATGTCGACTCAATTGTTCCTCAATTTCACCTACTTCAACGCGGAATCCGCGAATTTGCACTTGAAAATCCGATCGCCCAATGTATTCAAGTTCACCCTCCATTAACCAACGCACAAGATCGCCTGTTTTATAAATACGTTCTGAAGGATTATCACTAAAAGGATTCACAATAAATCGTTCAACACTCAAATCGGCACGATTTAAATACCCACGCGCAAGCCCGATACCACCAACATAAAGTTCACCCACGACACCAATCGGAACGGGACTTAAATTTTGATCCAAAACATAGATTTTATAATTGTTTAAGGGTTTTCCGATACGGTTAACTATATCACCCGAGTTCAACATACTCTGGGTTGCGCAGACGGTAATCTCGGTGGGTCCATACGCATTAAAAAAACAGCGTCCTTTCGCCCAATAATCCATCGTTTCTTGGTCGCAAGTATCACCACCAAAACCCAATGTGTGTAGTTCTGTTAATTCTTTTTTCGGTAATACACGTAACAAGGCTGGCGGCAACAATGCATAATTAATTTGATTTGCAGCCAAATAATCAACTAATTTATCCGGTGAAATGCGTAATTCTTCTTCGGTAATATAAAGTGTCGCGCCATTTAAAAGCGTGATAAATATTTCAAATACCGCCGCATCAAAATTAGCAGAAGCAAACTGCAGATTTTTATTTTGCGCTGTGATATTGAAGCGTGCACGACTATCTTCTGCCAAATTGATTACGCCTTTATGCTCAATCATCACGCCTTTCGGTTGCCCTGTTGAACCCGAAGTATAAATAATATAGGCCAGATCGGTCGGCTTAGTATTTATTGTTAGATTGGTAGAATCTTCTCGCTCAATTTCAGCTAAATCAGTATCAAGACAAATTACGTTTTGTTGACATAAAAAATCCAATTGATGAACTTGATTTTTGTTAGTCAGAATAATTTTCGTCGCGGAATCAGTTAACATATAAATTAACCGTTCACGCGGATAGTGTGGATCAAGCGGCAAATAAGCTGCACCTGCTTTAAGAATCGCGAGTATCCCAATCAACATATCTATGCCACGATCGACACATAAACCAATCAATGTATCAGCGGACAATTCGCGTTGTTCAAAAAAATAAAATTGTTTTCGCAAATAATTGGCTAACTGGTTGGCTTTTTTGTTTAATGCGTAATAGGAAATTGTTTCGTCTTTGTAGACTGCCGCAATATGATCCGGTAAAACTTCTACTTGTTGTTCAAAAGCAGATTGAATTGTTATAGATGGAATTGCTACAGCAGTTTGATTCCATTCATGCACCGTCATGATATATTCTTCTGCTGGCAACAAAGCAATATTTTCAATGCAACGCTGCGGATTTTCCGTTACGGATCGTAAAATATGCGTAAAATAATTTAAATAACGAGCAATGGTTTCACGACGAAATAAAGTCGTATTAAATTCAAAATAACCTGAAATTGCATCTTCACTTGAATTATCATAGAGCACTAATGTCAAATCGAATTTAGCTGTTTTCGTATGCTCTTCTGTAATGTGGTAACTAACATCGGTGTTCCAGAGTTTGTTGGAAAGTTTAAATCCACTTTGCAACACGAACATCGTTTGGAAAACAGGATTTCGACTGGTATCTCTTCCTGCCTGGATTTGATTCACAATGGTGCTGAATGGTAAGTCTTGATTTTCCTGGCTGTTCAACACATCTTCATTGACAGCCTGCAATAATGCATCAAATTGCATTTCTTCGGAAAATTTTGCACGATACGTAATGACATTCGCAAGCAATCCGATTAACTGTTCTAATTCTTGCTGAGTACGATTTGCAATAGGCGATGCCACGATCACATCACGCTGATGGGTGATGCGAAAAAGCAACACATAATAGACGGACAGTAACAAAGAAAACAAACTACACTTATGACTTGCTGCAATTTTTTTAGCGAGCAGCACGAGATTTTTAGGTAGATTGAAGCGCAGCGCATCACCGTGATAACTCATTACCCTTCCGCGCTTGTAATCGGTAGGTAATTCCAAAATAGGCAACGGCATAAAAAGTTTGCGTTGCCAATACGCTAATTGCTGATCAAACAATCCCGATTTTTCCCATGCCAATTGGCTGTGAGCAAAATCTTTAAACTCAATGGCATTTTTCTTTAACTCAACCGGTTTATTCTGCAGTATCCCAGTATAAATTTCACCTAATTCGCGCATAAACACATCTAATGATCCACCATCAAATATAATATGATGGATATTCAGTAATAATGTCACACCATTTGCTTCTGATAATAACAACTTACAACGAAATAAGGGCAAATTGTTTAAATCAAACGAATATTCTTTTTCTTTATCAATTTCTGCTTGAATTTCACTTTGGGATTGACAATCTAGCAAGGGGATTTCGCATTGAACTTTATCATGAATCTTAAGATACGCTTCGCCTAAGTGTTCCACAAAAGTCGTGCGGAAATTTTCATGTGTTGTAATGAGTTTAGTAATTGATTTTCGCAAAACGATCACATCGACATTTTGTGAAAATACGACCGTAAATAAAATATTGTATGTTGCTGTATTTTGTAATGTTTTAAAGAAGTACCACAAACGCAATTGCGATGAAGAGGGAAAATATAGTGTTTGTTCAGGCGCTTTTTGCAATTGAAATTTAACTGCTTGCATGCTTTGCGTATCACGAATCATTTTTGCCAGTTGTTTTAATTGACTATGCTGAAAAATACTTTTGATGGTGATTTCGACCCGCATACGCGCTTTAATACGTGAAGCGAGCTGAGTCGCTAATAATGAGTGACCACCCAGATCAAAGAAATCAGAATTTGCTGTTATCGCATCCGTAGAAATTTTAAATAATTCAGCCCATATTTCTTTGAGTGATTGCTCTTCCTCATTATTGATAGTGCCTCTTGTACTGCGCGGGAAAGGATCGGGCAATTCCGCTTTATTAATTTTTCCATTGACTAAGACTGGGATTGCCTCAAGCTCAACCAAATAGGCAGGTACCATATAATCTGGCAAATGTTTTTTTAAATGTTCGCGTAATTGTTCTTTCGTAAGGGATGCATAATCTTTTAAAACATAATAAGCGGCGATTGCTTTATCAAGACCTGCTTTTTCCCACAATTTCAATGTGACTTGTTTCACCTCTGGCAACATTTGCAATACATGTTCAATATCACTTAATTGAATGCGGAAGCCGCGAATTTTAACTTCAAAATCAGCGCGTCCGATATATTCGATATTGCTATCCGGCATGAAGCGGACTAAATCACCTGTTTTATAAAGTTGCCCAGGACCAAAAGAATTCGGTACAAAACGTTCTTTGGTCAGTTCTGGACGATTTAAGTAACCTCTCGCAAGACCCAATCCGCCAATATAAAGTTCTCCAATCATTCCTATGGGCATCGGATTCATGTGCTTATCAAGTACATACGCGCGATAATTAGGTAGCGGACGTCCCAACCGATTATTCAAATCGCCGGGCTGCAATAATCCTATCGTCGACGATGTCGTGCATTCAGTTGGACCATAGCAATTGAGAAAACGTCGGCCTTTTGCCCAATAATCTACGGTATCTTGATCACATACATCACCACCAAATGCCAAGCTATCAAATTGAGGTAAATGTCTTCGCGGTAATATTCGAAGTAACGCAGGCGGCAAGAGCGCTGTCGTGATCGCATTATTTTCGATGTAATCGATGAGTTTGTCTGCCGATTGACGCAATTCCGTGGAAACAACATATAGGGTTGCACCATATGCGAGCGTTGCAAAAACATCAGAAATAATCGCGTCGAAATTCATGGATGAAAATTGCAATAAACGTTTTTTTGGCGCCAGCTGAAAATATTTTGCAAATCCATAAATATAATTCGGTACACTACGATGTTCAATCATCACACCTTTGGGTTGGCCTGTTGAACCTGATGTATAGATCACATAAGCAAGATTTGAAAATTGCACAGGAACAGTTAAATTTTCTGTGGACTGTCGCGCAATATTTTCTGCTTCTTTATCCAGACAAAGAACATGACGCTCATTTTCAGCCAATAACGGCCACTGTTTTAAGGTTGCTTCGTCTGTCACGAGGATATTGATTGCGGTGTCATCCAAAATAAAACACATTCGCTCTTCAGGATAAGAGGGTTCCAGAGGAACATAACCCGCGCCTGCTTTTAGTATAGCAAGCATACTGATAATCATTTCCATACTACGCTTGAGACAAATTCCCACCAATTTATCTTTGGGTTGTGTCTTAAGTGCATCGAATTGTAGACTGATCAAACGTGCTAATTGATTCGTTTTTTCATTCAGCTCGCGATAAGTCAGTTGTGAATTTTCATAAACGATTGCAATAGCATCCGGAGTGTGCCTCGCTTGTTGTTCAAATAAACGATGGATAAATTCGTGAGTGTAAGCTTCGTCTGTGTTATTCCAATCTAACACAATTTTTTGATATTCATTTTGCGTTAACATGCATTGTTTAGCGATCGCCTTATTCGGAGCGCGTAAACATCCAGCAAGCAACGCTTCATAATGCTGTAGTAAATTTTTGACGGCGGTGTTATCAATGTTTTCATCAAAATCAGCAATGAAGGAAATTGTTTTTCCCGTATCGCGGTAATAAAGCGCCAAACTTTCCGGCACAAATTTTTTCATGAATTTAGGAATCAATCTTGCCTTAACTGAGCCTAAGCATAATTGTTCATAAGGTAAATAATTTGCATCAAACGATGTATTCGTAAAAATCCCCGAGAAATGGGAATCATATTTATCGCGAATGGATTTTACAATATCGTTAATTTGAATATCTTTGTAGTAACTATCATATGACAATTGGGTTTGCGTTAATTTAACTAAATCAGTGAAATTCATTTCATCCGAGAGCAACACGCGCAAAGGCAATCTATTTTCCAAACAGCCAAAAACTTTTTTCTCTGTGTAAGTCACCGCAGATGAATAATTGATGATGACATCATGATTGCCCGTATATTTATGGAGTAAGGCTTGATACGCTGCTAATAATACAATGGAGTAATCAACTTGGCATGTTTTAGCAAAATCCAAAATGGTTTGTCGTAAGTTTGCATTTAAATAGAATTCAAAAAACGGACTATCAGCATAATCTTGACTGGGAAAATAACCTTTTCTCGGTAATTCTAAATTAAATTGATTGGACTTCAGTGTGTTAGTCCAATGTGTCAAACCTTGCCGGCATTTTTCTGACGCATAAAAATTTTTTTCTAGTTCAACTATTTTATCAAAATCAAATAATTCTTCTCGATCACCTGTGTCGCTATTATTAATGATGCAATTATAGTGTCGCGAAATTTCTTCAATTAAATATTTTAATGAATAGCGGTCAACAATAATGGGATGAATCAAAATCGTAAAATAAAATTGCTCATTCGATTCTTTGATTAAATGAAAATGAAATAGTGGGCCTGTCCCTAAATTAAAACGGACTGTCACAATATTTTGTAACAACCAGAAAATATCGACCTTTTGTTCTGACTGCGTTAAATCCACAAATTCCAGATTACCGCGCACCGTTGGACTGACAATTCGCTCCAAATGCTCGGCAGATGAATAAATCGTCGATTTCAAAACACTGTGTTCCAGAACCAGATCTTCAATCGCTTTTCGAAGTGCCCAGATATCCAAATCCCCTGCAAGCTCAAACACCATTGCTATATTTGGCAGTGTTTTTTCGGAAATTTTGGAATTAAACCAAACACGTTTTTGGGTCTTGGTTAAGCTATATGATTGATTATTCATTTGTAATTTGCTCGCAGGGTCATTGGGCGCACGTACGGAGCTAAGAAATATGTCATCCTGAGCGCAGCGAAGGATCGCCTTATTATAATTTAGTGATCCTTCGCTGCGCTCAGGATGACATAGGTTCCTTAGCTTGAGCCTATGCGGCACGCCGTGTCCCACAGGAGCGGGGATTATACATGAATCTATTTTAAATTTGTGAAATAATTTTTTTCCCAACGGGTCGATTTTGCCTAAAAATGATGTTAGCAAAATCCACCATGATGCTGGCGGTTAAGCCCCAGATTTTAACTTGATTATTAACATAAAGATAACTCGGATGTCGTCGAGTGACTTGTTCTAATTCCGCATTGATTCCAATGTTTTTTAACTCTTCTAACGGGAAAAAATAGATATCAGCAATTTCATCTTCCGATACGCTTGCCTGTTCAGCAAAATCCGTTTTTCGCATCAGTGCAACAAAAGGTGTGACACGGTTTCCATGTCGATCGACAAAGTTATCTAATTGGCCAATAATCTGATAATGCTGCTCCAGAAGACCTAGTTCTTCTTGCATTTCACGTTTCACTGTTTGAAGACAATCAAGATCGCTCGCTTCTTTTATGCCGCCAGGAAAACAATAATCTCCTGCATAAGCAATTGTATTCGATCGCCTCGTCACGAGCAGAGACATTTTTTCGTGTTCATCATAAATGACAATCACCAAAACCGCCGACTCCATGGCCGTTTCTGGCTGCAAAACCGGTGGGTGAGATTGTATGAGAGAAATAAGTAAATTTTTTTGCATATCAAGAATACAACTTGAAAAATTGTGTAAACATCATTAAGTTACCAACTATTAGCGTATCATGTGGCAAAGGAAAATTATATGTTTAGCAATCAAAATAGGGATGCAAGTGAAGTAAAAGAAGTCCCATCATTAATTTCTCGTCCTGCATTGCCAGCACAGTTTCGGCATGCGGCTGTATTAGCTGATGGAACTCACCTTATAGGGATACCTTTATACTCTGAGAGAAATGTGATTCAGATTTGGGATATCAAAGCTCAAGAATTTCGCTGGGACACTGCTTTTCTATGGCATATCACTTCAATCACCCTGTTGAAAAATAATGAAGTCGTTATCGTTACTGATACGAGTCATATTCATTACTTTGCAATCGATATGGAAAACAAAAAACTTGTACATAAAGCAAATGGTATTTTTAAAGCCAATAAAAATATTTCTTGCATGACTTTATTGCAAAATGAATTGCTTGCTATAGGACATGACGATGGCTCAATCAGCTTTTGGGATTTAATCCACAGAAATGAAACGAAAACATTCAGCAAAGGCTCATCTAAAGTCACAGCCATGAATACCCTGCAAGATGGTTCACTCCTCGTTGGAAGAGTAAATGGAGGTATCTTTATTTACAACCTGAAAGAAGAAAGCTGCGCTCTGCGTCACTTTAGTACGATACCTATTTTAAGCTTAGTTACACTTCCTGATAATACAATTGCCTTTAGTGATTCTAATGGATATCTATCTCACTGGGATTTAACGACTAAAGAGAGGCTAAGTTATCAAAAAATAAGTGACGGTGGTTTTAATTTGATTGCGATGCCAAATGGTTGGATTGGATGTCTTACCACACATTCTTTACAATTATTTGAACCTGCTTGGGTTCGGGATTGTGTTACCGTTTCAAAAGCAAAATCCATCTTGGAAACCTATTTACCACGACCTGTGGTTGAAATCATTTCCGGTTATGCGTCAGTTGGCACTTTGTTTAACTCACCCAAAATGCCGCATAAAAAAGAATGTATTTTGGAAGAAACTATTTCTCCTAAACATCAAATGTAGGGGCATGGCTTTTCAACACCCTCATCCCCGACCCTTCTCCCAACGCATTCTGCGTTAGGAGAAGGGAGCTTTTAAATTCCCCCAAAATGAATAAATTTAGATAGCCAATTCGAATAAATTTCCTTATAGTTAAAAATCGTTCAAAAACCCGACTCTGAAGGATCGAACCGACAACGTCATTGAGGATGTTATGATCAGTTTTAAAAGTTTGTTTCGCATTAAGCCCGTGCAGCAAAATAGCAATGACAACCTGGAATTACGTCGTAGCTTGACTGCAATAGACTTAACTTTTCTCGGTATTGGTGCCATCATCGGCGCAGGAATTTTTGTCCTAACCGGTATTGCAGCAGCTACCCAAGCAGGACCTTCTATTGTTTTATCCTATCTTCTCGCAAGTATTGCCTGTGGTTTCAGTGCACTCGCTTATGCGGAATTAGCCTCCAGCATAGGGGGTTGTGGCAGCGCATATGGCTACGCATTTGCTGGTATCGGTGAATTGATTGCCTGGATTATTGGCTGGGATCTGCTCTTGGAATATGGAATGGATGCTGCTACTGTTTCAATTGGCTGGGGCGGCTACGTTCAAAATGCTTTACAAGCGATTGGTTTAACGCTTCCTAAAGCATTAGTCACGGATCCTTTCAATGGCGGAATTATTAATTTGCCTGCTGTGGCCATTATTTTTCTCCTCGCCTGCATACTTTCTTTTGGCGTGAAAGAAAGTGCTCGCATTAATAAAGTCATTGTCTATGTCAAACTTGCTGTGATAACACTCTTTATTGGCATTGGCGCATTTTATTTTAATCCTTCGAACTGGAAACCCTTTTTTCCATTTGGTATGCAAGGTATTGTGAATGGTGCTGGGCTTATTTTCTTTGCTTATATTGGCTTTGATGCTGTTTCAACTGCGGCGGAAGAAACCAAGCAACCCCATCGTGATTTACCCATTGGTATTATTGCTTCATTATTAATTTGCACGATTATTTATATCACCGTCGCTGCTGTCTTAACTGGCATTATGCATTATCCGGAACTTAATATTAGTTCACCTGTGGCGACTTCTTTAATTAAATTAGGTTATCACTTTGCAGCTGAAATCGTGGCGATAGGTGCAATCGCAGGATTAACGACAGCCATTTTAGCGATGTATTATGGATTCACACGAATTTATTTAGCGATGGCGCGTGATGGACTGTTACCTAAACTTTTCGTAAAAATTCATCCTGCGACGCGTTCTCCGCGTCAATTGGTTTGGTTTGTGGGTAGCATTATGGCGTTGGTTGCCGGATTTTTTCCTATCAATCAAATTGCAAATATTGTGAATATTGGCACACTCGCTGCCTTTGTTGCGGTATGTGCTAGCGTCATTATCTTACGCTATACTAAACCGGATATGCCGAGAGCTTTTAAAACGCCATTTAGTCCCATCGTGCCTGCGATAGGCATTTTCCTTTGTTTATATTTGATGAGCAGCTTGCCACATGTCACGTGGATTAGCTTTATGATTTGGACTGCGATTGGTTTAATTATTTATTTTAGTTATAGTCGTTTCAATAGTGTCGTGTTTGATAAACCGGTTTTAGCAACAGAATAAAGATAAAAATAATATGAAAAATGATGCTCAGTTACGAGGTACGTTGCTCGTTGGTCTTTCTGGATTATTGTATGGATTCATGGGTTTTTTTGGCACGGAATTAATCCATGAAAACTTAAGCGTTTCGACTATGCTATTTTGGCGATTTTTTATCGCGACGCTTTGGGTATTAGGGACTGCGCTTTGGTGTAAACGTAATTTTTTTAAAAAAGCACCTGATCGACGTACTTTATTCCAAACATTATTATTAGGTGCGGCAAGTTACAGTGGCGCAAGTTCGCTGTTTTTTTTAGCGAGCCAATATACTGGCACTGGCATTGCAATGGTAATTTTTTTCTGCTATCCCGTTTTTGTTACTTTATTTGCTTGGGTTACAACTAATTGGAAAATGAATAAATATACCGCCGCATCATTATTCGCCATTCTATTAGGTTTAACTTTATTACAAGGCGAAGGAACGCATGCATTTAATTTTTTTGGTATTCTATTGGCTATCATTTCGGGATTAAGTTATGCAATCTATGTTATCAGTAGCAAGCATCATACTCAAAATTTTGATTCAGAATTATTAACGTTTCTGGTTTGTCTTGGTAATTCCATTATTTTTCTTATCATCGCTTGCACAACAAAAAGTTTTTTAATACCCACTTCTTTACATGCATGGTTATACATCGGTGCGATTGGTATTATAGCGACAGCGCTGCCGATTCAGTTATTATTAGATGGGATTAAACATGTGACTCCCATTAAAGCTTCCATCCTTTCTGTATTAGAACCTGTTGTGACTTTGTTAGTAGGCGTTTTGTTGTTACATGAATCAATGTGCTCACTACAGACAATTGGGGTGATGATTATTTTATTAGGTGCGCTATTGATTCAGTTTGAGCGTCAGGTTTAGGACAAAAACATGTTGGCATTGGTGTTGATTTTCCGCACCCTCATCCCCAGCCCTTCTCCCAACTATGTTGGGAGAAGGGAGTTTTATTTTAAGAGCTCCCTTCTCCCGTTTACGGGAGAAGGGTCGGGGATGAGGGTGTCGACAGTTACTTTTATCCTAACCCCATCACTCTACCTTTGCTGATAAACTCTTGTAACTTCGTACTCTCATCATTCATCAACTGAGAATATTCAAGTACTCCATAACCCTGCTTGTTCTTATCTCGTAAATCACAATAACCTTTCTTACTAAAAAAAATAGCGAGATCTGCATTGCCAACAAGAGCGGCAATGTGAGCGAGTGTATTACCTTTTGTATCATTTTGTTGATAATCAAAAACTGATTCTTTAGAATCACGCACAATTTTAACAAAATTATCCGCAGATGTATTATTCATAATAGCACGCACGAAAGGATTAGAAGATCCGCGATAGTCAGCAATGATCTGGGGTTTTGATTTTTTAATTGCATCTAGACTCTGTCCCCAGCTTCCTCCTTGGTTACGACCGGTAGAAAACGTTCGTATATAGTCTGCTGTCTTGGAGTTGGGTAGAGATTTTTTCGGATTTAAATAGACCCCTTCTTTGGTTTCGAAAGGCTTAGGATAAGCAACTTCAGAAGCTGCAGGTTCAAACATATTCTCTCTTTTGGTTTTTGGCGGCAAAGAAGGATACTCTTTTGAAATACAAGCTGCTTCAAAAAGCCACTCTATTTTTCCAACTGAACTCAATTCTGGATAGGGAACATTCGCACGAGCTTGGGAGGGTTCTTCGTTCTTTTCTGCTAATGGTCCTACAGGTTCTTCTTCCTCGCTAGATAAATCATCGTTTCTACTTTCCATTTTTTTCTCCATAAATTTACAAAATTAGACATGATAATACTTTAAATAGTTTCCGCTTCATACCGCCAAAATTTCGGTAAATAATAACAGCACATCACCACACCGACTACACAAAGAATACCGCCTGAAACAACGGATGCTGTTACGCCAAAAAGAGCTGCAACCAAACCTGCTTCAGTATCACCGAGTCGAGGACCGCTCAAATAACTAATCATTTCTATGCCTGCTAATCTTCCACGCAAATGAGTTGGAATAGTCTGGTTCCACATAATGCTGCGGAATATGCCACTGATTGCATCAAAAGCGCCAGAAAGTGCGAGGAAAAATAATGCTAACCATAAATGCTCTGTCAGCCCAAAACCAATGATAGAAATTCCCCACAGTACCGCTGATATCGCAACTGCTGCACCATGACGTTTAATTTGACTTGACCAGCCACTAAAAAATGAAATAAATAATGCGCCAACAGCAGGCGCTGAATACAACAGTCCTAATGTTTTTACACCACCGTAGCTTTGGGCAATCGCTGGAAATAATGCCGTTGGCATGCCAAAAATCATCGCGACAAAATCGACTAAATACGTACCAATTAATTCTTGACGAGAGGCAGCATATTTAAATCCTTGTTTCACCGATAACCAAGTTGAAACATCATCTTTTTGACGTACGGGTTTTGGAATATGTGTCATCAAGCAAAGCGCTAATAATGAAATAATAAAACTGCCTGCATCCACTAAATAAGTGGTGACGATTCCAAAATGAGAAATAATCAAACCACCGATAGCAGGGCCTGCAATCATGGCAATGCTGTATTTGAATGTGGATAAAGCACCTACTGCCGGATAATCAGCTTTACCTACGATTTGCTGCGTAATGCTTTCCAATGCAGGGCGATGTAAGCCATTGACTGCGGACATCAGTATCGCAATTGCAAAAATAAATCCGATATGCGGTGTCAGAGCAGAAGCATTCCATGCTAACAACAATGCACCTATTCCCAACACAGATTCTGTAACAAGCAATAACATGCGTCGATGATAACGATCCGCAAATACACCACCTAAAAGTGCGGTAATAAGCAAGGGCAATAATTGAAAAAAGCCTAATAAACCCACCATCAAAGTCGATTGCGTTTCATGATAAATTTGATACGGCAATGCAACACTCGTAATCATCGTGCCTAGAAACGAAATAAATTGGCCCGTGAATAAAAGTCCATAATTTCGATTGCGTATGAGTAATGAAAAACTCAATAAAAATTTCATCTGAGATATTTCCAAAGTTGCGTGAGAAGGATTCTATTTGTAACCGATTATCTCTGTCACTTTCCCACGAAAAATATAATAGGAATAAGAGGTATAACCAATAAGAAGAGGTAATAAAATACCAGCACCTACCAACATAAAACGTAATGATGTATCAGCCGCTGCAGCATCCCACACCGTCACAGCGCGAGGAATCAAGTAAGGCCAAGTACTAATTCCAAAGCCTGTATAGGCACAAAGAAATATGCCGAGACAAAGCCAAAACAAAATATGTTCTCGTTTTTTATAGAGACAATAAAAACAAAATAAAATTAAACAGCCCGTGGCAAACGGCAAAAGTGCGAGATTGTAAATATATAAAGGATTAAACCAAATCGCTCTAATATTTGGATCAATAAACGGTGTCCATAAACTAATAATGAAGAGAAACAAAGACACCGCAATTAAGCATACATAGGCCACGCGATACATTTTTGTTTGGAGAGCATCCGTTGTTTTGGCAATGATCCAAGCGGTTGCCAATAAGGAATAACCAAACAATAAAGCAAATCCACAAGCAATATTAAATATATTAAATAATTCATAGGTCAGCATTAAATGCCCTTGCGTCAAAGTATAACCTTTAACAAAAGTGCCTAATACCATACCTTGAATAAAAGTTGCGATAGCAGAACTGAAGAAAAATAAATTATCCCAAAATCGTAACCCGCGTTTTGCTTTTAAACGAAATTCAAAAGTAATGCCGCGAAATAATAACGCCAAAATCATTAAAAAAATCGGTAAATATAACGCCGGTAACAATAAACTGAATGCTAAAGGAAAAGCGCCATATAATGAAGCGCCGCCTAATACTAACCAGGTTTGATTACCGTCCCACACGGGCAAAATTGTACTTACCATAATGTTTCGATCTTGTTGATTCGGAAAAAATGGGAATAGAATACCTACACCCAAATCAAAACCATCCAGCAATACATACATAAAAATACAAAAACCAATAATCAAGTACCAAGCCGTTTCAAGTAATCCCATTATGTCCTCACTTTTTTGTTTCTAATTTACCGATAGCAGGTGACATATAGAAGAATGTTTCATCTAAATTCGATACAGCCTGTTCTTCAGGCCCAGCTAAAACAATTTTTAAAAAATAATGAAAATAAAAATAACCAAAAATAATTCCATAGACAAATAAAATGACGATGAGGGAAGTTAACACCTGATACAGCGCAATCGGTGAATGGGCAGCGATTGTTTTGATAAGATGATAGACAATCCAGGGTTGCCGACCGAATTCTGCTGTGAACCAGCCTGTAATAATGCTGATAAAACCAATCGGTGAGGCATAAATGCAAAGTCGTAAAAACCATTTCGTTTCATACAATATTTTTTTAAATCGAAGATACCAGCCGGTTAGTGCAATCAACAGCATCAATAGCCCCAATCCAACCATAATGCGAAAACTCCAAAATACCACAGCCACATTCGGACGCTCCTCAGGCGACACGGATTTCAGTCCTATTAATTCGCCATTTAATTTATGGGTATTAATTAATGAACCCAATTTAGGGATACCGACCGCAAAATTATTTTTTTCCTCGGTTTGATTTGGCCAGGCGAATAATAAAAGTGGCGCTCCTTTTTCTGTATCCCACACACCTTCCATTGCCGCCGTCTTGATGGGTTGATATTTAAAAACGTTCAGACCCACCGTATCACCAATAAATATTTGTACTGGCATCACAATTAATAAAGCCCACATTGCAACCGAAAAACAGGTGCGAGCAAATTCGACATGTTTTTTTTGTAATAAATAATAGGCTGATATCGCACTAATCACGAGTAAAGATGAGGCATAGGTTGCAAGTAACATGTGAAAATAACGGGGTAAAAATACAGGATTAAAAATGACATTAAACCAATTATCCACTGCAAAAATCCCTTCTTTATACGTGACCCCAGCGGGATATTGCATCCATGAATTGGCTGACATAATCCAAAATGCTGATAATGTCACACCGACTAATGCAAGAAGAGTGGCGATATAGTGTAGCCGCGGACTCACACGATCCCAGCCAAAAAACATCACGCCTAAAAATCCTGCTTCGATAAAAAAGGCAGTTAATACTTCATATGTGAATAATACGCCTAACACATTTCCGACCGAGTGAGTGAAGCCAGACCAATTTGTGCCAAGCTGAAATTCCATCACAACCCCAGACACAATGCCCATTCCAAAAGTGAGGGCAAGGACTTTGGTCCAGAATTTACAAATATTCAAGTAATGGCGATTGCGTGTCTTGAGCCAAGCACCTTCTACAATTGCTATAAAAGTGACAAGCCCAATACTAAACGCAGGAAACAAAATATGAAAACTAATCGTGAAACCAAATTGAATTCGTGAAAGGATTTCCAGTGATAGCATGTTGTGCCTTATAACGTTGATTGTGGTTTCTTTTTAAGAACATGATAAATTAAATAGATAGCACTAAGACCAATGAGGATATATGCAACACGTCCTGTAAATTGAGTACCGAGAATCACTTCTAATAAATGAAACTTGAATATCCCGTAAAGCCCACTATCAATACCGCCCACAATGACAAATACCCAAGCGATCCAACCTAGAAATCCTAAATTTTGCATAGTCTCTCTCCTGTATGGCAGGGTTATACTAACATAGAATATACACTTGTGACTAAAATTTTAACCCATGATTTCGTAACATTCGCAAAAAATTTTGCCCCTCATCGCTAGCATCCTCATAGCAATAAGACCGAACATAATTTTTGAGGACATGTTCATATTGAGGTAAAGCAATGACTGACAAAATGGCATCGGCACGCTCATTATCAACTGGCGAACCCCCGCCGCAACATTGAAAAAGAATAGCCGCCAATATTTCTGCTTTACATGCTTTTCTAATCCGATCGGCATGTTTGAAATTTTCAATACAAAAATACAATGAACGATCTTTATTCCATTCACGCCATTGAGTAAAAAGATTTAATGCCAGATTTTTATAACGTACGATATTCGCTTCAAAATCAGGACTCTGCGTAAATAGCAGAAAAAATATGGCTGGAATACAAGCTTCTACATTTGCCCAGGAGCAATTACCACTGATTTGGGCAGTCACTTTTAATTCCGTGATGGGAACGAGATCTAAGATTTCCGGCAAATTATCATTAACAAATTCATTTGAAAGTTTTTCATATAACAATGTTTGAATTAATTTCATGTTAAAAAGTGAAGTTCGCTTCACCCGATAAACCATGACATTATCATACAAACGACTGTCTTCGCGACGATCGCACTTCACTAAAATACTGCCAAATTTAATAAATGTAATGGCATGACCTTCATAACCAACTGGAATGATGAGAGGTTCATTTTTGATTAAGGATTTAATTTCGGTTTGATGCTTTTCAATATTAATTCGATATTGTTGGAACTTGATTAAACGGGTTGCGCGCACAAGCGCTTCTACAATGATGTTCATTAAGGGATTATAACGGCGCAGTTTTCTTGCTGCAAAATGATTGGAAAATTGCCCGAGAGAATCCGCAATCAATCCAAGACTGACCTCCAAAAGAAATCCTTCAAAATCGACTTCGACGAAATTATTTTTCGGATCAACAATATTGGCAGTGCCGACCAATTCAAACATATGGCCTAATGTTTTAGTATTAATAAAATCTTGCGCAAAAACCAAATCAGCGCCATGGTTAATTAATAATTTTTTCACTTCTTGATATTGACGTAAAACTGGCAGAACCAAAGGTGACTGTCCGGCAAAATTATATGTATTGGGATTAGCTCGATGTTCCAACAAGAGTTTACACATTTTAAAATTATTATTTTCTGTTGCCCAATGCAACGCTGTTCCACCCAGCATATCTTGTTGATTGGTCACTGCGCCATATTGAATGAGCAATTTGGCAATTTCATAATTGTCGGCGATCGCAGCTTCAATTAAAGGAGTAAATCCATATTCATCGATTGCAGTAACCGATGCGCCTTGTTGCAGCATGGTTTTAACTGCATCGAGATTTTCTTCTATGATGAGATCAGCAAGAGATGGCATAGTTAGAATGGCCGTGGTTTAGGATTAAATTTTGGCATGTTTTGCAAACGCAACTCATAACGATTTTCGAGATCATTACGTTGTTCTTCATTGGTATTTGCTTGATTTTCGGTGGGCAATGCGGATATTTGACGATCCACGCCGCTAAATTGCGCTTTATTGCTAATCGGATGTGTTTTGTAACGAGAATTTCCACCTTGACCACCTCTACGTAAACCAACGCCGATATCTTGTCTTGAAGTTAAACTGGCACGTCCTTCTTTGAGAATTTTACGTTCTTTGCGTGTTTGCTTTTGTTTGTCAACGTAAGCTTTGTGTAAGTCTTTGTGAACGGCTAATAAACGATTAATTTCCGAGAGCGGTAAGGCATCATCCCGCGGTTCAATCGACATCGCGTCTTTATAACGAAAGCGAATCTCACCCGCAACACCGCCCTGGCCAGTCTGGCCACCTTGATCGCCTTGACCACTTTCGCCAGTTTGACTCTCTTCCTCGTCGTATTTTTTATTCTTTTCATCATCTTCTGACATAAACTCACCCTATGCATCTATACTCACTAAGTATAACAACTCCTAACGCTTTTTTAACTCTCCATCTCATAAAATTTGCTTTGCAAAGCGGTATAGACCCATTACACTTCAAGTTTGCCGCGAGAATAGTCCAGGAGTTTTAAAGTATGGAAACTAGAAAGCCTCAATGGATTGAATCTTATTTTGATAAAGATAAAGCTCCCAGCGTCACAGAATTAACTGATCTTACGAAAGAAAATTCTGATATTGAACTCAAGGTAAGTGAAGTTGATGAGGGTTATTTTGTTATTGAAGAAAATGCGGAACTAGCATTTGTAAATGAACCGGAAGCTTTACCGCCTGAACAGCCAGTATTAACAAGAGAGACGCCGAGTACACAACCCATAACAATTCTTCCATCTCCCAAAACTAGGTTGGCAGACGAAATTAAAATAACGTCATCTGAAAGTGACGAGCAAACTGAATCATTAATTTCTACAACGTTACCCAGTGAGCCAGTGCATGAAGAAAGAGTGCAGACAACTTTTTCAGACAGTGAATCCTTATCTTTATTATCGGTGTCGCGTGCGGGATCTAAAATTTATTCTAGAGGACCCGATGAGAAAAAAGAAAACGTTAAAATTGATGTGATACATCCGGTAGAGACAATCAAAAAAACCAAACCTTCTTGTTTTAACGAGTTTGGCAAGAGCTTTGGCTTATGTTGTCAGACATTACTGAGTCGCATTTGTTGTTGCTTTCCGCGGCCTAAATTAAAAGTGTAGCGCCCTCATCCCCAACCCTTCTCCCGCCGTGCTTTTTGCAGTGGGAGAAGGTGGCCGAAGGTCATAGGCATCAAGCTAAGGAACAAATGTCATCCTGAGCGCAGCGAAGGATCGCCT
>CAYRUP010000005.1:0-33056 GCA_964427485.1 uncultured Coxiellaceae bacterium | reverse complement strand
CCCCCCTCCCCGCGTCCGCCCTTGTTGGTCGCCGCCCCCCCCCCCCGCGCCTCCGCCGCCCCCCCCCCCCCCCCCCCCCCCCGGGGCCCCCGACGCTTTTGTTTTTTGTCGTGTACTGAGAAGAATACCTCATAAATTATATATTTCAAGAATGTTTCAAAAATGCTATCTCAGCTTCAGTCGATTCACGACCCAAAACAGTATTGCGTTGTGGAAAGCGGCCGAACTCTTTGATCACTCGAAAATGCGCATAAGCATAGGCAAGAAACAATTGATAAACTTGTGTCGTTTCCGTCATCGACAGAGAAACTAAACTTTGAAATAAGCGAATTGATTGCTCTTGATATTCAGAAATTTCTGCATGCACTAACGGCATGTAAAAGAAAACACGTTCAATTAAGGTTAAGGCTTGATCCATTTTTTCATTCAATCCTTCAAGACATAAATCTTGTGCTTCTTTGTCATAGGCAAATGCACTTGAAGAATTACGATGAAAAGTTCGAGAAAATTGGTCGAGTAAAATAATCAATGCTAATCTACCCCGTGGTGATTCCGCCCAACTATTCAGATTTCCTTTAATGGCAGATTGATATTCCTCTTTAAATGTTTCTAGCATACCTAGCTTGAGTTTTTCATTTTCGCCAAACCATAGATTGGTACGGTCACTGGTCGGCAAATCTGCATGACCCAAGTCACCAAACCAAAAATCTAATAGTTCATGAATTTTATTAGACATACTTTCTACCTCTTTAATTTCAGCATAGCATAAAATGCCGTTTTTACGGACATTGCTATATCTTTATGATTTTTAAGTATATTTTCCAACGGTAATGGCTAGGATTAAACGGGTAATTAATTTTTCAGTCAGTTGGTTACAGTCAAGATGGGGATCAAATTCTGCAATTTCTGCGCCGATTAAACGCGGGTCATCGGCAAGCAAAGTAAGGGCCTTGCATAAATCATTCGCTTGAATGCCTCCCGGCTCAGCGACGCCTGTTCCGGGCGCATCGATAGGATCTATGCTGTCGATATCAATGCTGATTCCATAACCTATTGTATTTCGGGAAACAATTTGAATCGCTTCAGTAAAAACTGCAGTCAATCCACGTTGGTTAATTTCATCCATAAAAAATAGGCGGACATTGAGCCGTTTTAACCGTTCAAACTCCGTCTGTTCGTAATTGCGTACACCAATCAAACATACATGCTCGGGCTTCAGTTTAGGTGATTCTCCCATGAGTTTTGTCAGGGAATTTTCGCCTTCGCCTAACAAAACGGCCAATGGCATACCATGCAAATTTCCTGATATTGATGATTCTGGTGTATGACTATCCATATGGGCATCGACCCATAATAATCCAAAAGATCCCCCTTTTTGGATAGCAGAGGATACGCCGCTCCAGGTCCCAATTGCAGACGTGTGATCACCGCCAATCACCGCAAACATTTGTTTTTGTTGCACAAGAGGTACTATGGCTTCTGCTAAATCAGCACATTGCTGTCTGATGACGGATATTTTATTTTCGCCGGTTTTTTCGGGTGTTTTAATCATTGCAGTCCATTTGAACGGAACACCCTCTTCAATTAATGTCTTGAGATAGGGCGAGCGTTGTAAAGTAGATGGACCATCAATACTACCTGGTTTTGCCCCCGCTATGCTGGACGCATAACCTAGCAAACATAGTGTTTTATTATTAACCATGAAAAATCCTCTTTTCTTTTACCAACTACAGGTATAATCCTCGCTTGCTGATAAAAGGTATTACATAACACATGCAAGAATATCATACGCAAAAACCATTGATTTGTCCTGAGATGCTATTTCGGGAATTTCAGGTTGCAGAAACCGCCATAAAAAAAATTCTGCATGCGAGAGATACTGCACGTAAGATTATTAATGGTCAAGATCAGCGTATGATTGTTATCACGGGACCTTGTTCTATTCACGATGTGAATGCCGCTTTGGAATTCGCTGGGTTACTGCAACAAGCTGCCCGCTATTTTATTGATGATCTGCTTATTATCATGCGCGTTTATTTTGAAAAACCGCGCACAACAACCGGCTGGAAAGGACTGATTAGTGATCCTAAATTAGATGGCTCATTTGATATGAATCACGGTCTTCTTCTCGCTAGAAAATTATTGGTGGATTTAAGTAACTTAGGTGTCCCAGCTGGAACAGAATTTTTAAATCCCATTATTCCGCATTATTTAATTGATTTAATTACCTGGAGCGCGATTGGCGCGCGCACATCGGAAAGCCAACTCCATCGTGAACTGGCCTCCGGGTTAGTTACTCCTGTTGGATTCAAAAATAATACGGATGGTAATGTGCAAATTGCAATTGATGCAGTGCATGCCGCACGTCAACCACATCATTTTCTTAGCATCAATCAACAAGGTGTTCCAGCGATTGTGAGCACGAAGGGAAATGATTGTTGTCATATCATTTTACGTGGTTCCGATGTTGAATCGAATTATTCCATGACGCATGTTTTGCACGCAGCAGAAAATTTAAAAAAATTTCAACTCACGCCTCGTCTCATGGTGGATTGTAGTCATGGCAACAGCATGAAACATCATCATCAGCAAATTACTGCTGCTAAAGCAATCATAGAGCAAGTCAAACAAGGATCTTCTGTGATTTGCGGCGTCATGATTGAAAGTAATCTCATTGCAGGTAATCAAGGTCTGTTAAAAAACCACAAATTGACCTACGGACAAAGTATCACCGATGAATGTATCTCCTGGAATGATACGATTTTATTATTGGAAGAACTTGCTCTCGCTGTGCATCGACGGCGTCGATCGCAATTGGCTTGATGCTAGCAAAGCAATGATTGCACCCATCACTAAATAAATTCCCGGTGCAGATTTATTTCCTGTCATGTTTACTAAATAAGTTGCCAGCAAAGGTGCTGTTCCACCAAAAATGGAATAACTGATATTATAACCGATCGCTGCTACACTATAACGAACTGAAATTGGCAGCATTTCAAGAACAGCGACAGTGATGACGCCTTGAAAATTTGCCGCCAGAAAAATAAAACACAATTCAGCGAGAATGTAATCTTGTAGCAAACCACGTGAAATCAGCTGAAATAATGGATAACTTAAAATGATGAATCCAGTTGCTGCCACACACAAACTTTTTTTTCTGCCCCAGATATCCGACAAATAACCACCGAATGGCACCAGCGCCGTGACTAATAATAATCCCAACGTGCTAATTAAACTTGTTTCTCGTAATGGCATGCCAATAATATTGGCTGCATACGTCGGCATAAAAATAAAAATCAGATAAGTAATCATCGCACTCAAGATATACATACCTATCGTAATAAATAACTCGCGGCGATAGTGTTTAATCGCAGTTAAAAAAGGAAATTGAACCAACCCATTATCACGCACGGCAGTTTGAAATAAGACAGATTCTGGAATGCGGCGACGCACAAAATAACCCACGATGCCGGTAATTAATCCTAATAAAAATGGAATTCGCCAAATGAAATCGTGATGAGGAAATTGCAACACAAAACTCCCAACAAAAGAACCCAACAACATACCAACGCCACTCATAGACCAAAGGCTTGCGCTAATAAAACCGTGATTTTTGTTGAGGTTTGATTCCAGTACAAACAAGACTGCACCGGTTGATTCACCACCCGCAGATAATCCCTGACACAGGCGTAAAATAATTAATAATAATGGCGCCCATAGGCCTACTTGATAATAAGTCGGTAATAGACCCATACAAAATGTGGAAAATGACATTAAGACAATCGACAATACCAACGTTTTTTGACGACCTATGCGATCACCCAAATGACCAAATAAAATGGCTCCAATGGGTCTGACCAGAAAACCTATCGCAAAAATGACATAAGTCAGCATTAATCCTGAGAGTTTATTTTCATGGGGAAAATAAAGCGCTGCGAACACCGGCGTAAAAAACGCAAATAATGAAAAATCATACCATTCCAAAATAGTACCGACGGAAGATGCCATGATTAAGCGTGAAAATGATGGTGGTCGCAAGTGGAGTCCTCGTAAAGCGCATAAGTATACACGCGATAGGTTTTCTCATACAATTGCAACACTGAAATAAGAGATGCTCCTAATGAATAACCAACAAAATCAAACCTATGTAAATGATTTATGGGATAAATCAATTGTTCCCACATTGATGGATTATATCCGTATTCCCAATAAATCCCCTCTATTTGATCCCGACTGGAAAAACCACGGTCATATGGATAAAGCTGTTTTATTGCTAGCGAATTGGTGCCGTGAAAATGCGGTGGATAATATGAAATTGGAAGTGGTGCAATTAGAGGGACGTACTCCGGTTATTTTTATTGAAATTCCGGGTCATTCTGACGATACCATTTTGCTGTATGGACACTTTGATAAACAACCTGAAATGACGGGCTGGGATCCGGATCTTGATCCCTGGCAACCTCAATTACGCGGTGACAAATTATATGGTCGTGGCGGCGCAGATGATGGTTATTCCACATTTGCATCGCTCGCTGCGATTAAATCGTTGCAAGCACAAAATATTCCGCACGCGCGCTGTGTGATTTTGATTGAAGCCTGTGAAGAAAGTGGTAGTTATGATTTACCGTATTATATTGAAGCTTTAGAAAATCGCATCGGCAAACCTAGCTTAGTGATTTGTTTAGATTCCGGTTGCGGCAACTACGAACAATTATGGGTAACAACTTCATTGCGCGGCATGTTGACCGGTCAATTGCATATTGATGTATTAAAACAGGGAATTCATTCCGGTACGGGCAGTGGCATTGTACCCTCTTGTTTTTTAGTACTGCGTCAATTGCTCAGTCGAATTGAAAATGAATCCAATGGCGAAATAGCGTTAGAGGATTTATTTGTCGAAATTCCTCAGGAAAGAATCCGTCAAGCTGAATTAACTGCTGAGGTGTTAGGTCAACATATTTATGATGATTATCCCTTTGTTGAAGGTGTTCAACCGGTCACAACTCATTTGGCTGAATTAATTTTAAATCGTACTTGGCGCCCTGCTTTATCGGTGATTGGAGCAGAAGGTTTACCCAAACCGGATAATGCGGGTAGCGTGACATTACCTTCGCTTTCGTTAAGTTTGTCGATGCGCTTACCGCCGACATGTGATCCAGTAAAAGCGATGGATGTGTTAAAAACAGCATTAGAAAAAAATCCACCCTTTCATGCCAAAATACGTTTTGAAGCAGGCAAAGTTTCTGCTGGTTGGAATGCGCCCGCGGAAACAGCGTGGTTAAAAAACGCGGCGGCAGAAGCATCTCAGCATTATTTTGGTAAAGATGCCGTGTATATGGGTGAAGGCGGCACGATTCCATTCATGGGGATGTTAGGTAAGAAATTTCCGCAGGCCCAATTTTTGATTACGGGTGTATTGGGCCCTGAGTCCAATGCACATGGGCCTAATGAATTTTTACATATTCCCATGGGGAAAAATTTAACGTGTTGTGTTGCGTATGTGATTATGAAACATTATGGGCGTTAGATTTTTTTACTCTCAGCATGCTGGGCGTATTAAGAGCTTTGATGTCATCCTGAGCGCAGCGAAGGATCACCAAATTATAATAAGGCGATCCTTCGCTGCGCTCAGGATGACATTTTAACCCATCAATTAATAACCTCCCCCCCATCCACCACAAAATTCTGTCCCGTAATAAAACTCGATTCATCCGAACCTAAAAATAAAGCAAGATGAGCCACATCAATGGGTTTACCTAATCGACCCAATGGTATTGCATCAAGCATGTGTTTCATTTCAGATCGGCTCGCTGACATGGTTTCAGTATTAAAAATATTTCCAGGCTCTATGCTATTTACCGTGACATTAAAGGGTGCTAATTCCAGTGCAGCCGTTCGCATTAACCCATTCATGCCAGCTTTTGATGCGCTATAATGGCTAAACCCTGGAAAACCCAGTCGTTCGCCAGCAATGGAAGAAATAAAAATGATTTTTCCATATTGCTGTTTTTTCATAATGGAGGAAATGGTTTTCAAAACGATAAATGAACCCGTTAAATTAATGTTAATCACTTGTTGCCAATCCTGTAAACGCATTTTATCAATGGTGTGCATGGGAAACACTGCCGCATTTTGTACGATAATATCAATTTGACCGCATTCTGAAATGATTTTGCCGATGGATTGTTTTACGGAAGCTTCTTGACTGATATCTGTTTCGATGTAATGTGCATTTCCTTCTAAGTTCAAAATTTCCGAGACAGCTTGCCTTAATTTAAATGCATCGCGTCCTAAAACAAAAACTTGCGCTCCTTCTTTCGCATAAACTTTTGCAATCTCTTTACCAATCCAACTTCCACCGCCCGTGACAATCGCAATCTTTCCATTTAAACGTCGCTTCATTTGCTTTTCCTTGCAAAAAAAAATCTCAACTCCATTTTTTTGAAAACATTTTTCGTTCTTTTGGGTGATTGACAATCCACACGCCCAATAATGCGATGAGCCCGCCAAAAAATGCAAGCAAGGTCGGAACTTCGCCTAACCAAACCCAACCTAATAATGTTGCAATTAACGGCATAAAATAAAGAAAATTTACCGCTTTTGATGCAGGCATTTCTTTTAAACTATAACTCCATGCAATATACCCTATCGCTGCTGGAAAAATTCCCAGATACACAACAGCCAACGTTGAGTGTAATGAGGCAGTTTTCAAACTGTTTAGCATTTCTGGGAAGTAAAATAATAAAAATAACATGGAACCCCAAATGATATAAGCCGTCACTTCAATTGCATGGTATTTTTTTAAAAAAGGTTTTTGTAATACCGAATATAAACCACCGATAAATGTCGCAATTAGGGTATAAACTAAACCAAGATGAAAATTAAATTCATTTGTTTCGCTTAACATAATGAGTCCGACGCCAAAAATACTTAGCATCATTCCAACAATCATGTTAATGCTAATGGTTTCTCGCAAAAAAATAACGGCAAAAATAAGCGTGACTAAGGGTGAGAGACTAATGATAAAACTTGCGATGCCGGATGGAACTGAGATTTCACCGTAATTTAATGCAATGTTATAACAACCTACACCAAAAGCGCCTATCAAAAATAGTAATGCTTTATCGAGCAATGTGATTTGTATTCGTGTCGGAAGTCGAGTCTGCATAATGAACATGCAAATAGCAGCAACAATAAAACGGAGTAAAGCAAGTCCTCCCGGTGTATATCCTTGTAAACCTGCCCGAATTCCTACAAAGGCCGATGCCCATAATGAAATAGCGAGCACTAAAGCAATTTTTGTTTTTAAGGAAATAGGAGTTTTCATGTACCAGCCAAAAAATAATCGGTTGATTGCATCTCGAGTAAGCGTGAATGCGTCCGCGTATATTCTAATATCATGTAGCCGCGACTATATAATTCATCAACCGCTTCAGCTGCTGAAATAACTAAACGTACCCGGGCATCATAAAATACATCCACCATACAAATAAAAAGACAAATCGTATCTTTTGCATTCGGTGGAATGATGGGAACATCACTGATAAGAACCGTTTTAAATTGTTCCGCAATAACCAGATAATCATTTTGACTGCGTGGAACCGTACAAATTTCTGCGAAATCAAACCAGACAATTTTTTCGGTGCGTTTTTTAACTTTAATTTTGCGTCCAAGAATTTCAATGGGATCCGTGCTTACAGTTTGATCCTCAGCTAATGTTTTGAAACTGATTTCCATATTTTTACGCGCTTCGTCATTCAACGGCGAATAAAAAACGCCAGCTTCTTTTAAATGGCGTAACCGATAATCAATTGTTGTTGGTATGTGTATCACTTCCGTGTTTTGTTTTAGCATTGCGATAGCAGGTAAAAATTGTTCGCGTTGCAAGCCATTTTTATATAAATCATCGGGGGCCACATTGGAGGTTGTCACTAAACAAACGCCTTGTGAAAAAAGTGCTTTAAACAAACGACCTAACAACATGGCATCAGTGATATCAGAAACAAAAAATTCATCAAAACATAATAACAAGTTTTTTGCTGCAAAATTTTTCGCGATAATTTGCAGAGGGTCGGCTTTGCCTTGCTGTTGTTTTAATTCATGATGCACGAGCTGCATAAACTGATGAAAATGCATGCGCATTTTTTGGGGAAATGGGATGCAATGGTAAAAACAATCCATCATAAACGTTTTGCCAATGCCAACACCGCCATGCAGATAGAGTCCTCTCACTAAACGCTTTTTATGGAATAATGACAAAAATCCTTCGCGTTTAGCATGCTCCTCCATGATTTCATTGAAAACGCGTTCTAAATGCTGCAGTGCATTCAATTGAGCTGGATCTTTGAAAATCACGCCCTGGGCGCTTTGTTCATTATAATAGGCTAGTGGTGTCATTGTTTTAGAGTATGCATACATCTTTTTGAATAGCTAAAAGTAGCTAAAAGTAGGGTGGATTAGATGCGTTTTTTTGCCGTAATCCACCCAATTTCAGGTGGATTACGGCAAAAAACGCCTAATCCACCCTACTTCGTTGTTCTAATAATCATCTCCAGTTGCTGTATCCGCTGCACCACCGTCATCAGTTGTAGTGGTACCGCTCATACCACTCGTACCACTCATGCCTGTAGAACCGCTCATACCTGTAGAACCGCTCATACCTGTAGAGCCACTCATACCCGTAGAACTGCTCATTCCAGTAGAACCACTCATACCCGTAGAACCGCTCATGCCTGTAGAGCCACTCATACCTGTAGAACCGTTCATGCCGGGTGCACCGTTTGTTGTTGCAGAACTATCCGTAGTGTTATCTGCTAATTGTTGCTGTGCTGGTGCTGAAGGTTGTTGTTGCATTGCACCAAAATTATCATCCGTTGTAGGATCTGCGTAAGCGATAGTAGCTGCGAACAGGCTGGACATTGCCATTGCAACTAATGTTTTACCTTTCATCATGAATCTCCTTGAGAGTTGTCTAAAGTTCGCCACTCTAATTTAATACTAAATCATATTTCGTGCTATCACTTTTTTAGTCACCCCAAACCAATTGTCAACAGACCCTAATTCTGATATAAACTTTTTCCACAATAAATTCTTGCAAACAGGGAAAAATGCATGATGAGTAATCAAAGCAATCCAAGTTTATTTTTACGTTTTTTTCAACCGTGGATTATCTGCAGCATTGGTATGCTCTTTTATTGTTATAATTATTTTCTTCGTGTTTCACCCAGTGTTATGCAACATGATTTAATGCAATCCTTGCATATTAATGCCTATCAATTCGGAACCTTAGCTGCCTTTTATTATTACGCCTATACCCCAATGCAAGTTCCAGTGGGAATGATTTACGATCGTTTCGGCGCTCGCATGGTGCAGTTTTTTGCATGCCTGACTGCCATTCTGGGTCTTGGTGTATTTATTACAGCTGATAGTTTACCAATGGCGAGTTTAGGTCGATGTTTAATTGGTTTAGGGACGGCATTTGCTTACATCGGCGTTCTCAAATTAGCGTCAATATGGTTACCTCCTAATCGATTTGCAACCGTTGCCGGACTAACAACTGCTTTTGGAATGATTTCAGCCATTATTGCAGATAAATATCTGACTCCGTTTGTTATGGCAGTCGGTTACAAAAATGCATTGCATGCTGCTTTTTTCATCGGCATTGGTTTGAGCGTAGTCATTTTAGTATTGATACGCAGTAGACCTGCCAATCCCATGCAGCATCAACAACGAAAAACTGCTCCAATGAGTTTTTCGCAATTATTAAATGCGTTACGTATTGTGTTAACCAACCCACAAATGTGGTTAATTGGTATTATTGGTTGTTTGTTTTATCTGCCCGCTTCGGTATTTTTAGATTTGTGGGGCATTCCTTACCTGAAAGCGGTGTACCAGTTATCACCCGAACAAGCGGCATCCGCAGTCAGTTGGACGTTTGTTGGTTGGATTATTGCAGGTCCAACGATTGGTGCGCTCTCGGATAAAATAAAACGCCGCCGATTGCCCCTCATCGTGGCAGCATTTTTATCCACCATTTTCTTATCACTTATTTTTTATATGCCTGGTTTGTCGCTGCATACTTTATATGCCCTTTTATTTTTTGTTGGCGTGTTTTGCGGCGCGCATCCACTTTGTTTTGCACTCGGTAAAGAAAATAATCCCAATCAAATTTCCGGTACCGCAGTTGCGATAACCAATTCATTAATTATGCTCGGCGGTATGATTTTCCAACCGGTTGTAGGTAAATTATTGGATAAACACGCTGTTAACTTAGTGATGCAAGACGGTGTGCCGATTTATAATGCGAGTGATTATAGCTACGCATTGACGGTAATTCCGATCGGATTACTTTTAGCAATTATTTTATCGTTCTTTTTGAAAGAAACCTATTGCCAATCTCAACCGCTTCAAGAAGAGCATCCTGCGCTGGCGACGAACAAGTTGGCGTTGGATTAGGGTCATTTCCGCGAAGGCGGGAATGACAAATACGATAGCAGGACGTTTCTTTGTTCTTGGTGAATCCGTAAAAGGGAAAGGAACAACAATAACCGTATAGGGTTTATGAGTCATTGAAAACCTCGTCATCTTCTTTAGAATCCCACTCTGATAACGTATATTTTAATGCTTTATATTTTATGCACATACAATAAAATGGTGTCTTAAGAAAAATTAAACGAGATGTAAGCTTATGAATAATCGAAATGGAAATAATGATCACATGGATATTGAGACTAATCCAACCCCAATGGATGTTGAAGTTCCTGCTCGCCCTCTTGCTTTAGACCTACCTATTGGTCTGTTAGATTTAATAGATCTAGGATTTCCTCCTATTAATCAGGTTGTTGCGAATCACATAGATAATATTGCTCCAAATCCTAACCGCCGCGCTTCCCCGCTCATAGAACATTCTCAATTTCGTCGACGACAAACTCAACGAGATCAATCTCCGCCAAGAGAACGCTATAGTCCCTATTCAAATCATCGCTCAAATCGCTCAAGAACAAGGCTAGGATAAGAAATAAAAAAGCGAAACCGCTGCACAATTGACATTAAAAGTGTGTGTGCCAGCGGCTGCTCATTCCATATTGGCAACCCAATATCTGCTATAATTATTAACAGATTACATAGAAAAAAGAGGCCTATCATGAAAAGCCGCCTGGTTGGTCCTTTTAAGTTAGATTCTCCGAATTTACGTAGCAAAGTTAGTTCTCTTTTATCCGAAATAGGACCCACCGCAGAGCTTGTAGGGCTTGTCCATCGAACGACAGGCGAATTTTATTTATCGAATTCGTTAACTATTGGCGAGATGGAAGAAATTAAGCGTGCCATACCCCTATTACCACTCTCTGATGAAGAAATGGTAAGAAGAGGGGGAAAACCTTTTTTAAAAAGTTATATAGAACCAAGCAACCTGGCTTTTGGCGTTTTAGTTAATAACAATCAAGCACGTGAAACCTATTTTATTACGAAGGCTAACATAGGCACTCAATTAAAAACTTCTCTTCAAAAAATCGAATCAGTAATCAATGTCTGTCAAAGGGACATTAATGCAGGCAAAACAGCCCTGCTAGCGGAAGAAAAACAAGTAGCACCCGCTAAAACTAAAGTCATGTTATTTGTTAATGTATATAAAGATGGAACAGGCGATTTTATCCATTTTGTCGATTTTTATAAAAAATTCATAACCGATGAAAAATATAAAAATTGTGAATTTATTCCTGTTATTTCCTGTGCTGTTGAACAATTCGATAAAATTCAACCGCGACTCAGAGAATTAAATATCCCTAAATACTATTTTTTCAAGGATGAAATAGAAAGATATGATGAAAATGCGGAATTAAAAAAAGATTTAAGAGAAGCAAAACAGGTTTTTTTGATATCGCATAGTCGATTTCCTTATTTATCTTACTATTTAAAGCATATGAATTTTACTTCTATACGAAAATTTATAGGAGAACATGAAGCACCACTTTATTATTCTAAATTGGATCTCAAAATGCGAATGGATAGGGGTAAGACTGCTCAAGAAAAAACCATAGAAGCAAATAACTATGTAACGCGGAAATTTTGGGAAGGTTATAGTATGGGATTGTTCATTGGTGAACCTTTAGGAATTAAATTAAATAACGATATTAAACGCCTTTCTACAAAAGATGCATTATTAGCTATACAGGAAGATAAAGTTGGCCAGCTATTTGTTAATGAAGTATTAAAACATTCAGGAACAGAAATAGATACATTTCAAGAAAACAACACCTTAATTCCGGCCTATTTTAATAAAATTACCCCCTTAGCAAGATTTCTTGAACTTAATAGTATGCATGATCCTGCAAAAAATCCTTCGATTTATTTTTCCGGTCTAGAAATGGATGCAAAAGCGATAAACGAATTAATACCGGATTTAAAACGTACTCAAATTAAACAAGTTGAAATCATTAAGCCAGGTCAAGAAAAGGAAATCATAAATTGTAATGCAGCAGGACAAATAGTGCGAATTTATTGTGGATTTAACTTGGGAAACAATGCATACAAAAAATTATATGCTCAAACAAAATTTGCGGGGGTTTCAGGTGATAATACGCTTGAAATGGCTATTTCAAGCGGAGCATTCCCATTTTATCATTCCACAAATTATTATATTAAATTTACTCATAAAGGTCTTTGCGAGAACGTTCTCTCTAAGATAGATTTTATTCATGATAAGGAGTCTCTTAATAAAATTTGGTGGGAATATAAGCGTTTAGTACAAGAAGGTAAAGCGGAAGAAGCTGAATTAAAATATAAGGAACATGGGATTAAGCTTCATGAAGAATGGGCTATAAAAAATAGTTTTATATTTTATTTTACAAATCTTGCAAAATTTAATACAGCGCTCACAGATGAATTAGCGAAAGAATATTCAGAACTTAATTTTCCACGCATGCTAGAACATTGGCCTAAAATTGTTAATTATATATTTAAAAATTGTAACTATTACGATAAATTACCAAAAATATTTTTTGAAAATATTCCGCAACCTAGAGAGGAAAATGCAGCAGATCTTAGAACAGCCGAATGGCCTGAAGCACCAAAAACACCTATTTCCACAGCACATAGCAAGCAAGGATTTTTTGTAAATACACTGAAGGATGAAATAATAATAAATATAATAATAAATAAATTTGAAAGAGATTTGTTTGAATATTTACAAAATGAAAAACCTCCAAGAAATATTGCAGCATTTACGAATGCTATAATAGATATAATCTATGTGTATCGAAATGGCTATCGGAATATTGAGTTAAATATTTATCAGGATACAATGAGTAATGAAGAGTTAAATGAAATGAGGAAGTTAGAAAATATTATTAATGAGAACAAAGATGCGTGTAAATTATTGACTCTTGGCGAGGGTCTATTTCAACTCATTAAAAAAATAAATGAAAAAGGCAGCTGGAGGCCATAGGCATCAGGCTAATGAACAAATGTCATCCTGAGCGCAGCGAAGGATCGCCTTATTACAATTTAGTGATCCTTCGCTGCGCGAAGGATGACATCAAAGTCTCTTAAAACAAAGGTATTTACATTTATGCATCGTGGGACTCCATATAAAGTAGACATTATTCGACCGACCATAGGATGGGAAGGTGAATTAACAAATATACTATTTGCATTGCTTATCGATAAAAAAATTTGTTTTGCAAATGATGATGAAGTATTAACTGTTATTAAGCCCACAAAAACAGGTCTTTTATGTGTCCAAGATAATTTAGAAGTGGATGAAAATTTCAGAAATGAGTTAATTCAAATTAGAAGACAAAAAAATTTATTACCTATTCCTGTTAAATCCTATTCGCATATTTTTGAATTTGTTACTCCGCCAACCAAAAATACTCCTGACTTAGCTGCTCAATTTGATGAAATCGCGCAAATAGAGGGCAACTTGATACAATATTTACTTAAACAACAAAATGAACATCCTAACATTGGACTTGTTTGCGTTAAGGATTGGATAGACGATTATAATAAACGTTTCCCTAACCATCGATTATCACCCACGAAAGATGCGAGCAAGATGTATATTGTCCCCAATTATTCTATTGCTCAATTGAAATTGAATGAAGCCCAAAAAAAAGATTGGCGTGAATCCGTTCATCCAAGTGATTTAGCAAAAAATCATTTAGAGCATGGCGTACAATTTAATTTTGTTGCTTCGCTTGGAAAAAAAATGGGAAGTCTGCTCAAAGATATTCACATAAAAAATGATATCACTGAATATCAGGAAAAAATTGCTTCGTATCAAAAAATATTGGATGACGGAATTAATCCATTAATCAGCAAAGGATATACCAAAGAAAAAGCAGAAAGGTACTTAAAAAAAATTGAAGGAGCTATCCTTGCTCTTACAAAACATTTAGCACTCATGAAAGAACCTATAAAAATTCTTGAAGCAGCTGAAAAAAACGCGGAAAGCCTATGCGAGTTAATTAAGTCACACAAGAACAGCGAAGCTGAGATGAAAAATTCAAAAAATATAGCCTCTCGCGATATGAGAAAATTAGAAGGATTTTTCTTTCTATTATCTATGCGGATTTTAACAGAAACAAGTTCTATGCAGCTAAAAAGCGAAAACTCTTCTTCAAAAAATAAATACATTTTTTTACTAAAAACTAAGCTGTCGAATCTCATTCACAGCTTATCCGAAAACGATAAAAAAATACTTCAAGATATTCAAAAAACCTGGAGCGATACAGAAAAAAATCAATTATTAATTTTGATTGCAGGATCACCTGAAGCTCTTTCTACTTCTTTTATAACAAAAAATCATATCAGAGTTACAATGAAAGAAGTGATAGAAAGCACATTAGGATGGAATAAATCGAAATTATGTGACGAACTTGCCAATACCCCAACGAAACCGTTCGCGCCACCATTGGAACCTGTTCATCTTCGTGGAAAAGTACATGAAACACCTTTATGGCGAGTATTATTAGAATATCGACCGAATTCAATAAATAATTTAGCCGATTCACAAAAAAGAATGGAAGATATGCTTGGAATTGCAGCCAAATTTTGTGAGACTAGCTATTATCAAAAAACTGTCTCAGCGAGTCCCGCTGTTGCGACACTCCCTCATTCCGTTCTGTTTCCAACAGAAGATAAAGAATCACTTGCAAAGGTCGTCAAGTTTAAACAAGATGTGCAGTCAGCTTTATCTCTTTATACAGGAAAAGATCGCTTAGGTAGATTAGAAAATATTAAGGGCTTAATCGAAAAGCTGCCCGATTCCAGTAACGATGCAAATGTATATTATTGTCTGGATCAAATCAATCAAGAGTTAAATAGAAAGACATCAACAGCAGGAGAAAGTAAAAAATTACGAAAAATATTAAATCCAATTCTATTAGAAATGCTAACGAAATTATCCACATCTATTGATATGGAATTAAAACAAAACCTACTTGAACATACTCAATCGTTTCGAAAACAATAAAGATATAAACTCATTTCAAAGCCGAGCAGACCCATGTGTCTGCCCGCCTATCCTGAGTTTTCGGTTCACAAACAGCTTAAATTAAGATGCGGCCGATTCATAACTATATGCCTTGCTTCGTCACACATTCTTGTCAAAGCGTCATTTTTGCTTGTATAGAGATCGTTGAAATACCAGCAACAGTCGCGAGAAGGTATATCTCCGATAAGCGCAGCTCCTCCGTGAATTAACTTTCCATTGAAAAATTCAATCCAAGAGTCATAACCAATACCAGAATGAGGCGTTGAATTTTCAGAAAGAATAAAATGCTCGTCACTATGAGCAGCATAAGCATGAGTGTGACCATTTTGGGATGTTAATTTAAGAATTTCCGGCAAATATTGATCCTGACGACAAACCACTGATGCTGCGGTTTTTTTGCCGTACCAGTCTGATGGCTCATGATAATCGGATAAATCTTTCCATAAAATCGTGCCTTGTTTTTCTGTCTTATCTAATCCAATCACTCGATATTCCAATCCATTGACAGTTTGGCTATTTCTTATTTCAATCGTCTTTTCTTGTTCTAGTCTCCAATCAAACCAAATAACAAGGTTGTATTCATCCGTGTACTTCAAGCTATGATTAGACTTTTTGCCATAACACCGCGTATGCATTAAACCTTGTGACATATCTTGCTTAACATTATCTTGTGCGAGACGTTGCAGCCAACCCACTGCTTGGTTTAACCATAAATTATCTTTTGCACGCCCATATAAAACATCCGATCTTGAAAAGCTATTTTCATACTCAGAGAATTTAAGTGCGGCAAGAAACAACTTATTCTTTCCATATTTTCCTGTTCTTAAAACATCCCCTTCTTTTGGTTCAAAATATTTTCTAAATTCATCAAGAGCAGTCATTATTTTTGGATCATTCCAAGGTAAAAATAGATCTAACATGATTTTTTGAGTGTCTTTAAGCACTTTGAAATCTGCTTCATACTGTGCTTTTTCTTCTTCTGCATATTTTTCTGGGAATTGATCCAAGGTTTGTTTTGCTATCTCTTGTTCACCTGCCTCACCTGGTAATGCTCTCTTAAGATGCTCTTGCAATAGCGACACCATACCTTTTTGCTTTACGAATAATGTGTGTTTATTTTTATAATATGTAATCTGTAGCAGCGCTGCATAGGCGTCTCGTTGCGCTTCAGTTAAATTTGGATGATCTAAATTTAGGTTTGTATGACAAAGAAGAGGATTCCTAAACATTTTCTTCAGTTCATCAAAATGTGCGGCATTTTCTTGTGGCGATTCCCAATAATTCTTAAAATTAGTTCGTTGAATGATAATTTTTTCATCTTTAAAGAAATAATAGAAAGGTGAGTGAGGATCGTCATCGCTGTATAAGGCTAGATTTTTTAATGTTGTATTTTCTTTTTCAAAAGGTGATGGAATTAAACGAAGATCACACCCTTCTTCTCTACCCGTTGCTTCAGCACCAAGGGCCATCCTTAAAGCAGTTCCTTCGACCATGATATGATTTCTGATACCTTTCGCAGAAGTTTTATTGATACTTTTTGTTTTTAATAAGACGGGTAATAAATAATCTGGCGTTTCTCTCAAAAGTTGCTCAACAGCTTCAACATTATTTTCTATGACATAGCGATGGAGTTTTTTGATTTTAGCTAACATACTTGGGAGGCATTCATAAGATTGAATGGGATTCATTTTTATAAATTCTTCCACCATTTCGACACTGCCCAGGTTATCGATAAGAGCAAGCGAAGTTGATTCATCTGCTGTGGGATTATTTTTAGGTGAGAAAAATAGGGCATTGTTTAAGGTAGATGGACTTGCGTATTTCTGTTCCTGTTCTCTTGGAAGCATAATCATTTATCCTTGAAATAAAAATACTAACTGCAAAGCATAACAATTGATATGTCCTAGTGGCAATGCTTTTACATGTTTTTTCTCATTTTAAGAATTCTTTAAGATTTCACATGCTATAGTCCTTCAGATAATTAAAAGGAATTAACATGTTTAATCGACTTGAATATCAATTTTTTGTGAATATGTTTAATGTAAATGGTAAATACGCTAATAAATATTTACCCGGCTGGAGACTCAAAGGTATTACATCTATTAAACATATTGAGGAATGGGTCAACCAACATGATAAAGAAGAAAAAGCAGATATAAAAAAACATCCATCTTCGATTTTTTCCTTATCCTGCTCCTATAAAACAAGCAAAATTAATCAGCAGATTGAAAAACATTTCACAACTCATTTATTAGTGCATTGGTATGAATATCAACAATTACTCTCATTACAAAAGAAAAACAATCATGCTATTGGTATAAGCATAATTAAAGATAAATATGCTCATTATCATATTTTTTATCTTAATAAAGGTCAACGTACTCATAGCAAAACATTATATTGGTTTTATATACCACCCTCGAAAAAAAATCTCATGACAGAATTAATTAATGCCGCGGATATGTCTCATCCGGAAAGTATTGAAGAAGCACTTAATCAAATTGTTACAACAAAAAATACCTTATTAATCACAATGCCACAACCGAGCAGCCAAAAACGTGGCAGCTGCGGTATTTCAAACACGATTAAAAATATTGCTCGAGTTGAGTCATTAATCGATTCTATTGATATTCAGGATTTTCGTCGCTATTTACACACAGATATTGCTTCAGAAATTAAGATGGATGATGAACTTTTTGCGGAATACGTAAAACAATTTAAAAAAACAAGCTATCAACAAGCCTGGATTGGTGCATTTGAGTTTGCTGAATTGTTTGAAACTCACTCGAATAAACAGGAAAAAATTTCATTAGGAATTATATTTTATCAGGGAATGTATAATCGTTTTCAAAAAACTCACTTCTCGGGAAAATATAATCATAAAATAACATCTGAAATAGATGGAATAACTTTGTTTATAAAAAATTGTTTGGAAAAAAAATATTATCAATCTATTATTCTTATGCTTTTTCATTTCGCTGAATGTAAAGCGTCGAAAAGAATCGCAAAAGATATCTATGCTGAATGCATAAAAGAATTAATGTCATTAGAAACAAAAATTAATATCGAGGAAACATTTCTAGATATATTCGTCTTGGATTTAATCAATGATATTAATGATCGAAAATTTATATCCGCTTGTGCACGCTATGAAATTCTGAATCAGTTAATCGAACTTGCCGAAAATAGGTTATTCCAAACAATATTTGTAGCGATTAACCAAGCTAATCTAATTCCATTACAAACAAAATTATCTATTCCTATTAATGCACAAGCCTTTCACGATTTTACTTTTCTTATTACGCTTGAAAATGATTATGCGGATAAAAAAAGCTTACCTATTAAGCCAAATGCGCAAGGAACATCTGTAACCGATTTTTTACATACCGCAATAGAACTGGGTAAGTTAAAAACATTACATTATCTCATCGAAGAATATAAATTAGCTCCAACAGAAGTCAATTCGGAAGGCAAAACTGCATTAGATATTGCAGCTGAATGCGGTCATTTAGCTATTTACGACTATTTAATTGATCATTCATTAACGTGTATTGATACCTCAATTAAATATGCAACTGAATATCAACAAGACAACATTATAAAATTAGTTATAAAAAATCATCTCACAAAAATCAATAAAGAATCATTTTTACTCGCATTAACATTTAAAAATATATTTGATAGTATTAGTTTAGAATCACTACTTACTATTTTTAAATCAGATAAAGAATTTATTTTTAACGGTATCGTGTTTGCAGCAGTTTTTATGGATCATTGCAAAACAATTCAATTTTTTCTTGAAAAAAATGTTATAACAATTAACCAACAAAACATTAACAATCAACAAACGTTATTACACTACGCAGCATTATTTGACAGGTATACACTGTTTTCTTTCTTACTTGCATATGGTTCGGATCTTTTTGCAAAAGATAAACTGGGTAGAACACCCTTTCGCGTCGCTGTCGATAGGGCAAATAATACAAATTCATTTAAAATCATTCATTATTATTTAGAAAACCACTTCGCTGCTTTATCTGAAGAAGATTTGATTGCTTGTCTAACACGTACAGTGGCTTATGATAAATTTGATTTAGTTGACAAACTGTTAAGTCAACATTCTTTTACACATCAAACTATTCAACACGCATTTTGTATCGCGATACAGCGGGGGTTTGTTGTTATAGCTAATTTATTAATGAAATTTGGTGCAGCCATCAATGAGACGAATGATGAAGGATACACTGCTATGCATCTTGCTGCCATCACGGGAGGAAGAACCTTATCTTTTGCATTTGAAAATCAAGGCGACATTTATGCAGCAACATACCAAGGAAAGTCGCCAATACAAGTCGCTGGATTTGAATCCTTTAAATATTTACTCACCCAAGTTGTCAACATACTACATAAGCAAAGATCGAGCCGACAACCCGCTTGGTCATTGAAAAAAGATTGTATAATTGATCTATTAGAACAATTAGCAGAAATTCTTAAAAAAAATTCATCTTCACCTGAACTTAGAGAGAAAATTAATACATGGAGTAGCACACATTGTAAAATTCTCTATTCTGTTCCTGCAATACAATTATCCTTACAACCCTTGTTAGACACCTTATTAACTTCATCAACAAATGAAGAAAAACCAGAAATAAAAAGCACACAATGTCTTTCAATACCATGACTTATTTGTAGTGATGTCATCCTGAGCACAGCGAATGATCGCCTTATTATAATTTAGTGATCCTTCGCTGCGCTCAGGATGACATCAAAGCTGAACCCGTTTACACCCATTCTTTCGGTTGCAAAAACACATCATACAATTTAGCTTCCTCGCTATTGGGTTCCGGTTGCCAACCATATTTCCAAGTGACTAACGGCGGCATCGACATCAAAATAGATTCAGTACGACCACCTGACTGCAAACCAAACCATGTCCCACGATCGTAAAGTAAATTAAATTCCACATAGCGACCGCGACGATAGCATTGAAAATCACGTTCCCGTTCAGTGAAAGGATGTGATTTACGTTTGGCAATAATCGGTTGGTAACCTTTAATAAAATGCTCACCCACACTACGCAAAAAAGCAAACGATTGTTCAAAACCCCATTCATTCAAATCATCAAAAAATAACCCGCCAATACCACGCGGTTCATCACGATGTTTCAAATAAAAATAATCATCACACCCTTTTTTTAATTTAGGATATAAAGCTGCACCATAGGGTTCACAAGCGGCTTTTGCCATCGTATGCCAATGCACGCAATCTTCCATAAATCCATAGTAAGGTGTCAAATCAAAACCACCACCGACCCACCAACCAGCCTCTTTTTCAACTTGTATAAACCGCACATTGGCATGCGTAGTTGGTACATAGGGATTTTTTGGATGAATAACGAGAGAAACACCGAGCGCTTGAAATGGCTTATCAGCCAATTCTGGACGTTTAGCAGTGGCAGCTTGTGGCAATGCTTTTCCAAAAACATGCGAGAAATTAACGCCGCCTTTTTCAATAACGGCTCCATTGGTTAAAATACGCGTTAAACCACCACCGCCCTCTGGGTATTCCCATGGATCTTCAATAAAAACTGCTTTACCATCCTCTTTTTCTAAGCACTGACAAATACGATTTTGTAGATCGAGTAAATATTCTTTTACCGACGTAATCATAAAATACCCTATTTCGTTTCTGGTTAATCGAGGGGTATAATACGCCACAATTTTTATAGCAGCAATTTTAGAGGGAGATTCCACAGATGAACTCAATCGATACCTTAAAAACACGTCGTACCCTTAACGTCAATAATCTCTCTTATGATTATTTTAGTATAGAAAGTGCTGAACAAAATGGCTTAACCGGTTTAAGCCAACTGCCTTGTTCCTTAAAGATTTTATTGGAAAATTTGCTGCGGCATGAAGATGGAAAAAGCGTTACTATTGATGATATTAAGGCTTTGGCGCAATGGCTAAAAGATAAAAAATCAGATCGTGAAATTGCCTATCGTCCGGCACGTGTTTTGATGCAGGATTTCACCGGTGTTCCAGCGGTCGTTGATCTGGCGGCCATGCGTGATGCGATTAAACAGATGGGTGGCAATCCCGATCGAATTAATCCCCTTTCTCCCGTTGATTTAGTGATTGATCACTCTGTGCAAGTCGACCAATACGGCACGCATTCTGCATTAGCAGCCAATGCCAAATTTGAAATGGTACGAAACCGTGAGCGCTATGAGTTTTTGCGTTGGGGACAAAAGGCCTTTCAAAATTTTCGAGTCGTGCCGCCCGATACCGGGATTTGTCATCAAGTCAATTTGGAGTTTTTGGCAAAAACCATCTGGACTGACGAAATCGATGGTAAAACCATTGCCTATCCAGATACCTTGGTCGGGACAGATAGCCACACCACGATGATTAATGGTTTAGGTGTCTTGGGTTGGGGTGTCGGTGGGATTGAAGCAGAAGCGGCTATGCTAGGACAACCTATTTCTATGCTGATTCCGGAAGTGATTGGGGTCAAATTAACAGGCAAACTGAAGGAAGGTGTGACTGCCACCGACCTCGTTCTCACTTTAACGAATTTGCTGCGTAAAAAAGGCGTCGTTGGCAAATTCGTCGAATATTTTGGTCCAGGGTTGCATGCACTGCCGCTGGCCGATCGCGCAACAATTGCAAACATGGCACCGGAATATGGCGCAACTTGCGGTTTTTTCCCGATCGATCAGGCAACCATTGATTATTTGCGTTTAACCGGACGTGATGAGCAATTAATTTCTTTAGTTGAAGCTTACGCCAAAGCGCAAGGCCTGTGGCATACGAAAGATTCTAAAGATCCGGTTTTCACGGATACTTTAGAATTAGATTTAACTTCAGTTGAACCGAGCTTGGCAGGTCCCAAGCGTCCACAAGATCGGGTGACTTTGCCACAAATGAGTGAAACTTTCGATAAATTATTAACTGAAGCCAACCGGGCAAATGAAAAAACAACGTCTTATAAAACCGAAGCCAATTTTGATTTGCATCACGGTGATGTGGTGATTGCAGCTATTACGAGTTGCACGAATACATCCAATCCGAGTGTATTAATGGCGGCTGGATTACTTGCAAAAAAAGCCACTGAAAAAGGCTTAAAACCAAAACCCTGGGTCAAAGCCTCTTTAGCACCTGGATCACAAGTTGTAACACGTTACCTTGAAGAAGCAGGATTACAAAAATATTTAGACAACGTGGGTTTTGATTTAGTCGGTTATGGTTGTACCACTTGCATTGGTAACTCAGGTCCCCTACCCGATCCCGTCACAAAAACAGTAACCGATCATGATATGCTGGTTTCCGCCGTATTATCCGGCAATCGCAATTTTGAAGGACGTATTCATCCCTTAGTCAAAGCCAACTGGCTCGCATCACCACCCCTGGTTGTGGCTTTTGCGCTCGCTGGCACGACTCAAATTGATTTAAGTAAAGATGCGCTGGGGTCTAATGAAAAGGGACAACCCATTTATCTCAAAGATATTTGGCCAAGTAACGCTGAAGTCGCTGAAGCAGTCGCTAAAGTCAGTAATAAAATGTTCCGAGAACAATATGCCGATGTATTTACGGGAACAAAAGATTGGCAAAACATGAAAACACCGGATAGCAAGACTTATGCGTGGCAAGTGAATTCGACTTATATTCAGCATCCACCTTTCTTTAACGCGATGAAAGCAACCCCTGATCACATTCATGAAATCCATGGCGCACGAATTTTAGCGTTAATGGGAGATAGCATTACGACAGATCACATTTCACCTGCGGGTTCCATTAAACAAGAGAGTCCTGCGGGAAAATATTTGCTTTCGCAACATGTTGCTATGCCTGATTTCAATTCGCTGGGTGCGCGGCGTGGGAATCATGAAGTCATGATGCGCGGCACATTTGCGAATATTCGTATTCGTAATGAAATGGTGCCGGGTATTGAAGGTGGATTTACGAAATACATTCCAACAGGCGAAGTGATGTCAATTTATGATGCCGCCATGCATTATCAACAAGATCATATTCCTTTGATTGTGATTGCTGGTAAAGAATATGGTACTGGCTCATCGCGTGATTGGGCTGCGAAAGGTCCAAAATTATTAGGTGTCACTGCTGTCATCGCAGAAAGTTTTGAACGAATTCATCGTTCCAATTTAATTGGCATGGGTATTTTACCTCTGGAATTTACGGATGGCGCAACGCGCAAAACATTAAACTTAATGGGTGATGAAACAATTGACATCGTGGGATTGGATGACACGATCAAACCGCGTGCAATGCTAAAAGCCCTCATCCATCGCCAAGATGGCAGCAAAATGGAAATTCCCGTGTTATGTCGCATCGATACATTGAATGAAGTTGAATATTATCGGCATGGCGGGATTTTGCAATATGTATTGCGCAGTATGTTAAAAGAAGCACATTAAACCGGTTAAGATTGCCTTAAGTTAATCCAATTATGATGTGAATCATACAAGGAGGCTTTATGGCACTAGGACGCTTACGTAAAACCCAGATGTGTGAAGTCACATTTTGGAGACTGACTTCTGAATTGCAAAATATGCAATGTAGTTATCTTCCTGAAAAGTTGTCGCCTAAAGATGAAATTTACATTAGCGATCTTAAACAAGAAATTATGAAGAGGACAGATGGACTAAGAATATTAAATAATAAAGCAAAGGAATATATTGATAAGTATTCGAATAAGCCACCTTCTGAACGTTTGCCTGTTTCCATACCAAAAAGTATAGGTACATACTTCGATTGGGGAGTATCTTATGTCGCATTAGGGTATATAAAAACCAATCAACTCCACGCAGAAAAAATCCATAATATCACCAAAACAACCCTGGCTAGCATTGAAAAAACGAAGCCGCCTTTTGATGTAGCTAAAGTAATTTTAGCTGCCTTGAAAGACTTAGATGTTTGTTTCAGTGACTTGCATGCTGCAAACATTAAAGAAGGAAGTGAAGTTTTTGACATGCTGCGTGAAGTATTTATGGCATATAATTTTGCAACCACGCAAGATCGTTTAGTTAAAACTGCTGCGCCGACGATGGGTCATTGATATTTGATTTTTACCCTCATCCCCCACCCTTCTCCCGCAAGCGGGAGAAGGGAGCTGTTGTTTAACTCCCTTCTCCCAACGCAGTTGGGAGAAGGGCTGGGGATGAGGGTAAAACAACACAAAATACCCCAAAACCCCACATCAACCCCAAAAATCTGCTATCGTATAAGTTATAAACCTTAAGAGGGTTTTATGCAAATTGCCACATTCCTTCAAGATCTTGCGCTGATCATGATTGTCGCAGGTGTTGTGACAGTTATCTTCCATCAGTTAAAACAACCCGTGGTTTTAGGTTATATTCTTTCAGGCGTAATCTTAGGTCGGCATACCCCACCCTTTTCATTAATTCATGATGAAAATACGATTAAGACATTAGCAGAATTAGGCGTCATATTTTTGATGTTTTCATTAGGCTTGGAATTTAGCATACGCAAATTATTTCACGTGGGTGCCGCTGCATTGATCACAGCGCTGGCGGAAATTATTTTAATGATTTTAGTTGGCTATGAAATTGGCCAATTATTTGGATGGAAACCCATTGATTCTCTTTTTCTTGGCGCGATGTTGGCGGTCTCTTCTACTACCATTATTATTAAAGCGTTAAATGAACTTGGCATGCAGCGTGAGAGTTTTGCGCAAATGATTTTTGGCATATTGATCATAGAAGATATTCTCGCCATTGGGATATTAGCGATTCTTTCCAGTATTGCCATCAGTGGCGCAGTGAATCCAGACACGCTTATTATTACGCTCGGAAAATTATTTATCTTTCTTGTCGTCTCTCTCATTATTGGCATTCTGACTATCCCACGACTCCTTTCTTACGTTGCGCGCTTTAAAAGTAAAGAAATGCTACTCATTACTGTGCTTGGATTTTGTTTTGGTTTTTCATTGTTGGTCATTAAATTAGGTTACAGCGTTGCATTAGGTGCATTTTTAATTGGTTCGATTATGGCAGAATCCCGCCAAATCAAAGTGATTGAAAAATTAGTTGAGCCTTTGACAAATATGTTTAGCGCAATTTTCTTTGTTTCAATTGGATTGTTAGTGGATCCGAAAATAATGCAACAATATTGGATGTCAATTTTAGTGATCACAGGCGCATTGGTTATCGGAAAAGTAGTCGTTTGCAGTCTGGGTGTATTTTTATCCGGAAGCGATGGCAGAACTTCGATGCGTGTTGGAATGGGATTGGCGCAAATTGGTGAATTTTCCTTTATTATTGCTTCACTCGGGATTTCCTTACAAGTGATGAGTCCTCATCTTTATCCGATAATTGTGGCTGTTTCTGCTATCACAACTTTTTTAACACCTTATCTCATTAAAGTTGCCGATCCATTAACCGTTTTTCTCGCAAGCATTATACCGCCCGGCGTTTCACAAATTTTTAATACCTATACTTCCTGGATACAAAATATTCGCGCAGTCAATAAGCAAGCTCCGATAAAACAGGCGATAAAAAAAGGCTTATTACAAATTTTATTAAATTTAATACTGATAATTGCGATTTTTATTTTGGGATCTTATTTAGCGTATGACAAAACAGTCGCTTTGTTATTTAGTGATAGTCGAATTGAAAAAGCATTTTTGTGGGGAATGGTATTAATTATTTCGCTGCCATTTCTCATTGCCATTTATCGAAAATTAAAAGGATTAAGCCTTCTTATTGCAGAAATAGCGGTGAAACCCGATGAATCGGGCGAATATAATATTACTTTGCGACGAACCATTTCAGAAGTTATTCCTGTCGCGGGCATGCTTGGCATTGTCTTAATGATAGTGGCTTTAAGTGCGGGTATTTTGCCACCTACGGGTTTATTAATATTTGTGTTAATTATTGTTTTACTGCTAGCTGCAATATTATGGCGATGGTTTATAAAATTTCATTCCCAACTGCAAATCACGTTAATGGAAACATTTAAGAAAAAAAATGATAAAGAGTAACAACCCGCCTATTTAATTCTTACATAACCTATTGATTTTAATTAAATTATTATAATTTCGAATCATTGTTATAATTATAGTATTAGGCTTGGGGTTTAGGCATATGGCTGACATTATCAAATTAATGAAAGCAATGGGCTATCCTAGCGAGGATGAAGAAGGTGTTTGTAGAGGCCTTTCTTTGATGGCAGAAAGAGCGCGCAGGCATGGATATGCGAAATTTGAAGAGCGCATGCAGTATCTCAAGAAATTAGAATTAGAAGAGAAGGAAGATTTCGCGGAGTATATAAAGAAACACCCTGACGATGAAGTGTTAAAGTCCCTTCACGCATTTTTTTTTCAAGTCTGGATGCATTTTAAACCACAAGCTATTCAGAAATTCTTGGGAACGCCTGGTCCCTATTTTCCGCAAAATGAATTCAACAAAGCCCAAGATTTAATACAGCAAGAGGAACCGCTACCTATTCCATCCACATACTTACTTAGTTTGAAAAACAGCAAATCGGCATTAACAGAATTAGACGATTTTTTTCAAACAATGCAAAAGGCCAGTGAATCAGTCGGTTTGTTAATTGAATCGAGTAGCCATTCCATACATCTTTTTTATGATAAAGCACAAAAAAAATGGAAGCTCACTAATCATTCGACTTTACGTGAATATTCCTCTATCAATGAATTTTTACCATCACTTATCAATCTTTTTACAAAAAATAACATCGCTAATTTATCTTTTAGCGTATTTACGAATGGACCTTCTAGTGAGCCAGTATTAACAAAACTCAAACAGTTAAGTGATGCTTCGTTAGAATCCTTATGTAAGAGTCGAGAAATTAATCGTGTTGACACGAGGGGCTCTACATTCATGTATGTTGCGGCACAAGAAGGTCATGTCGATGTCGTCACAACTTTATTAGAAAAGGGTGCTTCTGTGAATCATGCTAGAAATGATGGTTGCACACCTTTATACATCGCAGCAGCAAATGGTCATATAGAAGTAGTCAAAGCTTTATTAAAAAACAATGCTGTTAATCAAGCAACTCAAGATGGCATCACACCCTTATGCATCGCGGCACAAAATGGATATGTAGAGATTGTCAAAATTCTATTAGATTATGGTGCTTCTGTGAGCCAGGTTTATCAGAATACGACACCCTTATATACTGCGGCACAAAATGGACATGCGGAGGTCGTTGAAATTTTATTAAAAAAAGATACTACTTTTATAAATCAAACTACACAAGATGGCATCACACCCTTATTCATCGCGGCGCAAGAAGGTTATAGAGATGTGGTCAAGCTATTATTAGCAAACCAGGCTTCAGTAGACCAACCTCGCTCTGGAGGTATGACTCCTATATTCATCGCAATATTAGAAGGCCATGCAGAGGTAGTCAAAACTTTATTAGAGTATGGTGCTTCTCTAGACCAGACACTTCTAAATAATTATGACGCTACTCCCTTATATGTAGCAACAGAAATAGGTCATTTAGAAGTTATGTCGGTTTTATTAAATAAAATCGCGTTAATAAAAGAAAATGAGGAGATGGTTTCTACGCTTTGGGATACTGTAAAAACTAAACTTCCTTCTCCTGTTTTAAAAAATGATGTTCTAGACAAGTTAATGCGATATGTTGATGCAACAGAATTCTCAGATCATGGAAAATCCAAAAAAGCATTTTTTATTGAAATCGGCCTATTGATGGCAAGCAAGCAATTAACACGAGAGACTTTAGTAGACAAATTAGAACAATATGCAAAGACTGATTTATTTCATACACGAATTGTCCCTTCGGCGAAAAGTGACGCGGCAAAACTGGTGCAATTATTATTTTCTAAATTAGGACATGAACTCTCAGATCGTGAATTAAAGACAATTGTAAAATATCAAGTGAGTACCATAAAAAATGATTTACTAAAAAGTAACGAAAAAACGAGTCATATTGGTTTTTTTGCAAAAACGGTAGCAAAAGGAAAAGAGGTCAAAACAGAGCATAAACAAGAAATAACTGTTAATGCTTTGAGACCTCGTCGGTAAGTTAAACACCCTCATCCCCAACCCTTCTCCCGTAAACGGGAGAAGGGAGTTATCAACCAGTGAGCTCCCTTCTCCCAGCCAGCTGGGAGAAGGGCTGGGGATGAGGGTGCCTACAAAAAATATTAATCCGACTTCCAAGTCGTTCCCGTCGCCCCATCTTCTAATACAATAGACATTTCTGTTAATTCTTTGCGAATACGATCTGCTTCGCCCCAATTTTTTTCCGCGCGTGCTTTATTGCGAGCTGCAATCAATGCTTCAATTTGTTGAACATCAATATTTTTTTTGTCGCCCTGCAAAAATTCGATTGGGTCACTTTGGAGAATTCCCAGTACACCACCTAAACGTTTTAACAATACGCCATGACGCGCGGCCAGTGGTAAATCTTTATCGCGTAAACGTTGAATTTCATGCGCAAGCTCAAATAACACGGAAAAAGCAATCGGCGTATTGAAATCATCATCCATCGCTTCTCTGAATTTTTGTTCAAAGTCCGAATGAATTAAATCATCAGCAGGAGGAAGATCACGCAATGCGATGTAAAAACGTTCGAGTGCATTTTTGGCTTGCTGCAGTAAATCTTTTGAGAAATTTAATGGGCTGCGATAATGTCCAGAAACCAAAAAATAACGCACTACTTCCGCTGAATATTGACTTAAAATATCACGGATCGTGAAAAAATTGCCGAGTGATTTCGACATTTTTTCTTTTTCAATTTGCAAATAACCGGCATGTAACCAGTAATTGACAAATTTCTTTGTCGTCGCACCTTCTGACTGAGCAATTTCATTTTCATGATGTGGGAAAATTAAATCTTTTCCACCACCATGGATATCGAAACTTTCGCCCAACAGCTGTGTTGACATTGCTGAACATTCAATATGCCAACCCGGACGACCCACGCCCCAAGGTGAATTCCAATAGGGTTCGCCTGGTTTTGCAATTTTCCATAGCACAAAATCCAGTGGATCACGCTTCACATCCGAAACTTCAACGCGTGCGCCACTTTCAAGTTCATCAATGTCGCGATGTGACAGGCAACCATAATTTTTAAAACACCGCACATCATAATAAACATCACCATTACTCGCAACATAAGCATGATTATTGGCAATCAGCGTGGCAATCATCTCAATAATCTGCGGAATAAATTCAGTAGCGCGTGGTTCATACGTAGGTGACAATAATTTTAATTGTGCCATATCCTCGTGAAATGCAGTCGTATAGCGCGTCACAACGGTATTGAATTCCTCATTATTTTCTTGAGCACGTTTAATAATTTTATCGTCAATGTCAGTGATGTTCCGTGCATAAACGACGGCATACCCTCGATAATGCAAATAACGAACGATGGCATCAAACGCAGTAAAACTGCGTGCATTTCCGATATGACAAAAATCATAAACAGTGGGCCCGCAAACATACATCTTAACTTTGTTTTCTTCCAGGGGTTTAAAAATTTCTTTCTGTCGTGTCAAACTGTTGTAAATTTTTAACATCCTTTTAACCCCCACTTTTCTCAGTCGTTTTTGCCAACAAAAACGCGTGATGGAAATGTTGTACTATTTTTTCTGCGCCCAGCAAATTTCCAATGTGCACTAATTCAGGACCATACTGTTCCCCTGTTAATGCAACACGTAAGGGCATAAATAATTTTTTACCCGACACATTCAATGCTACTTTTAGATCATCAGTAATACTTTTCAAATCAGTGCCGTGTTTTCGTGCGGATTGTTCCGCGATCTTAAAAAAAGTTTCGCCCGCTTCTTTTAATATCGCAATTTGTTCATGCGTAAATTGTAATTCACCGCCAAAGAAAACTTCTATCCATACTTGGGCTTCTTGTGGAAATAAAATATTTTTTCGCATCACTTCCGCGAATAATTCACGCTTAGTTTCAGGTATTCTTTCTCGAATTTCAACACCCAACCAATCCAATGTTTCTGCAGTATCAAGCACCATAACTGTTTCTTTTTGCCAATGATCCAACTGATTTTTGTCAAAACGTGCTGGCGCCCGACTTAATTTTTCCATTTTGAAATTTGCTGCAAGTTCGGCAAATGTCATTAATCCTTGTTGTTCATAGGTGTGACTTAAACGACTTAAATAATTTAAAATGGCGAGCGGTAAATAACCCTGCGTGCGCAAATCATGCAAACTAAAAGCACCATGGCGTTTCGATAAAGGTGTGCCATCATTGCCGGTAATTAATGATAAATGCGCATACTGAGGTCCCGCCAAGTTTAAAGCTTTAAGCAACATTAATTGACGCGGCGTATTTGCTAAATGATCATCGCCGCGCAGTACATGTGTGATTTGCATTAACGAATCATCAATCGCATTGGAAAACATAAATGAGGCCGTACCTTCCGCGCGCCGAATGATGAAATCACCAATGTCATCACTATTAAAACGCTGGATTCCTTTCACCAAGTCAGTGAATTCAATCATCGTTTGTTGCGGCACATGAAAACGTAACGCGGGTTTTTTTCCTTGTGCAATGCGTTTTGCAACTTCCTCTTTGTTTAATTGACGACACGTGCCTGGATAACGCGGTGCTTGCCCGCGCGATAATTGGATTTTACGATTGAGTGCAAGTTCTTGTTCGGTGCAAAAACAAGGATATGCCAAACCTTTCTCTTCTAATTCTTGATAATATTTATCATAAATAGCATGACGCTGCGACTGCCAATAAGGTTGATGGGGTCCGCCAACACCCGGTCCTTCCTGCCAATAGAGGCCTAACCAATGCAAGTCTTCTTCGAGCATTTCAGTGTATTTTTGGTCTGAGCGAACCAAATCGGTGTCTTCAATACGCAATAAAAAAGCGCCTTTTTCTTTGGCTGCGAATAAATCACTGAATAAAGCAGCTCGCGCATTACCAATGTGTAACATGCCGGTTGGACTAGGTGAAAATCGTGTTCGGATCATATAAACCTCAGATTTATAACATTCTTGCTTCCAACATAATTTTTTTCATTTCGCGTACAGCGTTTTCTAATCCCATGAAAATAGCTCGCGCAACAATACCATGACCTATATTCAATTCATTAATTTCTGGGATGCGCGCAATGGCTTGGGTATTTTGATAATTTAAGCCATGACCTGCATTAACGACTAAACCTGCTTTATGCGCGAACTGTACTGCTTCCTCAATACGTTTTAATTCAGTTTGCTGTTCTTCTTTGGTTTTTGCCTCAGCATAAGATCCCGTATGTATTTCAATCACCGGCGCTTTACAACGCAGCGCGGCTTCAATTTGTTTTAGATCCGGATCAATAAATAAAGAAACTTCAATTTTTGCAGCTGCTAATCGCGCGCAAGCATCCTTAACGCGTGCTTCATCAGCAAGCACATTGAGTCCGCCTTCTGTCGTTAATTCCTGGCGTTTCTCTGGCACAAAACAACAATAAGCTGGTTTTATTTTTTCTGCATACGCTATCATAGCATCCGTGACGGCCATTTCTAAATTAAGGCGTGTCAGTAGCACTTCTTGAATTAATAAAACATCACGTTCTTGAATATGCCGACGGTCTTCGCGTAAATGAATAGTGATGCCATCTGCACCACCATTTTCCGCAGCAAAAACCGCTTCGACTGGATCAGGATAACGCGTTAAACGTGCCTGACGTATAGTAGCGACATGGTCAATATTCACACCTAATAAAATTGGTTCTTTTTTCATTCTATTGTAACCCCTCTAAACAATTTGCGGCTATGCAGCGGCTGTGGACCTAAGATTGCGCTGAGTGCCATGCGCATTAAACGCTTGGCTTCGCGTAAAACGTCGGGATCATCCAGCTGCTCCGCGGCTAATGCTAATAAATTTTTCCCGGAAAAAGCCATACCTTCTGGCTCATTGCTCGGCGATAATTCGAAGCCCTGTTCAGGATAAAACCGATAAAATCGGTCAGCAAGAAATGCTTTACCATCAGGAATCGTATGCTGTAACTGCAGTCCGTAGCCTATTTCAGCTAATAATTTTTTTTCAAACAGCCGTAAATGCTTTTGCTGTAATTCCGCGCGCTCTAATTCTAACAAGGTGTGGTGATAAATGGTATAAAGTTGTGGGTGCGGATCCTGTTTTTGCAATAATCGGATCAATAATTCATTGAGATAAAAACCGCTTAGGAGACATTCTCCTTGTAACCGAATAGGCAATCCTTCTGATTCAGCAACTTGCAGCGTCATTAATTCTGTTTTACCCTGCCATGAAATTAATAAAGGGGAAAAGGGCTGCAATAATGCGCGTAATGCAGAGCGGCTTTTTCTGACACCTTTTGCTATCAAAGCGATACGGCCATATTCCTTCGTGAAAACGTCGAGTAACAGGCTGGTTTCCCGATAGGGTCGGTGATGTAGGATAAATGTGGGTTGTAGGGAAATACGCATTGTTGAATTACTCTTTGGTTTAGACCCTCATACCCTGCCCATCTCCCGTTACCGGGAGAAGGGAGCTTAATTAATAATCCCATATCCCAACACAGTTGGGAGAAGGGCAGGGGA
>CAYRUP010000004.1:0-37838 GCA_964427485.1 uncultured Coxiellaceae bacterium | reverse complement strand
AAAACGCTTTTAACTTCTACAACATTTTGAATTGAAAATGAGTGTATAAATCTCATGCTTTTTTTGGAGGATAGCACATTTTTTGGCGAATGTCTATGTATATCCCACATCATGTTGCAGATTTGCAGCACCCTCATCCCCAACCCTTCTCCCAGCTAGCTGGGAGAAGGGAGCTAAAGATAAAAAAAGTTCCCCTCTCCCGTTTACGGGAGAAGGGTTGGGGATGAGGGTATTGCAAATCTGCAACAACCCCGTAAAGCCACGTGTGGGACAGAGGGTTTGAAAGTAAGTATAAATAATCTACCGATTAACCGGACAGTAATGAGGAAAAACGGGAATGACACCTATTTAAAACTACTTCTTTTTCTTTTCTTTTTTCAGAGCACGTTTTTCTGCTAGAGTTTTAGCTGGTTTCTTTTTCTTTTCTTTTTTCTTGTCTTGGGATTTAGCCATCATTTTTCTCCTTACATTGTGATCGATTGTCTATAACTAGAAAGAGAGTCAAATCTGATTTTAGGCTCTGTCCCTAAAAACTTCCTCGCTGCGAAATGTAATGCATTGAAGAAATCGTTAGAGACAGAGCCCAGACTCGCACATCAGACTGTCTCTCTTCCCTAAAAGTTTCACTCTTCCCAAGTTCAGCTAGTAACTCATACAAACCAACGGCATCCTTACCAGCATTGGGACTGTAAATTAAACTAGAAACAGTTGCATGTTCTTTTGTCTCAAGTTTAACGTTACGTCGAATGTTCCATTCGTACTGTAACTAAATTACTTCTTTTTAGCTTTTTTAGCTCTCTTTGCTCTCTTCGCTTTTTTAGCTTTTGGCTTAGCCTTTGCTCTCGCTTTTGGCTTAGCTTTTGCTTTTGTTTTTCTAGCTTTTACTGTTTTCTTCGCCTTAACTGATTTGCTCTTAGCTTTAGACTTCGCTTTAGATTTTGCTTTAGCTTTCGCTTTCATAATGTCACCCTCAATAATTAATGAGTTGTACAGGAAAAGTATAACATAATTAAATCTAAATGAAATAACTGAAAAAAAAACTGTGAAATTAAAATTTCAATATCATACCAATCAGTCGAATAACAGATTCTCTGGCGGGCAATTCAGAATATTTTTCAGGGTAATTACTAATTTGGATTGTGATAATTCTTAAGAACAATGGTAAGTATACCCATCTATTGGCAGCTTCAAATTAAGCATGAAAAGCCTTAAAAACAGCTAAAATTGCATGAATTTATTATCTCTTCGTTTTATTTTTTTGTCCTTAATAATTCAGATAACTCATCCGCATGCTCTTCTTCATCCTGCAAGATTCCTTCTAACATACGTCGCGTAGTTGGATCATTTGGACCAAACCATTCGATCAATTCGCGATAGACCATAATCGCAATTCTTTCCGCAACCAAATCTTCTTCGACTAATTTCATCAAGTTTGTCCCGGTTCCATACTCCGTAGCCGTCCTTTCTAGTACGGTACCCGGATTAAAGTCTGGATTACCTCCGAGCTGATTAATGCGTTCAGCAATTAGCATCATATGCATCTGTTCATCATCGGCATGTTCCTTAAATTCGGCCGCTACTTGAGGACGATCAATTCCTTTTGCAATGACCTGATGATGACGATAACGCATTACGCACATGATTTCGGTAGCTAAAGCCGCGTTCAGAAGCTTACAAGCTTCGTCGAGAGGCAAAGGATAATCCTTTGTTACAGCACCACTTTCAATAGATTGACTTGCCAATTTTTTTATTTCAGCAAGACTGTAAGGTAATACTTTCTGTTTTGACGTCGTCATCACACGCTCCTTCAAACAGTATGGTAATAAAAATAATATAACATTTTTTATTTAGGATACCTGGCTAAATACCTGCATAAAATGCGAATTTGTTAAAGATTAAGTCTGAAATGACAGAAATTCTCGAGACATTGATTAGATCTATCAATGTCTCAAGATGATTTGAAAGATAATGAGGAACTAGTCTCTACGATTAAACATATGCATTAGCAGCGAAACAACAAATAAAACGAGGAAAATAAAAAAGAGAATTTTAGCAATACCAGCCGCTTGTATCGCTATGCCAGTAAAACCTAATACGCCTGCAATAATTGCAACAATGAGGAAAAGCAGAACCCAACTCAACATAATTAATTCCTTTTAAAGTTTACGGATGCCTTTTAACCTTAGTCCAAAAAAATTGAATTAGCAATTAGTATTGAAGATAAAAAGTATAGCCTTGTATACTGAAAGCATAGACTAAATTTCTTTGATTAGGAGTGAATAATATAATTTTATTTATTTTAATGATGTTTCTGATTGGCTTCTCAGTAATTTATTTGAAAGAATTCATAAAACAGAATTATCATCGCCACCATTGGCTGCAACGTAAACGTATTTTTGATCATTTATACCTGGGTATCAATGGTAATCAAATTTCAAAAAAGGCGAGGGCCACTTTGAAAACGGATATTTATGGCTTGATGTATGGGGAAATCTCATTTGAAAGTTTTGCCAGTCTGCTTACTGTTATCCAGCCAAAACCCACTGACGTCTTTTATGATTTAGGCTCCGGCACAGGAAAAGCCGTGTTTTGCAGTGCCATGCTTTATGAATGGAAAAAATGCTCTGGAATAGAATTACTGCCTGACTTGTATGATACAAGTATAAAACAATTAAAAAAGTTGAATGCTTCACCAGAAGCTAAACGTTATTTTGTAAAATTACCCTTGCCGATTCAATTTACGCAAGGTGATTTTCTGGAAGTTGATTTCTCTGATGCGACGGTTATTTTTATTAATGCAACCAGTTTTACTGCGGAATTTTGGCAACTTATTATTAATAAATTAGACACTCTCCCAATCGGCGTTCGAATTATCGTCACATCAAAAAAGCTCACTCCACCCTGTTATCAATTACTCGAAGCAAAAATGTATTTAATGAGTTGGGGATGGAATTCGGTTTATATTTATCAAAAAATAAATAAATGACTTTGCAAATTAAAAGCTTTGATGTCATCCTGTGTCCTACAAAAAAATCAGGATAAAGACCGACCATGACAATAGCATATAGTTGTGTATTAATAATGATTTTGTTTCCGTATATTTTCACTTTTTTAGCAAAAACAAGCTCTCATTATAACAATCATGATCCACGCCATTATCTTGAAAAAACGACAGGCTGGCGAAGACGCGCAAATTACATTCAATTAAATAGTTTTGAGTCTACTCCTGCATTTGGGATAGCTGTCATCATTGCACATCTTACCCATGCCTCCCAACCCTTAATAGATACGTTCGCCATTGTCTTTGTGATCACACGAATCGTATATGCCATTTGTTATCTTGCCGATAAAGCAAAACTAAGATCATTATTTTGGGTCGTAGGATTTGCATGTATCATTGGATTATTCTTTGTTCCACATTTTTCACAATGATGCTAAACTCAACGTATTGCATTGTATCAACTGATGAGGCTCATTATGAAATCTTTAATCAGTGTTGTTGGCATTCTTTTGATTGTGGTTGGTATTACAACATTAGCTTATCAAGGCTTTACCTACACCAAGCATGAACAAGTCGCACAAATTGGTGATTTAAAAATTACGGCTGATACAGAAAAAACTATTCATTTTCCACCTATTTTAGGCGGTCTTTCTTTGGTGGCTGGGATTGTTTTGGTTGTGATTGGTAGGAAGAATTGAAATATTCAAGACCCTCATCCCCTGCCCTTCTCCCAGCTAGCTGGGAGAAGGGAGCTCGATTTTCTACAGAAACAAACTAACAGCATGCACCAACCCATCATCTTGCAATAAGAGATTATTTTCTTCGATAAAAACATCATCCAACATCAGCCCCTTTTTACCTGACGCACGCTGGATATTAATTTTATATAACGTTTTACCAAAACGATAATCGACACTCAAATTTTCCCACTGTTCCGGAAGCAAAGGCAGCAGACGTAATTGTTTGCCTTCCTCTAAGTGTATTCCTAACAATATTTCAAAAATCAATCGATATAACCAACCCGCAGATCCTGTATACCAACTCCAACCTCCTCTTCCCACATGCGGTTCAACACTATAAACATCACCCGCAATCACATAGGGTTCGATTTTATAACAATCCACTTCTGTCGCATTTCGACCGTGATTAATTGGATTGAGAATATAAAAAAGTTGCCACGCTTTTTCTTTTTCACCTAATGCAGCAAATGCCATCGCCGCCCAAATCGCACTATGCGTATATTGGCCGCCATTTTCGCGAATACCAGGAACATACCCTTGAATATAACCTGGATTAGGCTTGAATTTATCGAACGGAGGATCTAGCAATTTAATCAAGCCAGCTTCTTCATTCACTAAATAATGATAGAGCGAATTCATCGCTTGCTTAGCACGATTGATCTCTGCAGCACCCGATAAAACCGACCAACTTTGCGCTATGGAATCGATCCGACATTCTGTATTACTGGCTGAACCCAATGGCGTACCATCATCAAAATAAGCACGCCGATACCATTCACCATCCCAGCTATGCGCTTCAAGCGCTTGTTGTAATTTCTCACTTTCAGCTTTGCAATGCGAAGCAAACGCATGATCATCATAACGCGTTGCCAGCAGAGCAAAACGCTGCAAAACACTATACAGGAAAAATCCCAACCAAACACTTTCACCACGACCCTGAATACCGACTTTATTCATGCCATCATTCCAATCGCCTGAACCCATCAATGGCAACCCATGTACACCGAATTTCAAACCGTTATTGATAGCTCTTACCGCATGTTGATATAAACTGGCTTTTTGATTGCTGATGGTAGGTAATTCATAATAGGATTCTTCCTCTGGATTCAACGGACGTCCTACTAAGAAAGCAATGGATTCGTCCAAAATCGTCATATCACCCGTTGTTTCAACATAATGACAAATTGCAAAGGGTAACCATAAAAAATCATCCGAACAGCGCGTGCGCACACCACGATTTTGTGGTGGGTGCCACCAATGTTGCACATCACCCGCTTCAAATTGATGCGCAGCAGATAATACAATATGCGCACGAAAAAGTGCCGGTGCAGCATGTGACAAAGACATCACATCTTGCAATTGATCCCGAAAACCAAAAGCACCGCCTGATTGATAATAACCGGTACGTCCCCATAATCGACTGGATAAGACTTGATATAACAACCAACCATTCGCTAAGAGATTCACTAAAGGATCAGGCGTTGTAACACGCGTTACATTTAATGTTTGCTGCCAGAATTGACGTATCGATTCTAAAGCCGCTTGCGCTGCACTTCGATCTTGATAGCGTTGCAACAAAAGATCCGCATCTTGTCGATTTTGTCCTGCGCCGAGTGTAAACACAATTTCACGTGTTTGTCCTTCCGCCAAATCAAAAGCCAGTTGAATTGCAGCGCAGGGATCCAATCCTGCACCGACACGTCCTGACAAGCGTTTGCGTTTCAACGCAGCGGGTTGATGATAAGATCCGTTGCGACCGAGAAATTCAATACGATCCCCTGTCACACTACGTTCAATTAAATCCAGATGCGAAGTGGACGCATTAAAAAATGCCGTGCGCTCACCCAATTCAGTATTGTAGCGATTCACAGCCAGCAATGCGCCAAGCGCTGAAACCTCTGTCACGACATGCATTGCATTTTTAGCACGTAAATCACCTAAAACCCATGCGACATAACCTGTTGCTGAAATTTTTCGGGGACGTGTCGAATCATTACGAATTTTTAATGTGATGAATTTGACAGAGGCATCGAGTGCAACATACACCCAGAGTTCTGAATAAATACCTTCTTCAACATGTTCAAATACACTATAACCAAAACCATGTCGAATTTGATAATCACCACGCCCACGCCACGGTAAAGCACTCGGCGACCAAACCAATCCCGTTTCATCATCACGCAAATAAAATGCTTCGCCTGCTGTATCTTTCAAAGGATCATTATCCCAAGGCGTCAAACGAAATTCATGCGCATTGTCAATCCAGGTATAACCCTGCCCGCTTTCAGAAACGAGTGTGCCAAAATGCGGATTCGCTAATATGTTGACCCAGGGTGCAGGAGTCGTGACACCCTCAGCCAGTCGAATAATATATTCATCACCCGCGCGCGTAAATCCACCCAATCCATTAAAAAATTGCAAGTCTTCGGGAAGCGGCGGAAGTGTTGCAGCAACTGCGGTGCGTGTTATTTTTTTCACGCTGAGGATGGGCATCAGAGGTGGACTGACGCGTCGACGACCCATTTGTTCTTTCAGTGTGCCGCGTTTATCCGATAAAATCACGCGTGCAACCGACTGTAATAAAATACGATCGTCTAATGGAACCTGTTCGGCAACGCGTACCACGATATTACCCGCGCTCGCGCTGCCAGTCACCAAACTCATAATTTGATCTTGCAAGGTTTGTCGATAACTCGTGTGTTCTTCATTCAAAATAACAATATCCACCAGCAAACCTTTATGACGCCAATACGCTTGTGCTTGAATTAATTGTTGCACCAATTCAATATGTTCAGCGTCTTCAATTTGTAATAACACGATTGGCAAATCACCTGAGATGGAATAACTCCATAAGCCCGATTGGCCGCGATGATTACTCGCTAAAATTTTTGGATCAGCGCGACGACCATTACTCAAGTAAATGATAGCACTCGCCAATTTTCCATAAAGCTGTGCATTGGCTTCAGAAATATTGAGTTGATGCAATAACACTTGTCCATGCGTCCACGCTAAACCAAAAATACGATTTGCTAAATGACGATCATGATATTTTTCAACTAATGCAACACAATGCTGACGTGTATCCGCCATACCCGTAAAAAGATCAAAAATAATTAAGTCATCAGGCGGAAGTGTCACTCGACAACGAATCGCAACAATCGGATCTAAAACTGCGCCTGCCGTATTGGAAAGATCACCTGGCAAAACCATAGCAAGCGGTGCTGCCAACGTGCGAGCGCGTCCCACAAAACGCGTGCGATCGGTTTCAAAAGATAATGTATACGTTTGTTTGCTATAGACACTCAATAAATGACAAAGCCAGGGCGAACCTTGCGACTCATCTTGTGGGCGACGCGTCGCTAAAATTGCCTGTTTTTCGGGTAAAATTTCGGTTTCTACAAATAAATTACCAAACGCAGGTTGTGCTAAGTCAGCCGCCTGAGGTGCTAACACAATTTCAGCGTAACTTGTAAATTCAATGGTGCGCCGTGTTTTACTACGGTTATGAATGCGTAAACGACGTAATTCGATATCATCCTCAGGGGATACTACGATTTCAGTATGAAAATCTAAGCCTTGCTCACTACGTGTAAATTCAGCATGTCCTTCGGAGAATATACATTTAAAATTTTCTGTGGTACTGAATGTCGGCTGATAACTCGTCGACCAAAATTCATTGGTCACCACGTCACGTACATAACTAAACAATCCCCAATTATCACACGCACTGTCTTCTCGCCAACGCGTGACTGCCATCTCTTTCCAGCGACTATATCCACCACCGGCTTGTGTGAGTACCAAATGATAAGATCCATTCGATAATAATTGAACTTGCGGTGTACGCGTGTTCGGACTGTTGAAAACACGTATCGATGTTTCTGGACGATGCGAAGAAACCGTTGCATTAGGTGCTTTGGGAATTTGTAAATAATAGGCGGTAGGTTTAGGTCGTCGTTCTTGTAATAATAATAAAGTGGCTTGAAATAAAGGATCTGCAACAAACCGTCTTTGCATCGGTTGATGATGCAAATAATAAGAAAGCGCTAAAAAACTCATACCTTGATGATGTGCCATGAAGGAACGCACAAAGACTTTTTTGCTATCGGGTGGTAGGCGAGCAGACGTATAATCGATCGCTTCATAAAAACCATATTTTCCCTCAGCATGTTCATGCGACAAACGCTGTAAATTGAGACATGCCGCTTCAGGCGCCACCATTAAAGCCAGTAGACTGGCATAAGGCGCAATCACTAAATCTTCTTCTAATCCGCGTTTCAAGCCTAATCCCGGTATACCAAACGCGCGATACAAATAATTAAATTGCGTATCAACCGCATTATAACCTGACTCTGAAATTCCCCAGGGAACATTGCGTTCATTACCATACGCAATTTGCCGATTGACAGCGGAATGATAGGTTTGATCAAGCAAGGTGTCCGAATAAGTTGGCATGACCAGAAGCGGCATTAAATATTCAAACATGGAGCCGCTCCATGAAACCAAAACCGGTTTTCTTCCACTTGCTACCAACAATCGACCTAACGCAAACCAACTTTCTTGCAAGACTTGACCTTGTGCAATCGCAACGAAAGTTCCCAATCGTGCTTCTGAGGAAAGTAAATCATAACTGCTCGAATCACGCCGCTGCAGATCGACATTAAAACCAATAGTCATCAAATGATTACCGTCGTTATAAAGAAAACGCATATCCATTTGCGCTAAAGAAAACGTTTGTTGAATCAGTGTATCAATCAATTCTTTACGTTTTTCTGCTTCCTGAACAATGGGTGAATTCGCTTTTGAAATTAAAATATCTTGCAAGGTGGCATTCGCTAAAAGACCCGGCAATCCTTTAAATTTATTTATTTCATCGCGCAATGCTTGACACTGCGATAGCAATTTATCCGCCCATTCGGAAACTTTATTTAATGATACATTAGGTTCATCAGGTGCAAGCGCCAACTTTGCAATGTGTTCTGCAGCCACACATAATTGATGACAAGAAGCAGAAGCTTCTGACCAACTTGTGAAAGACAAGCGCGTATCATTGAGCAATTGTGGAAAATTTTTTAAAACGGTGGGTAACGTTTTTTTGAGAGGCGCTACCAACATATCCCAGGTATCTTCTAAGCCATCCAAATAACTTACATTTAAGAGTGGCGCATGCGGCAGACACTGCAATCCTTGGCGCAATGTCAAAAGATGGGCTGCCAAATTACCACTGTCTACCGTTGAAATATAACGCGGCAATAAAGGTGATAATGTTTCAGTGCTATACCAGTTATACAAATGACCGCGATAGCGTTCCAATTTATTCATCGTCTGTACGGTATTTGAGGTACGCAACAGCAATGCTTGCATTGTGATATAACCAAAATCATACGCGGTCAAATTGGCTAACAACGCTAAACCAATATTGGTGGGTGAAGTTCGACGTGCAACGACTTCCACTGGGATTTCCTGATAATTATCGGGTGGAAGCCAATGATCTGCTTCTTTGATGAATGTTTCAAAAAATCCCCACGTTTTACGTGCGAGACCGCGCAAGAAACGTATTTTTGCTGGATCAAGTCGTGATTCCATTCGATGAATGGGTCGACTTAACCACCAGGCAAATAAGGGTGAGGTAAGCCAAAGTAAAATAAGCGGCAGAGTAAGGTACAAATGCGTGAATTTCGCTTGCACCACTAAATAAAGAAACACAATAATCGCAATAACAGGACCCATCCACATATGGGTAAACCATTCAGAAGGCGCGTCGCGATGTTTATTGACTGCGTCAAAAGGAATCCATTCCAGCATATGTCGTTTAGAAATCAACATTCGCCAACACGTTCGAAGAATCGCAACAGAACTATACCAAGCCTCATGCGGTAAACAGGCGACATAAAAAATTAATTGCGAAGCACCATGCAGCGTTGCTTGAATAATGAGAGTAAAATGTTGACTGGTGCGCATATCCACGGGTTTCTGCATTAATTCCAGTAAAGTTTTAACGACGGCAGGTAAAATCACCAGCGCGAATATAATTCCTAACCAAAAATGGGTCGGTGGAAAAATCAACCACGTTAAGCCAAACAGCATCAATAATGCGACCGACACTAAGCTACGTCGTAAATTATCGAAGAGTTTAAATTTAGATAAAAATGATAATGGATTTTTTACACGCTCACCCAAACCATTTCTTACTTTTGGAAATAACCAACCCATGAGTTGCCAATCGCCTCGAATCCAGCGAATACGACGTTTTGTATCTGCTAGATAACTATTAGGGGATTTCTCATATAATGGCACATCACTCAAAAATCCAGAGCGTAAGTAACAACCTTCCAGTAAATCATGACTTAAAATACGATTATCAGGAAAACGCTGTCCCAATACTTTTTGAAACAAATCGACATCATAAATTCCTTTGCCGATAAAAGAGCCTTCATGAAACACATCTTGATAAACATCAGACACGGTACGCGTATAAGGATCAATACCAAAATCACTACCGAAAAGTTGCAAATAACGCGTTGGCGGCGAAAATGGTAACGATTCCGCTATCCGCGGTTGCAAAATGCCATAACCCTCAACGACACGTTGTAAAGAAGCATCATATATGGGCCGATTTAATGGATGAGCCATGGTACCCACAAATTGATGGGCGGATTCACGCGGTAATTCGGTATCATTATCCAGCGTAATGACGTATTTAACTTCTGCAAGAATAGCCGTATTTCCTTCAATCAATATAAAAGAAGTCCGATCATTTTCCCGCAAAAGATTATTTAAACTCGTTAACTTACCGCGCTTACGTTCTTTACCCATCCAGACATTTTCACTTGGATTCCATGCACGCGGACGATGACATAGAAAAAAAATATCACTCTCTTTGCGCGAATATTTTTTATTTAATTCAACGATGCGCTTTTGGGCCAAAGCGAGTAACGCAGCATCCTCTGTCATGTGTTCGGTGGGCGCATCATTAAAATCGGTGAGCAACATAAAATGCAAATAAGCATCACGATTGCCGAGATAGCGAACTTCCAATGCTTCTACCATGGCTTCGACCGCAGCAGCATTGATTAATAGGGTGGGAACGACAACCAGCGTACGATAAGTGGAAGGAATGCCATGACTGAAATCCATGCGGGGTAAGGGTTCAGGTTTCACTAACAATGTCGCTTCTAGATTAACGAGGGCAATAGCGACATGACTACAATAAACTGCAAATGCAATACCGGCTACCCAAAGCCACGCTTCACTGATACCACTTTCATTTAATCGGAATAACATTGCATATAATAAACAAACCGTGATTAAAAAAATCGATCCAAGATAAGCAAACAATGCATAGCGACTGACAAGTTGACAGGTCTTCTGCCAAAGAGAATGACTGAGACCCAGCATTTTTTCCAATTGCAGCAAACCTTCATCAATCAGATAAAAACCCACATGCGATTCACGCGTGACAATAACGGGATTCGCATTCTTGTTTGATGCAAAATTTTCTGCGCTCGTTTGAGCAAGTTGGATTGCCATTGCAGCGACATTTTCTTCTGATTTTTTACTCTTCCGTGACAGACGTTCAATAACATGACGATAACGATCACGTGTGCCGAAATCCATTTGTTCGTACGTCAGAGCAGGATCGGTTCGTAATATTCTTTCAACGAAACTCATTGTTTCAACAAAATCACGCCAATCGATTTGACCCAAACGCCGCAAGCTATCGATACTATTGCTGATGGTAATTTGATTAGCCGCTTGAAATTTATTTTCATCCTGAACTAATTGTTCTACTGTACGTCCTTCTTCTGCTAAATGCTGTTCCACCCAGTTCAAGGGCAATGTCAATGCAGCGCCTTGTAAACGTCGCGCTAATTCCGCTACATACGCACTGCTCATAGGAGGATTGGAACGTGCCATATCAGCCATGATGATAATGAGATTTTTGGGCTCAGACACGGCCGCTTCCACCATACGATCGGCCCAAATGCCTGCCAAATTACGATCTTGCCGGTCAGCAACAATTTGCTTACTCGAGCTTGCTAGCATTTCAATCAAAGCAACGCCTAAAGTAATGGGAATTGCCCAAAGTTCACCGAGTGTCAAAGGCGTGACGCTCTGATAAGCAATGATAAAACGTTTTAAATTATTCAGATCCCAACGTCCATCACCATGTTTTATAATTTCCAGAGCAATATCATAAACACGCGGATAGCCTGGCACACTTCCTACGAGTTGAGGCAATGCTCTGCCGTAGCCTTTGGGTAAGTTGCGTCGAATAACGTAAATTTCTTCTTGGATCAAATAAAAATTATCGAGCAACCATTCTCTGGCAGGTGAAAAACCATCTGCTGTTTTACTCGCTAATAAATCACAGGATTGAATTAATACGGATTCACTATCTGACAATCGACGCAACAAAATAGCTGGCGCAGTTTTTTTAGTAAGCGTATGTGATAACGCTAAAGCGATACCATGACGTTCAAGTTGTTCAGCAGTAAATATTTCTTCGGGCATAGGTGGTAGAACGAGATCTTTAGCAGATGCTTTACTCGTTAAATGCAGCCATTCTTGAATGCTATTGATTAGGGTTTTATTTTCCATTTTCATCCCTTGTATCTGTCATCCTGAGCGTAGCGAAGGATCACTAAATCATAATAAGGCGATCCTTCGCTGCGCTCAGGATGACATATGTTCCTTAGCTGTTAGCACGCCGTAAAATCCATTTCGTCGCATCCAACAGCGAGTGGGTAATGTAATCCGCCGGTGGATTTGGTATTTTTTGATTAAGATAACCTCGATCAAGCCAAATTGTTCTGCATCCTGCATGCTGTCCTGCTTCGATGTCAGACCAGCGATCACCAATCATGTAACTCAGAGATAAGGCAATATCATATTTTTTAGCCGCACTGAATAACATGCCGGGTTTTGGTTTGTAACACTCGCTGCCTTCGTGGTAACAAATGAAAACATCATCCAGCGGCAAATCATGCCGCATCTTGGCAAAAATGGCGTCTACATCACTTTGCGTCATGAGACCACGTTCAATATCCGGTTTATTCGTAACACAAATTAGCAAATAATTTGCTTGTTTTAATTGTTCCAAGGCAGGTTTAACTTCAGCGGGTATTTGTAATTCGTCGAGACAAATAGGCGCAACAGGTTTGTCATTTTTGATGATTGCAGTATTTAAAACACCATCAGCATCGAGAAAAATGGCTTTATTTTGCATGCACAATTTCTCCAGAATTTAATTTGCCTGCAGCCAATTGATCAAGATACCAAAGCGTTTTTCCATGCAAACAATGAATCAGCTGGGCTGGATAATGGATTGGATCGGTAGGACCTTGCAATACTTGAGAGACAGCATTTTCTTTATTTTTTCCAGTCACTAAAAAAATAATATTGCGACTATGGTTAAGCGCGAGCGGTGTAAGTGTGATTCGATGCATATTCAGTTTTGGCACAAAGAGTGCCTCTACCAAATGCGTTTGTGAAGTTTTCAGAACCACATCACTTCCTGGCATTAATGAAGCCGTATGCGCATCATCACCCAATCCAAGATAAACTAAATCAAATGGTTCCAGCGTATTTTCTTTATTACGAAAAATTTGTCGTAATATTTGTTCATACTGTTTGGCTGCCACATGCGGGTTTTCATTGTCGGTCGGAATAAAATAAATATTTTCGGGTTTGACAGCGACTTTTGAAAATAAATATTCATAGGCCATATGAAAATTATTTTCCGCGTTAGTCGCTGGAAGATAGCGTTCATCGCCGAAAAAAAACTGGATATTGTTCCAAGGAATTTTTTTGTTAACACCTTCAATTTTTGCTAACGTGTTAAAAAACAATTTTGGTGTACTGCCGCCCGAAAGTATCACAGAAAAAATTCCATTCTTTTTTACAGAAAGAATGGCACGTTGCATGAAGTCCACAGCAGCAAATTCAAAAAGTTCATCGGCTGTCGGAAAAATTTTTATAATAGCCATTTTCGTCCGTCTTTTAATAATAATTCATCCGCTTCTTTCGGTCCCCAGGTACCCGCAGCATAATTTGGAAATTCTCTGGGTGTTAATGCACTCCACACATCCAGTACGGGTTGCACAATTGCCCAACCTAATTCGACTATGTCTGCCGGTTTAAAAAGTAAATGATCGCCATTCATACAATCATATAAAATCGTTTCATAACCCGTTTGTGGCTTGATACCGTAGTAATCACTATATTTAAATTTCATATCAACTTGGCCTAACCGTAAACCCGATCCTGGAATTTTCGAATTAAAAATAAGTGAAATTCCTTCTTCTGGCTGTATATAGATTTTTAATAAATTGGGTTGGACTTTAAGTTCTGCGCCACTAAATAAAGCCGAAGGTCCTGATCTGAATTGCACAATAATTTCTGATGTGTGCAAAGGCAAACGTTTTCCTGTTCGGATATAAAAAGGCACATGTAGCCAACGCCAGTTATCCAAAAATAATTTGAATGCGCTATAGGTTTCTATAGGCGAATTTGCCGCGACATTTTTTTCCTGCCGATAGCCGGGCACTAAAACGCCATCGACTTTTCCTGGACCATATTGACCACGCACTGTATTTTGCAGAACTTGCTCGGGTGTGAAAATTTGCACGGCATGCAGTGCTTTGGTTTTTTCGGTATGAATGTGATCAGCAGAAAATGAAAGTGGTGGCTCCATCGCAATCAAGCTTAGCATTTGAAAAATGTGATTAGGCACCATATCACGTAAAGCACCTGCGTGTTCGTAATATCCACCTCTTGATTCGATACCTAACGTTTCTGCTACCGTAATTTGCACATGATTAATATACAATCGGTTCCAAATCGGCTCAAAAAGACCATTTGAAAAACGAAACGTCAATATATTCTGAACGGTTTCTTTTCCTAAAAAATGATCGATTCGAAATATTTGTTCTTCATTGACAATCGATAACAATAATTGATTTAATTTTTTTGCAGAATCTAAATCATGGCCAAATGGTTTTTCAACGACTATCCGGCGGAAATTTTTATTTTCTTCGTTGAGTAATTGCGCTTTACCTAATTCGGTTGCAATTGTTCCCATGCTCTGAGGGGGTGCCGCAAAATAAAATAAATAATTTTGACTGGCGCCTGTTTTTGCCAAATTTTTTAATTCTTGGGTTAATTTATTATAAGTTGCGCTATCAGCAAAATCACCCGCTATGTAAGTCACGCGATTTAAAAGTTCATACCCAAATTTTTTTGCGGCGGGATCATTAATAAATTCAGAAACATTTTTTTTCAATTGTTCGCGAAAAGATTCTGTGGTGAAAGGTTCGATGGCAACACCGACGATACAAAAATTTTCAGGTAAAAGTCCAGTGCTTCCTAAATTGCAAATGGCAGGATAAAGCAGACGTTTTGTTAAATCACCCGCAACACCAAAAATAATAAGTACACAAGGCGTTGCAGGTTTATGAAAAAGTTGGTTATCCATATTATTATTATCGGGCCGATCCATCATTATCTCCACAAGAGCAACAATCAGGAATACCCAAAACTTTATTTTGCGCTATTATGAAACTGTATGCTATACCCATTAGCTATTACACCTTCAAATTCGGTGACGAATGCATCAGTTGGGAGCTGTATGAATAAATCGATATCAGAAAAAACCAATTCACTCGCTGGCAAACCTGCACCGGCCTCCATACTGATTGATGTACCTAAGCTCATTACGGCTTATTACACTGAAATTCCTGATCCATCGATGCCAACACAACGGGTTTTATTTGGCACCTCAGGACATCGCGGTTCTTCCTTAGAAAAAACATTTAACGAATGGCATATTCTTGCAATTAGCCAAGCTATTTGTTTATTTCGATTGCAAAAAAATATTCATGGGCCACTTTTTCTTGGGTTAGATACCCATGCACTTTCGGTGCCCGCGTTTAGAAGCGCACTGGAAGTATTAAGCGCCAATGAAGTGCATGTCATGATTGCTCCTCATGATGAATACACTCCAACTCCCGCGATTTCGCATGCTATTTTGCTTTATAACCGCGGTCGCAAAGAAGGTTTTGCCGATGGCATCGTCATCACACCTTCGCATAATCCACCTCATGATGGTGGTTTTAAATATAATCCACCGAATGGTGGACCCGCTGATTTAGATGTGACAAGTTGGATAGAAAATAAAGCGAATGAATTTTTGCAAAAAAATTTGGTTGGGGTAAAACGAATTTTGTTCGAGCAAGCTTTGCATGCTCCAACGACTCATCATTACGATTTCCTCAATAACTATGTGAATGATCTTGGTAATGTGATAAACATGGAAGTCATTCGCAATGCTCGCATTCATTTGGGTGTGGATCCTTTGGGTGGTGCAGGCGTTCATTATTGGGCGCCAATTGCGGAACGTTATGGTCTTAATCTGAGTATAGTCAGTGAAGAAATTGATCCCACATTCCGTTTCATGACCGTGGATTGGGATGAGCAAATTCGGATGGATCCTTCATCACCTTATGCAATGGCCAAATTAATTGGATTGAAAGATCACTATGACATCGCTTTCGCATGTGATACGGATTACGATCGTCATGGCATTGTCACGCGTCAAGCAGGATTGTTATCACCCAACCATTATCTTTCGATTGCCGTTTTTTATCTTTACCAACATCGACCGCAATGGAATCAAACCAAAGCAGTGGGAAAAACCATTGTCACCACACAAATGATTAATCGCATCACGACAAAATTAGGACGAAAACTTTATGAAGTTCCAGTCGGTTTTAAATGGTTTGTAGAAGGATTACTGGATGGATCACTGGGTTTTGGTGGTGAAGAAAGCGCAGGCGCATCGTTTAGTCGTTTAAATGGCAATGTATGGACTACCGATAAAGATGGCATTGTATTAGCGTTACTTTCCGCAGAAATTGCAGCAACCATGGGAAAAGATCTTGCTGAATTATATCGTGAACTTGAAAATGAATTTGGAAAAACATTTTATAAACGCATTAATGCAAAATCAACAACCGCACAAAATCGCATTCTACAAAATCTTTCCCCACAGCAAGTGAAACATGCTGATTTAGCGGGCGAAAAAATTGAAACTATTTTAACGCGTGCACCCGGAAATAATGCACCCATTGGTGGAATTAAAGTGATAACGCAAGGTGGATGGTTTACTGCACGTCCATCGGGCACCGAAGAGCTTTATCGAATTTATGCAGAAAGTTTTCACGATGAAAATCATTTGCAACGAATACTTTCTGACGCACAAACGATTGTGGATTCTGCTTTGACAACAAAATAAGGAATAATGTCGATGAATTGTGAAATAGGTATGGTAGGTTTAGGCGTCATGGGACGAAATTTATTATTGAACATGGCTGACCATGGATTCAGAGTCGCTGGATTTGACAAAGACAGCAAGAAAGTTGAGAGTCTCAAGCAAGAATCAAAAGAACATGAGTTAGTGCATGGCGCTAACAATGTCACTGCTTTTCTCAAGCTTTTAAAAAAACCGCGTGCCATCATGCTACTGGTTCCGGCAGGCGCTCCAGTCGATTTCGTGATTAATGATCTTTTACCTTTTTTAGAACCCGGGGATCTTATTATTGATGCTGGCAATTCTCATTTTATCGATACAGATAATCGTGCAGAGCGATTGAAAGAAATGAACATTCAATTTTTAGGTGTCGGCATATCAGGTGGTGAAGAAGGCGCGCGCCGTGGACCCAGCATTATGCCAGGCGGGCCTAAAGAAGCGTATGAGAAAGTTCGTGTTATTTTTGAAGCGGTCGCTGCAAAAGTTAATAATGATCCTTGTGTTGCTTATCTCGGACCCAAATCGTCGGGGCATTATGTAAAAATGGTTCATAATGGCATCGAATATGGCATTATGCAGCTGATTGCGGAAACATATGATTTGTTGAAACGAGGACTTGGTTTTAACAATAAGCAATTAAGTGAAACCTACAGTTTATGGAATAAAGGTAAATTGGATAGTTACTTGATTGAAATTACCAGTCGTATTTTTGCAAAAAAAGAAGATAACAAATATTTAATTGATGAAATCGTTGCAATCGCACACCAAAAAGGTACAGGTATGTGGACTTCCCAAAGTGCCATGGAATTACAAATACCCACACCCACCATTGATATCGCTGTTGCAATGCGGGATTTATCCGTTCTCATCAAACAACGCAAAGAAGCCAATATTCTCTATCCACGACCTATTGCGCTTTTAAAAACAGATCACGCGGAATTTATTCAACAATTACATGATGCGCTGTATGTTGCTATGATTATCGTGTATGCACAAGGCATGTCGCTTATCGCCAGTGCATCGGAAAAATATGGCTATGAAATTGATTTGGAAACAGTTGCGAAAATATGGCGTGGAGGCTGTATTATTCGTGCAGAAATATTAGAGGACATCCGGGCTGCATTTCAATTAAAACGTAATTTAGCGAATTTTTTATTGGATACTAATTTTGCGCATAAGCTAATGGCCAATCAACACAATTTGCGTCTCGTGGTCAAAGAAGCGTGCACGATGGGTATACCCATTCCCGCTTTAATGGTCACGCTCAGTTATTTTGATGCTTATCGCAATGCTTGGCAGCCAGCCAATCTTATTCAAGCACAACGCGATTATTTTGGTTCTCATACCTACGAACGTATCGATGTAGAAGGTGTTTTTCATACCGAATGGGAAAAGGACATGCACTCATGAAAAAAATATCTGTCACGCCATTAGATGAACTGTGTGTGAATACCATTCGCATGCTGTCCATTGATGCTGTGCAAAAAGCCGATAGCGGCCATCCTGGATTACCGCTGGATGCGGCACCGATGGCCTATGTTTTATGGACCTATTTTTTGAAACACAATCCGAGAAATCCCAATTGGTATGATCGAGATCGCTTTGTTCTTTCTGCCGGACATGGTTCGATGTTGCTGTATAGCTTATTACATCTCACCGGCTATCCTCTTTCTTTAGCGCAAATTAAACAATTTCGGCAATGGGGAAGTCTCACACCAGGTCATCCTGAAAGTGAGCTTACACCGGGAGTTGAAATAACGACGGGACCACTCGGTCAAGGATTTGCGAATGGTGTAGGAATGGCGATTGCTGAAGCTTATCTTGCTGCGCGTTATAACCGGCCTGGTTTTAACATCATAGATCATTTTACCTATGGCATTGTGAGTGATGGTGATTTAATGGAAGGTGTTGCTTCTGAAGCTGCATCACTGGCGGGTCATTTGCGCCTAGGTAAATTGATTTATTTGTATGACAACAATCACATGACACTTTCGTCGAGCACACAACTGACTTTCACGGAAGATCGACAAAAACGTTTTGCTGCATACGGTTGGCATACACACGTCGTCGATAATGGTAATGATTTAGCTGCAATTTATGAAGCTATCGATATTGCACGACAAGAAACAGAACGTCCTTCGTTAATTTTGTTAAGAACCCACTTAGGTTATGGCTCGCCGCACAAACAAGATACTTTTGAAGCACATGGTTCGCCGCTCGGTGAAGAAGAAGTACGCTTAACCAAACAAAACTTAAATTGGCCAGAAAAAAAATTTTATATTCCAGAACAAGCTGCAAAACAATTTAAAAAAGCTGTTCCACTAGGAAAGCAATTAGAAAAAAAATGGCAAGCTAGCTTGACTGCTTATGCAAAAAAACATGCGGTGCTGGCTAAGGAATTGCAGCAACTGATGAAAGGTGAATTAAAAAAAGAGTGGGATGAAAACATTCCACACTTTCCACCGGATGCAAAAGGAATGGCAACACGTGATGCTTCTGCTAAAGTCATGCAAGCAATTAGTCCGGCATTACCTGGATTAATAGGTGGTTCAGCGGATTTGAATTCCTCAACAAAAACGGAACTCATTAATTTTGGCAATTTTGGAAATCCCGCTATGGCTGTCGGTGATTTACAAGGCAGAGTTACGGGCGGTTTGAATTATGCTGGCCGCAATATATTCTATGGTGTCAGAGAACATGCTATGGGTGCGATATCGAATGGATTAGCTACTTTTAAAGGTATTATTCCATTTACTGCGACTTTTTTAGTTTTTTCGGATTATATGCGCCCTACTATTCGGCTCGCTGCTTTGATGAAACTGCAAGTTATTTATGTTTTTACGCATGATAGTATCGCACTCGGTGAAGATGGACCGACTCATCAGCCCATCGAACAACTTGCCAGTTTGCGCGCCATTCCACAATTGATTGTCATACGTCCGGCGGATGCGAATGAAACAGCAATCGCATGGCAAGTTGCAATCAAAACACGGCACAATCCAGTGGCATTGATACTGAGTCGACAAAAAATTCCCATACTGGATAGACAACAATTTTCATCTGCAGATGGACTTTATCGCGGCGCATATATTTTAGCGGAAACTGCAAAAAAACGTGCTGAAATTATTTTAATTGCAAGTGGTGCTGAAGTCAGTTTGATTGTCGCTGCGAAAGAAAAATTGGAAAAAAAACAAATTGCCGTTCGCATTGTTTCCATGCCAAGTTGGGAATTGTTTGCCGCACAACCTAAAAAATACCGTGATACCGTGTTCCCCTCCTCTATCCCACTTCGCTTAGCGGTTGAAGCAGGCGTTTCACAAGGTTTTGAACGTTTTGTGGGAGAACACGGTGATATAATAAGTATCGAACATTTTGGTGCATCAGCACCCGGCCCCACTGTGCTGGAAAAACATGGGTTTACTGTCGATAATGTATGTAAACGTGCTTTAGCTTTATTGCGGGAGACAAGCCAATGAAAACAAATCCATTAAAAAAATTAGGCGAACTGGGTCAATCGATTTGGTTGGATTATATCAAGCGTGATTTGATGACCCGTGGTCAACTTAAAAAATTAATTACTGAAGATGATTTACGCGGCATGACATCCAATCCCGCGCTTTTTGAACAAGCCATTTCTAAAAGTCATGATTATGACAATGATATTAAAACAATGGCAAACAAAGGGATGAACGTTTTACAAATTTATGCTGCACTCACCCAAAAAGATGTCCAAACAGCCGCGGATGAATTTCTCCCTGTTTATAATAAAATGGCGGGTAAAGATGGTTATGTGAGTCTTGAAGTGAATCCACATCTTGCTCACGACACAGAAGGCACTATTGAAGAAGCACGCACGCTCTGGAATGCACTCAATCGCCGCAATGTTTTTATTAAAGTACCTGCGACCAAGGCTGGATTACCCGCAATCAGTCAACTCATTAGCGAAGGCATCAACATCAATGTCACTTTGCTTTTTGGTTTACCGCGTTATCGTGAAGTAGCCGACGCTTATATTACGGGAATTGAAAAACGTCTTGCGCAGGGAAAATCGGTTGAACATGTCGCATCGGTCGCCAGTTTTTTCTTAAGTCGTATCGATACGCTCATTGATCCCATCATACAAAAAAGTATGGCAGAGCATGATGAAATGGCAAAATTTGCTAATGCATTTGAAGGTCAAGTGGCTATTGCTTCCGCCAAAAAAGCGTACGAAATGTATCATGAAATTTTTTCCAGCGACCGTTTCAAAAAACTCGCTAAAGCAGGTGCGCATACTCAACGCTTGCTTTGGGCGAGCACGGGTACCAAAAATCCTGCTTACAGCGATATAAAATATGTTGAAGCATTGATTGCCCCTCACACTGTCAACACATTACCGATGGAAACCTTAGAAGCGTATCGTGATCATGGTGATCCAGAAGTACGTATCAACATCGGACTTGATAAACTTTCCTGGTTATTTCAGGGATTGATTGAATTGGGTATTGATATCGATAAAATCACACAACAATTGGAAGACGAAGGTGTGGATAAATTTAATAAAGCCTACGATCAACTCATCGAAACTTTGAAAAATGCAATCCATCATGATCAAAGCAAGGAATTGTAAGCATGGAACTCAAAACCCTGCAATTGTCTGCCACTCAAGATATGCTCGATGCGATTGAAAATGAACTTCATGCTTGGCAAAAAGAATTGAAAGTAGAACGTTTATGGGAAAATGATTCAACGCTTTGGACACACGCAGATGAAAACAAATGGATGGGATGGCTCGATATTTCATCGGAAAAAATTGAAATTCCACGCATTCAAGCTTTAGCTGCCGAACTTAAAACGGCTGGATTTAATGATATTGTTCTTTTAGGCATGGGTGGATCGAGTCTTTGTCCTGCGATGATGGCTGAAACGTTTGGTAAAATACCGGATTATCCGCGTTTATTCATTCTTGATTCAACGGATCCTTCTCAAATACGGCATTTAGAAGAAAAAATTGAGTTAACAAAAACCTGTTTCATTGTTTCAAGTAAATCAGGCAGCACGCTAGAACCAAATATTTTTAAAGATTATTTTTATGCGCGTCTACAAGCCGCATTGAATAAAACGCAGGTGGGCGATCACTTTATCGCTATTACTGACCCTGGTACGACGCTTGAAAAAATGGCTCAGAATGAACATTTCCGAGCAATATTCCACGGTGTTCCTGCCATTGGCGGCCGCTATTCTGCTTTATCTAACTTTGGGATGGTGCCTTCTGGGTTGATGGGAATTGATATCGAAAAATTCTTACAATACGCGGAAAAAATGCGTCAAGATTGTCAGCCCAAAATCGCTATTCAAAAAAATTCAGGCGTTGTCTTGGGTGTCATTCTGGGTGTAGCTGCCAATCTTGGTAAAGATAAAATAACGCTCGTGATTTCTCCTGGCATTCATGCTCTCGGTGCTTGGATCGAACAATTACTTGCGGAATCCACTGGTAAAAATGGTAAAGGCTTAATTCCAGTTGATCAAGAACCTTTAGGAGATCCTGTTTGTTACAGCGATGATCGTGTATTTATTTATATTCGTTTAGAAACGGCGAGTGATCCTGAACAAGATCGTGCGATGGATGCATTAGCGAAAGCTGGATTTACTGTCGTCAAACTGTCTTTACCCGATAAAATGCAATTAGGTGCTGAAATAGCTCGTTTTGAATTTGCGACCGCAGTCGCAGGCAGTGTCATGGGTATCAATCCATTTAATCAACCTGATGTTGAAGCAAGCAAGGTGCTTGCATTGCAAATGACTGCGGAATATGAAAAAACCGGACAATTGCGTCAAGCGCTTCCGCTTATTTCAGAAAATGGAATCAGTCTTTTTGCCGATGAGAAATATACGCACGTTATTTCTCAGCAAATAAAAGGTAATCCCAGAGTTGCAAAATATCTCGAAATTTTTTTAAATCAAGTTAAAAATCACGACTATGTGGATTTATCTGCATTTATCGAAATGTCAGAGGAACATACTCGTTTGCTACAACAGTCTCGCTTACGCATACGCGATCAAAAAAAAGTTGCCACTTGTCTTGGCTTTGGCCCACGTTTTTTACACTCGACCGGACAAGCCTATAAAGGTGGACAGAATACTGGGGTATTTTTACAAATTACTGCGGATAATACAGATGACATTCCCGTGCCAGGACATGCTTACACATTTGGTTTGGTGATCACTGCCCAAGCGCAAGCTGATTTTAATGTATTAGCAGAGCGTTCACGACGGATATTGCGCATTCATTTGGGAAATGATGTGCGTGGGGGGTTAGAAAAATTAAGGGGACTGATAGAGGAAGTTGCGCATAATTCTCCACCCTCATCCCCGACCCTTCTCCCATTCTGGGAGAAGGGAGCTTCTTTTCTTCCCTTCTCCCGGCAACGGGAGAAGGGTTGGGGATGAGGGTGCGTCATGAAAACACAAACCCACATCTTAAAACCCTCTCGATTAGAAGGCTTAACCGACGGCGTATTCGCCATTGCTATGACGTTATTGGTTTTTAATGTCCATTTACCTGAGGACACACCAGCAACGGATTTATTAGCGCTTTTGACAACGACGGTACTCATCAAACTTTTCATCTATGCAGGCAGCTTTATCATTCTTGGAACATTGTGGATTGCGATTAATTTTCAGCAAGGTTTGTTAAAAAAAACAAATAGACCTTATCTTTGGGCGAATGTATTTTATTTAATGCTTGTCTGTATCGTACCCTTTTCAGCAAATTTGGTGGCAACTTACCCGGATAGTTCGGTGAGCATTTCATTTTTTGCGATTAATCTTCTTTGTGCGAGCTTAGCGCAGTTTATAATTGCAAAGAGTGCGCATAAACATGCTTTGATCCATGCGAAATATCCACTTGCTGTGCGGGAAGCTGTCATACAACGTATTTATATTGCGCCGATTTGTTATAGTGCAGCATTAATTTTGGCACACTGGAATACGAGCATTGCATTTGCAACCCTCGTGATGCCGCCGTTAATTTATCTTTTTCCTGGTCGAGTTGATCAATATAATTAACCCCAAACTGGATGCCGCCATTCATTTTGATGCTGCATAATGGCTTGTAATACGGATGCGCCAAAATTGTTGATCTTGCGAATATTGACATCATGACTGTTGGCTGTGATAGCCACAACGACATCACTTTGCTGTGCCCACATAAATAGCGCACTAAAGCCCGTTGTACCACCAGGATGGAACCAAATATCGCCGACACCGGGTATATATTTACGCCCGACGCCCAAGCCATAACCTTTTTCATGACTCCAACTACCTAATAACCGCCCTGTTTGACGCGAAGTCACCGTCGTCATTTCGCGCAATTGTTGCTGAGGTAAAACTTTACCGTGAAATAATGCGCGCGACCATTTAATCAAATCATGACTATTTGAAACGATTGCACCTGCACTGCCCGCCCAGGATAAATTAACATACGTTTCATCTCGACCTCCACTTCGATAATAGCCATGTGCCATCTGTGACAAAACCGCTGCTGGGTAAGCATTGCTAATATAATGTGTGGAAGTTAAACCATATAGAGCGGGATTTAGAAAAAAATACTGAATATTTTGTGCCATGCTGCGATGCGTAATGGTTTCGATAATTAAACCAACAATGATGTAATTGGTATTAGAATAATGCCAACTATGTCCGGGCTGAAATTGCAAACGACGTTTATAGGCAATATTGGCCAAATCTGCTAACGACCATGTTGTGGATCGATAACGTGGATTCTTGACATGATCCAATTTAGGATCCAGCGTGTAATCATAAATGCCCGAGGTATGACTCAGCAATTGCCGTATAGTAATTGCATGCCATTTTGGATATTGCGGTAAATAATCGCCGATCGTATCACTTAAACTTATTAAATTCTGCGCTTCCAATTTAAGTAAAAGTGCTGCTGTAAATGATTTTGAAATACTACCTATTTGGAACAAATGTTCAGGTGTGACAGGTCTGCCTTGAGGCACCCGATCAACACCACTCATGTAATCACGCGGCATGACTTCGTTTGGCAGACTAATACTCATCACGACACCTGGAACAGTGTTAGCGCGTCGAAAACGTTCGAGTCGATGTTGTAAATCTTGATTGAGAGTGCTAGCCCATGTCGCTAAAGAAAAAAAACTTAATGTAAGGACAACTAATATATTCCATTTCTTCATCAACTAACCCCGATGTCCTACGATTTAACATTAAGTTTCCGAGGAGATGAGTATAGAAAATATGAAAGAGACTTTCCACTAAAAATCGATACAGGCTCTTAAATCAATCTGCAAAAATAATGCACTGAATAAAATAATAGTCACGCTGTTTACACAATTCAGGCCCAAATTTGCGGTGTTTTTGACCGTTTATGGGCATCAAATAAAATCTTTAGGTTTGGTCTATAATTAATTTATAAGAACCAAGAAGGAGACGGTTATGTTGACATCATGGTTTAAAACTATAATTTCCCCACTTCTTTTTTTCGGTATTATTACGTCAGCCGAAGCCTGGGACAAAGGTATTTATCTCACCCAATATATGCTAGAAAAACCAGATAAATTAAATTATTTGCTTCGTGAATCGAAAGCGACGGGCATTAATACGTTTATTATCGATCACGATTATCCCAGTAAACATTACGCCGCTGCGATAGCGAAAGTTAAAGCGGCTGGCATCAAAAATGTTGCCCGTATTGTTATATTTGATGATGGTGGCAATGCCGAGCAAGTGCATTCAAAAGCGCATTGGGAAAAAAAATATAAATTCATTGATGAAGCCATTAAAGCGGGCGCTGATGCAATACAACTCGATTATATTCGCTATAGTTCCAAAGCACCTGCGAATCCACAACATGCTAAAGATATCTATGAAATTATTAAATGGTATAAGACAAAAATTAGCGCTCAAAATGTGCCAATGGAAATTGATATCTTTGGCGAAGTCAGTTATTACCCCTCTATGCATATTGGTCAAAATATAAAAATGTTTGCGGATAGCGTGGACGGTGTGAATCCGATGGTTTACCCATCTCATTTTTGGCCTTATCAAAAATATTCTGCCGAACCTTACAAGACAATTAACAATTCATTAAATGCCTTAGTTGCACAGTTTAATCAAAAGCCGCCATTCAAGGTCCATGCATTTATTGAAGCTGCTAATTACCATTACGTAAAAAAGACATCTAACGCACAAAAACAAAAATATCTATTACAAGAAATTCGTGCCGTAGAAGATGCTAAAAATGTATCGGGTTGGTATGTGTGGAGTGCGAATAATGTTTATGACAATTTATTTATTGTTTTAAAAAATAATAAAACAAAATCGGCTGATTTTACTAAACAAGAAAGTGCGAAGAATAATTAACGTCAACTATTTTATTGTAACAACCTGCCACGGCAAAGATTCCGATTGTGTTTTAATACCTGACATTTTTACTATTGCAGTGCCTATCGCAAGAAATTCAAAAAGCCCATGACCTAAATGATAGATATATGTTTTAATCCCTATCACTTCTTCAGCATTTATCATGCGCGCTTTTTCTTTCATGCGTGATAATACATTTTTTCTTGCCTGATCAAACAGATGACTTAACTCAGGAATTTCCTGCAAAGAAAGTAATTTAAATACAGACTTAAAACCTTGCATAAAACCCAGCGAAAATACTGTCGTATCCATTAATATTTGCTTCGGAACGTAACCCATTCTCGCTAAACTCCATACTTCATCATGACTTAAATGACTCGTCATGATATTTCCTTCCGACTTAAATAAATCATGCTGAACCGCTGTGCCAGTCATCAGCATTTCATTTAAACCCGTAAAAGTTAACGTGGTAATTTCAACATCTATTATGGCATTCGCCTGCATTTTTTTAGCTTGATCAATGATACGTTCTAAAGCTAAATGCCGTGTTTGATTAAAAATATCGGAAAGCGTTTTAATTTCACCGCGGCTAAAAGATTTTATTTTGCCCGTCAATCCGCCTGTTAAAGTTGAATAAGCTATGTTTCCAAATACAAATGAAAGAGGAAGATACTCCGCATCCAGCAATACAAAAAATTGTTTGCCATTTCCACTTGTAGAAAATAATAATTCATTTGAAGATTGATTTTCTTTAGTAACGATACAACCCGATGTTATAAATTCAAGATTATTTTTATGAAAAAATAGTTTACTATTGACACCAATGATTCCATTGGCAGAAATCGCTTTTTTAAGCATTCGGTCATAAGCGTTTTCCCTACCTTTACTCAACATGTGTGTGAAAGATTTTAATTCCTTGCCAAGTGTTCCTTTCAAACTGGATTCCAATTTTTCAGATAATCCGAGTGAATTCACCGAATTCCCTGTGATCACATCGCCGCCTTTAAATTTTTTTTGAGCCAAGCAATAGATCTCATTGCCTGATAATTCCGTTACTGTCACCATGCACAGTTTCCTCTATATTAATATTACTTATAAATGATTATGTGATACTTTGCCTTAGAATTATATCGAGAATTGGTGGATTACGGCAAAAAGCGCCTTATCCACCAATAAATAATAAAAAAATAAATAGAGGTTAAAAACATGAGTCATGACGCAATTGCTTAATGGTTGGTGTCCGTTAATTTGTCCGAATTCAGCGTTTTTAAGGCCGACTCTTTGAAAACCAAAATTTACGAACTTCTGTCAGTTCCAATCTAAGAGCCTGTTTAAAATCTTTTGTAACGACTCACTATCCCCCCATCCGCGCGGATGGGGGATAGTGGCTCTTAGAAGGCAAGCTAGATAAAAATTCAACATGTTCCAAAATGGAACATGTTCGAAATGAAGGCAATAGAGCTAGCATTTTTTGCTCACTTCCGTTATGCTTTGCCACCCCAATTTAAGTTCAGGTAAATCCATGTTTGGCACCAATGAAATCGTAGGTAAAACATTCTTTAACAACGCTAAAAAAGACGAACTGTTGGTAGCGAGCCGCTTTTTTACTTTACAAGGCGAAGGACCTTATCGTGGTCATCCTGCTTATTTTATTCGTCTGGCAAAATGTAATTTAGCTTGCTCATTTTGCGATACTTATTTTGATTCCGGTGACTGGAGAGACTTTACTTCACTCTTAACCGAAGCAGATCACATTATTGATAATTTTTTCAAAACCCGTAAGCTACCCACCCCACTCTGGGCAACAGGTTTGTCAAAAAAAATAGTGCTTGTCATTACAGGCGGTGAACCTTCTTTACAAGCGAATTTAGCCGCTTTTTTGCATGAAGCAAAAAAATATTTTCAATATACTCAAATTGAGTCGAATGGTGTTTCAGTATTACCTGATATTCCAGAAAGCACGACGCTGGTTGTCAGCCCAAAATGTTTAGAAAAAGCAGGACAATGTGTGCGGTATCTCAAACCTAATCCAACTATGTTAGAACGTGCCGATTGCTTAAAATTTATTTTGTCCGCTCCAGAACATACTCAATATTTATCTTACAGTGAAATACCCGAATGGGCAGAACAGTGGTCAATTCTGAAAAATAAACCCGTATTTGTCAGCCCTATGAATATCTATAAAAACGAACCACAAAATGTTAAAACACTCCGCGATCAAAAACGAAATCTCAATATCGAAGAACGCTCCCACATTCAGGAAGTGATTAGTTTTTGGGAACCTGATTTGCTCGACATGCAAAAAAATCAACGCAACCACGAATATGCTGCAGAATATTGCATGCGGTATGGATTTATTTTGAATTTACAAATTCATTTATTCGCTGGTCTAGCTTAAGCTTTTCTTAAGAAATACATGATACTGTTTCGCATAATAAATCATCCCTTGTCTATTAAATGAGTAAAATATGGCCTTAAATAGACCCGCAATTCTTGAAGAAAAAAAAGAAGAGGCTTTACTATCTGCTGAGCAAATAACAGCGGCGCTAGAATACATACGGAAAAAAATCTTAGATGACAATTTCTATCAATTAAACACTATTGGATATGTCAGTCTAGAAATAGTTCTCAACACGTTGGACTTTCTTACAACGGAAATGGTTATAACTAGAAATTATCAAAGCCATAACGATTTGCTAAACCCTGGAAAAGAGAAGACTGCAGTTATCCATTTGGAAAACTTTTTCCGAATTCAATCTGTGCAATTAGGAGCAGCTTATTCCGTATTATTAAATATAAATGAACTTGCCTTATGGACAGATGGCCCGTTACCAAAAGGAAGTATGCAATTTCAGTGTGAGAATTCGAACCTGACATGTCGTGTGATTGACATCGATAATCAAGAAAAAGCGATTGAAATACCATGGCTCCAAATCCAGCCACTCATTGGTGCGTTAGAATTACAAGACCCGAATAATGCCGATGCATACAAAACACTTGTTCTAGAAAATCAAAAAACTTTTTTGTATGCCGTGTTAGGTATTGCATCTAATCTGGCTATCGCTTTATATGCAAATGACGTTGCAAATAGTCATCAAAATGACTCGGATGCAAAAAATCGGGCAGACCAGACACGTCACACGCTATTAGGCACACACCCATCAAACGAAACCATCGACGCTTTCGAAAAGATTTCCTTATGGAAACATCCTGACTGGCTGAATAATTTGCTCGTACGCAGTTTATTGATGCCATTTATTCAAAGTATTCACACGATAGAGGATGTCGAGCGCGGTCTCAGCATGCAAATATTTTGTAGTATGTTAGAAGGTGATTGCATTGACGGTCGAACACGGAGTGCAATAACTTATGCGCAATCAGAATATCCTGATTTTCCTAAATTGCTTGAGAATATTTTTAACGAAATGAACCCTGTGTGTATACCTGATGGACCTGATGGCAAATATTATTCGTATTTTGGCTGTATAGAAACCATTCTAAATGAACAGTATTGGGGCAAGATTTTCAAGGGTGAGCATGCGGCTGGCGGGATCCGCAAACTGCCTGGTTTATTAGATGTAGAAGTTTTGTGTGATGAAAAAACAGGTGTCATCTATTATTTGAATGATATTCTTATAGCAGTTCGTGATAATAGTTTTCTGACGCTGTATGAAAATATTAATAATAATGAAAAACAAGAAATCTTTTTCAAGCTGCTACTTAAAGAAAAAGATTTTCTCAGCAAATTAACCTTCACTCAACTGGAACAAGACCAGTTTGATCAACTTTTTTATATTGATGCCTTTGTAAAGCAGCTTCTTTTGACTCCTGATATAGCAGAGATTTTATTTAAAAAAGTTTCTCAAGAAAAACGCGATAATATCTATAAAGTATTATATACACATCATTTTTCAATATTCAGAAAAATGCTACCAAAAGAAATTATGAGTGATTATAATCTTTTGAGGATAGCAATTAAAAAATTTTCTTATCCTTTATTCAAAATAATTTACGAAATCTTATATCCTTATATCGAAAATACGGTATTGATCAAGCTATTCATAAACACGATTGATCCTCGTCCAGAAAATTTAACGCTGTTACTATCTCCTGCTCAATTAGCAGAAAGTTGTTTACGTGATTCGCACCCTCAACCACTCACTTTTCTCGGATTTGTTCGATCACTACAAGATATACCTCCGATTACACTGGATTACAAAAAACAATTCGTGAAAGAAATTTTAAGGCAGGATATTTATAAAAAAATAGCAAACCAACCATACAAACCAAATGATTCGCGCCATCTGCGCGAATTTTTAAATGTAATTAGCATTATTTTATGTGCTGAGGAAAAAGACGAACCCTCTATTCATTCAATGTTATTAACTGAATTGACAAATAATCTTGGCTCTCATCCAAATTTAGTCGCAAAATTTATAGCAGAAGAGAATGCACTTTCAGAAGAAAAAAATGTTTTCCCTGTGGAAAATATTTTAAAAACTGAATTAACAAGTTCACGATATCGTTCTATACATGTTTTTCCGTATCTTGATCCCATTCAATATTCTTCTTTTTTCAATATGCTTTTTGAAGAAAAAAAAGGTCTTGAGCAGTTTGCTATAGGCTGTTCTCATCATAATGAAAAATCAACCGAAATGTTTTTCAAAGTTATCGAAACATTTAAAAATAATGATAGTTCTCCTTATTTTATTAAAAATTTTGTAAAATCTTTTTTAAAATTTTCACCTAGTGTTCTTAATTACATTAACCCGAATAAATTGCTAACAGCAGCGAATAAAATATTATGCGCTGCAGAACAAACGGATACACTTTGCCACCCGGTAGTGCTCGATTTTATTAAAGATAAATGTCCCCCCTCCGTTATTGCAATTCTTATTAAGGAAGATGAAGATAAACCAAACTTTCTGCGTGAAGCACTAAAGATTGTAGTAAAAAATCCTGATAATCGCTTTTTAGCCATTATTAATAATCTTCTTCCCGTCTATCCCGATCTTTGGGATAAATTTATTGATAAAGAATTTATAGCCAACGTCAATTTTACTCCTGAACAGCAAAATCAATTCGATAAGCTCTTACGGTGTTATTTACTCGACTACATATTAAAAAATAAAAAAACCGAGCAACTGGAACCATTCCTCAGAAAAGCTTCCCGAGGCTGTTTATCCCGGCTTAATGGAGAGCGTTTTTATCAAATACTTGATCGTTTGGGCATAGAAATAACATTTCAACTGTTATTTGATCGCAAAGTAGATTTACAACCCTTTATTTCAATGACTATGAATTTGATTTGTGAGCAACCAGCAGCAGATATAGACCTCGCAGAACTTTGTAAAAACAATCATGATTTTTTTCTGGAATGTGTAACAATCCAAAATATGCCTAATCAATATCGTAATCATTTCATTAATGATGCATTCGCTGTCATTCTGAGTGTCTTTAAAGAAAAGCCAATCACAAAGGATGATAAATTATGCGGGTTCTTAAGAAGGGCAAATTCTGCTTTACAAGGTTATGAGCAAAAGAATGATGGGACGTTCAGTGATCCTCGTTTATTAAAATGCCTGAAAGAAGCTAATTTACTCTATCAATCTCAAGGATTTATTGAAGACTTGCCCTTGCAAGACATCGAGGCATTGGTTAATTATAAAGATCCCGAGAACCTGACATTTCTATTAAAGCTGATTCCGGATATTCGCACTCAAGCAATACAGCGCGCATTATTACAGCCCTTCTTCCATAATGACACCTGTATGAAGGTTTTATCTTCTCTACCTCTTGCAACTCAAAAGCATTTATTAATCCTGGCATTTCGAAAAGTTAAGGTTGAACATGATAATGCGGCGGATGAGTGTTTACAAGACTTGATAAATTATATTCATATGGCAACGAATGCCAAACGCATTATTCCCGCAGCAAAAGCGATGTATGTACTGCTAGCTACTTCCCCACCCCATTGGGAAACACTTCGCGCAATATGTGACGCCGTTAAGAAAGATCATGGAGTTTCTTTCTTTACAAAAAGCGATTTAGCGAGTCTTCTTTCGACTTATTTAAAAAAATCGCTTCTTTCTGCGCCTTATTGCCATCAAAAGAGCAAGCATTCATAAACCTAAATTAAAATCAAATGTTTACATCTATCACACAACATTGTTGCATAAGTCAAGAATTATACAGTTTTTCGTAGGGTGGATTAGGCTTTTTTTGCCGCAATCCACCATATCGGTGGATTACGACGCAAAAAACGCATCTAATCCACCCTACATATGCTCAAATTCTGATTTACGCAACTAGCCCTATCACACAACATAAAAAAGTTGCTTGTAGAAAGTGATATAATTGTAGTGTATTTAAATTCGTAGGAGGATATTAACGTGTATAAAACTCCAATAAGACACAAGCGCAGACTCACACTAGGCAGAAGAAAATCTCCTTTATCCGACGTGGATAAAATCAAAGCATACCTCTATGAAACCACCCAAGGAATAAAAGATAGCGCAGAAAATGGATTTGCATCACTCAGAAAACAATCCGTAAAAACGCAACGTTATTTAGCCAAAAGACCGATAAAAGTAATGGGAGCGTCTTTGGTTACAGGGTTGTTAGCAGGAATTTGTATTGGATATTTTTCCAATAAATAATTCTCAGCAGAATATTCTCCTCATCCTGCGTGAGATGAGGAGAGTATTGAAATCCTCTTTATATTTCTTTTGATTTTATCTGTTGATTGAGACCATTTTTTATACGCGTGGTTTTAGCCACACGTATAAAATTCAAATTTTAATTAAAAAAATCGTATTAATAAGATATTCTTAATCAAAGTAACTCATTTTGATAAGGAAAAATACGATGTCTCAAGTCAGATCTTTGGCTGAATGGTTTAGCCAAACGGATAATCATCCTATCTTTATTCGCCATTATTATACGTCTATTGATGAGGGAGGTTGCTATTATACCTATAATTTGGAACCAACCGAGGTCGCAAAAATATTAAACGCTTTAACCCAGTTAGAAATGCAATCAATCGTTGCTGCTATGGAACCCACAAAAAAACAAAATGCTTTTCACTACGCTCTAAGCAAGAAACTGTGGTTCCCTCCTTCTTACAAAGAAAAAGCTTTTGTGATAAAGAAGAATAATGTTAAAACAATAACCAATCCCAGTTCATTCAATGAACATGCAGATCAGCACAAAAAACTGCTGGAGGAAAAAACGATACAACCTTATGCGATCGCAGACAAAGAAAATGGGACTGCCATTTTTCACGCATTATTAAATCCTTTTCGTCCTAGTCATATTTATTTAAAACAACCCCCTGAAAAAGCTAATCAAAACGCACAAACCAGTTATTTTTATTTATATCTTTATCAAGACACACAAGGAGTTTTTTATCAAATCAACCAGAAACGTTTTGATTTACCGAGTGATTTATTACCTTTATTTAAAGATAAATTATTTAACCAAGAAAGATGTAGTGATGTTGATTTATGTAAAGCAGTTTTAGCATTCACCTCAATGAAAAAGCATACGACAGCTTATGAATACCATAATGACGCATTAATGCGAGCTCTTTTGGCTAAAGATGATCTAGGTAATACACCCTTGTTCTATTGTTATCAAAAATTGGTTAATGGCCCAATCGCCTCACTTTTGGAACGCGTGGGACTATTAAGTCAACTACAGCGAGAACAACTTCTTTTTGCAACAAATCAAGAAGGAAAAACAGTCCTGCATGCAGTTGTTTTAAATTGGCCTGAAATTGAGTTTGAGAGAAAATTATTTGGTGACGCCGCAATGAGAAAAGCATTGTTTTGTAGGGATAACCAAAATAATACTGTCTTACATGATGTTTTTTTATCAATCACTTCGCCAACAGAAGTCATTCAATCGATTTGTCAACTATTAAAACCGGAAGAATCATCATCTGAAGAAAAACACTTACCCGTTGACTTACTCTTTCGTCAAAATAATCAGAAATTGAATCCGTTACATCTTCTCTGTATGCGAAAAACACCAGATGAAAATCCTGGTATGTTGATTGCAGTCTTAAATTTAATACCTATCGAACTTCGTCTTGAAAAAATTATGGAAAGAGATAGCAAGAACTATACAGTGCTTCATCATGCTTGCCGGCATGCTACTCTTGAAATGATAAAGCAAATTATTTTAATGATAGGACCTCTTCAGCTTTATCTCCTTCGCAATGAATCTAAAGAAATAGAAAAATTAGCTGCTTTAAACCCCAATTTTTCAGCCGTTGGTTTTAAAGATTTGATAAACGAGCATAATATTTTATTTGATTGTTTTACTTACTTCGAAACCACGTACAATCCAAAATATCCACCCCATCAACAAAAAACTGAATTTATAAAACGTTGCCATGATTTTTATGAATACTTGTTAGCAATCGAACAAAACCGCCCATTGCCCGAAGAAGATAAAAGTTTTTATGAATCAGGTACTACGCATCATTATCATGAGTTGAGAATGTGTTTCCAGAAAATAAGCGTTGAAGGCATAGCAGTATTTAAAAAATTTATTCAAGAAAAAATCCAAATGAATTTAGAACCTAATAATAAGGCTGTGATAGTTGCGCGAATCCTTCAACAGAAATTAAATTTACCTATGCTAACAGTGACTCAACCTAGCGCGCCTCCGCCCTATTGTAAGTTTTTTTCAGATAGTATTCCTACTGCGGAAAGAGCGTCTGATCAGACCATAGATCGATCTATACCCGTCGCGGTCCCGGCCAATCCTCAAACGATACCCGTGGCGCATCCATATCAAAAATAGAGGAATTTCATTTTGAGATAAGGAGATCATTATGACGCTGAAACTGTATCAAAAAAAAAGGAATTTTAAAAAAACATCGGAACCACGTGGACGCGTCATAAAATCAAAAAAACCAAACAACTTATATGTTATTCAAAAACATGCTGCGAGTCATTTGCACTATGATTTCCGCCTGGAATTAAATGGTGTGCTGTTAAGTTGGGCAGTCCCAAAAGGACCGAGTCTCGACCCCTCTGTCAAAAGACTCGCAATGCATGTAGAAGACCATCCACTCGAATATGGCTCATTTCAAGGGATTATTCCTAAAGGCCAATATGGTGGCGGTACGGTCATGCTTTGGGATAAAGGGAAATGGATTTCTGAAGATGCAAAGCCGCTCGAAGCCTATAAAAAAGGCAATATGAAATTTCAACTCAAAGGAAAAAAACTCAATGGGGGTTGGAAGTTGATTCGAATGAATAACAATGACAAAACTTGGTTATTAATCAAATCAAAAGATGACTATGCCCTACCCGCTAAAAAATATGATATCACACTTGAAAAGCCCAATAGCGTCAGCACAAATGAATCGATCGAAGAAATTTCAGAAAATTATAAAAAAATCTGGGGAAAAAAAGGCGCTGAAAAAAAATCGACTTCTTCCAAACCAAAAAAAATAAAATTAACAAAAATTAAAATCGACTTACCTGCCCGGCCTTTTCCAAAAAGCATTAGTCCAGAATTAGCTACCTTAGTTGACAAACCACCGCTTGGAAATCAATGGCTGCATGAAATCAAATTTGATGGCTATCGCTTATTAGCGTTTAAAAAAGGAAAAAAAGTTACGCTATACACGCGTAATCAACATGACTGGACCGATAAATTTAAAAAAATCGCTGAAGAAATGAGGAGAATTCCCGTTGAAAATATGGTTTGCGATGGAGAAGTTGTAGCCTTAGATGAAAATCAACATTCTAACTTTCAATTGTTACAAAATTCCATCAAAGAAAATAGTACGGATTTTTATTACTATTTATTTGATTTGATTTATTATGATAAATATGACATCACTTCATTGAAATTGTTAGCACGAAAAAATATTTTAAAACAAATTATTTTAAATCAAAACAGTGACACTTTACGTTATAGCGATCATGTGATTGGCTCAGGGGAAAATATTTTAGAAAGCTCATGTGAATTAGGATTAGAAGGAATTGTTTCCAAAAATATCGATAGCCCCTATTCAGAAGTCAGAAACAAAAATTGGTTGAAAACAAAATGTCTAAAAAGACAAGAATTTGTGATTGGTGGTTTTACTCAATCCTCACGTCGAAAATATTTTCGATCCTTGATGTTAGGTACTTTTAATAAACGTCTGGAATTAATTTATAATGGCAACGTCGGTACTGGTTTTACCGCTGCGTCATTAAAGACAATTTATTCTCTGTTATCAAAACATATCACGAAAAAAATGCCTTTTACCCAACAACCGCCTGCGAGCAAAGATGCAGTATGGGTCAAACCCGTTATCGTTGCTGAAATTGAATTTACTGAATGGACGAATGCGGGCACGTTGCGACATCCCAGTTTCAAAGGAATTCGCGCTGATAAACCCGTCAAAAATGTGACGAGAGAAGTTGAAACGCCTGTTGAAAACATTGTGTCACTCAGTCATCCCGATAAAATTCTTTACCCAGAAGATAAAATTACCAAGGGAGAAATCGCGGAATATTATAATTCAATTCAACAGTGGATATTACCGTATATTACCAATAGACCTTTAACGATTGTGCGTTGTCCAAATACTTATAAGCAGTGTTTTTATCAAAAACATCTGACGTCTTCTATACCAGATGGTATACATGAAATTATGATTAAGGAAAAAATGGGGAAAGATAAATATATTTATATTCAGGATGTAACTGGCTTACTTGCGTTAGCGCAAATGGGTGTTTTAGAAATGCATCCTTGGGGTAGTCAGATTAAAAAACTGGAATATCCTGACATACTTGTTTTTGATCTTGATCCAGCGCCTGAAATTCCCTGGAAAAAAGTTGTCAAAGCCGCTTTTGAAATAAAAAATATTTTACAGAACTTAAAATTAACCAGCTTTGTTAAAACAACGGGTGGGAAAGGTTTGCATGTAGTTCTTCCAATCAAACCGGAGTATGACTGGAATGAAATTAAAATTTTTTCGCATAGTTTGGTAAAATATCTTGTGATGAATCATTCTAAAGATTACATCGATGTTATGACAAAATCAAAACGTAAGAATAAAATCTATGTGGATTATTTAAGAAATCAGCGCGGAGCTACCTCAATTGCACCCTATTCGACTCGCGCACGAAAAAAAGCACCTATCGCAACGCCTCTCGCATGGGATGAATTAACGAATCGTTTTGATGATACGTTTTTTACAATAAAAACACTTCCGGCGCGATTGGATGCGTTAAAAAAAGATCCTTGGGAGGATTTTTTTAGAATTAGGCAGAGTTTGGATTTGGATAAGTTTAGATAGTGTTAATACCCTCATCCCCTGCCCTTCTCCCGTGAACGGCAAGCCGTCAAGCTAAGCAAAAATACAGTTTAGAACGTCGTCCCGCGACGCTTTTCAAGC
>CAYRUP010000003.1:0-39181 GCA_964427485.1 uncultured Coxiellaceae bacterium | reverse complement strand
CGAAATTAATAACAACGTCCCTGGGTATTTCATCAACCATTGTTCCAGCCAGAGCACTGCATCTAAATCTAAGTGGTTAGTCGGCTCATCCAATAATAAGACATCCGAACGGCACATAAGGGCTTGCGCCAAATTCAAACGCACACGCCAACCGCCTGAAAAATCACTGACTGATTGTTGTTGTTCTTGATGATTGAATCCAAGTCCAGCCAGCAATTGTGCCGCACGTGCAGATGCGGAATAGGCATCAATTTTGCTAAGCTGATCGTGTAAATGTGCTATGCGATTGCCATCGTTTCTTTGTTCTGCATCGAGCAATTGATTTTCCAAATGACGTAACTCCATATCGCCATCCAGCACGAAATTTAAGGCCGATTTTTCATAGCCTGGGGTTTCTTGTGCGACATGCGCTATTTTTAGTTGACGCGGTATTTCTAAATCGCCTTTTTCAGCCTGTAACTCATTTAATAACATGGAAAATAAACTCGATTTACCCGAGCCATTTGCCCCGATAATACCAATGCGCTGTTTTTGATAAATCGTCCAATTGACATTGGAGAAGAGCACATAAGTGCCGCGACGTAAGGTTATATTGCGTAAAGTAATCATAAAAATGCGTAATTCGTTATCTAATTGGGCATTTTAACCGTATTACGCCTTTTGTGAAAGCTATTCTCAGGGGTGTATACTGATTATTGTTATTTTACAAGGAGCGTAGCATGAAAAAAATATTCATCGTTTTTTTATCTTTGTTTTTTTGCTCTACGTCATTTGCAGCACCCTTCAAACAAATTATTTTCTTTGGCGACAGTTTAAGTGATAACGGTAATTTGTATCAACTTATTAAAATATTTCCTAAATCACCACCTTATTACAAAGGGCGATTTTCTAATGGTCCTACCTGGGCTGAAGATGTGGGGAAAATTTATTACGATAAATATTATATGGATTATGTAGATTACGCTTACGGTGGTGCAACAGCTATGTTACATAAAAGTGCCTCACCGATTACCCTGGAGGATGAGTTATATAATTATTATTTAAATTCGGTTTTTATCAATAAATCAAAAGTATTATATGTATTTTGGATTGGCGCCAATGATTATATATTCGATGCAGACCCTGATGTATATGCATTGACGGGTGCGGTCGTTAATAAAATTTCCTGGGCCATTACATCATTAATAGATCATGGCGCGCAATATTTTCTTATTTTGAATTTACCTGATTTAGCAAAAACACCCTTTGCGAAATTAAAGCAAAGCGAAAGTAAATTTCATATTATCACGACAATACATAACCAAAAATTAGCGGATGAAATTGTTAAGTTACAAAATAAATATCCTACTATCAAATTTATCATGATGGATGTGTACACTACTTTTAATGATTTGTTAACGAATCCAGATAAGTATAATCAAAAATATCACCAGGCTATTGCCAACGTGAGCGATGCATGTTTAAACCCTCATTTTTTATTGGCAAGCGACAAATCCGATTTATCTTTGGAATTGCAAAAAGCCTTTGTTAACGATAAAAAAGTTGATCCGCAAATGATCATTAACTCTATTTTAAATTCACCTGCGCTACAACAAACTTATCAAATAGGTAAATCATATGAGTTGGGAAATGCTGTTCCATGTGCGAATCCCAATCAATATGTCTTCTGGGATGTCTTGCACCCAACCACAGTCGTACATCAAATGTTTGGGGAAATTGTGGTAGAAACGTTGGCGAATGAGGGAATGGGATAAGGCGCAACACACAAAACTCCCTTCTCCCAACCTAGTTGGGAGAAGGGCAGGGAATGAGGGTCTTAAAGATACTAAATTATCCAACCCGGAATAAACTGATTTACCTTACGCACCATTCGCCGATGCGCATGACAATCAGAATCAAATTTTTCAACCAACCGCCAAAATTTTGTTGAATGATTCATATATACGGTATGACACAATTCATGAATGAGAATGTGTGTTGCTAAATGCATAGGTAAAAACAAAAGTTTGTAATTCAAACTGATATTTTTATCCGCTGTACAACTTCCCCAACGTGTTTCTTGGTCACGTATGGTGATTTTATTGTAAGGTAATTTGATTTGTTCGCTAATTTGGTTTAATTTTTCTATCAAATGAATTTTAGCGAGATTTTTTAACCATGCAATAATTAATTTTCTGCAATTTTCTGTATTGTTAATCTTGCCTAACAAAACAATTTCTTGGTGCGGTCGAAAAATCATTTTTAATTTTTCATTACTTTCGATGTAATGGATATTCCATGTTTGGTTGAGAGCGGCCAAGTTAATTTTTTTTGGCAACGCATGTGCTTCATTTTCCGCATGCTGTAATTGTAGAGCAGTAAGTTGTTTTTCTATCCATGCTCTATTTTCTAAAAGAATGCTTGGGATGCATTTTACATTAAAACGCATAGGTACAATCAGTTCCAAGCCTTTTTTAAAAGACGCTTTTAATTTGACTCGCCGAGTCAGCGGATGCTTTTTAATCGTGTACTGCGGTGGCCAAGTTTGATGTTTATTTTGCATGGTGTTTTTACGGGCACGGCGTGCCGTGCCCTTATAGTTATCCTATAATTTTTTCCAACAACCCTTCTTGTTTCAGTGACTTCATAACCGACTCATGTGTTTTGAGATTATCAAAATAGTGCAATGTGTTAGGAAACGCAGTGATATCTAATTTGATGCTTGGCAGCCAACACAAAATGACAAAAAGATAACAATCAGGTAAGGTGAGATGATCACCTTGTAAATATTTATGTTTTGAGAGTTGCTGTTCAACCAATTTAAATTTTGTTTTTAATAAAGGCTTAAATATATCTTCTTTGATTTGTTCTGGAATTGCAGGATTAAAAAAAGGCGCACAGTTTTTATGTAATTCCGTTGCAATATAACCTAACCATTCCAACACATGATAGCGTTCCGGGTCTGAAATAGCAGGTAATAGTTTCGTTGCATTATATGTTTCAGCCAGATATTGTTGAATCACCGCATTTTCAGTTAATACGACACCACTATCTAATTCGAGCGCTGGGACAGAACCTTTTGGATTAATTTTATAGAAATCTTTCCCAGTTTCAGTCTGTTTGATTTTCAAGTTAACGGATTCATATTCACAAGGAAGTTGCATTTCATTTATTAAAATTCTGACCGCCAATGAACAAGCGCCTTTCGAATAATATAGCTTCATAAAATCTCCTAAATTAAATAATACGCACACAAAATTCAGCAAGTTGTTGTAACATTCTTGCTGTTGCATGATTGGTTGCTGCGACACCACAGTAAGGATTTTTTTGCAGAAAATCTTCGACGATAGTGAATTCTTTGGTCGCAATAATGCGATTCGTTTTAGCATTCGTAATCTCAGCACGCACTGTTAAAAAAACTAATCCAGTGACGTGAGTGTAATCTTGTAATAACTCCATGATTTGTGTGTTAAGTACATAATCGTAATTCACAGGGTTGGACATTGTTGCAATTGCATAAAAATGACGGGTATTTTGCAATGTTTGAATGATGAGGGGATAAATCATATCAGCAGGCTGTTCAGCCCACGCATTCTTGGCAAAATACCCCACTTGATAAGGTCGTGTTGTATAAGCAATTCTTGTCGTTTTATAAACAGAATTGGTCTCAGGTGGCATCACTAATAAGGTGATATGGCGTGCTGATTTTTTAATAGTGGGTTGTGGCAGCGTATTCAATACATAAGTTGTTTGCGGCTCAATTTTAACCGGTGAAAATACACTGCAACTTGTCAGCAACAAAATGACGAATACACTAAGTAAAGAAATTTTATTCATTTTATTTTTCACCTGGACCAAGTGGCGATGGTTGCTTACCACGAATTAATATAGATGGATTGGTGCGTAAATCTGTTGATAAAACCGATAAATTATCCGCAATACTATCAATATTCGAAATCATGCGATTCGTTTCTGGCAATGTTCGTGTCTGTAGCATTTGCATCGTACGTTCGCTTGATTGTATTAACATCGGAAATTTCGAAGTGGCAATTTCTGTATTTTCTAAAATACCCGTTAATCTATCGCTATTTATTGCGAGAGTATCAGAAATACGCGAGGTATTTTTGAGTATTTGTTTAATCGATCGCAAATTTTCCGTATCAAAAATCGATTTAAAGGTTTCACTGACTTGTTTTAAGCTATTCGTTAAATCGCGCAATGCGGTATCGATTTGCAAGAAAATAGAAGGACCGGTTGGGATAATAGGATAAGACTGTCCTTTAAAAGCTTTCAATGGCCGCAAATCACTCCCTTTATCTTTCAGCGAAATATAAGTAATCCCAGTGATGCCACGCGTACTTAATGTTGCGATTGTACCCTGCGTAACAGGCGTATCGCTTTGAACATCTAAAAGAAGTTCGACAAAGTTGGGATTTTTTTTATTAAGCTTAATGCTTTTTACATTACCGACATTGACACCATTGAATTCAACGACGGCATCTTGGTTAAGGCCAGTGACGGCTTCTTGCATATTGACTTGATAAGTGGAATAAGTTTGATTGCTAAATCCGGATGAAAGCCAAATGATTCCGAGGACAAAAAAGGAAAATAAAATAATAACAAAAGAACCTATTACAGTGTAATTCACTTTATTATCCATGGCGGCCCTGTTCCTTGGTCATCATAAAGTATTCTCGCTGCCTTTAAAAAATTCTTGTATCAGTGGATGCGGATTTGTTATGACTTTTTCTGGCGTATCGATACATAGAACTTTTCCCTCACCTAAAAATGCCACGCGGTCGGCGACGCGTTTCAAGCTTTCGATATCATGGGTTACCATTACAATAGTCAAACCCATTGTTGTCAGCAAGTTTATTATTAATTCATCAAAAGCCACGACTTTATTGGGATCCAGTCCTGCCGTTGGTTCATCCAGAAACATTAACTCCGGGTCTAAAACAATGGCACGTGCTAACGCCGCACGTTTTTGCATACCGCCACTCAGTTCGGCGGGATATTTATTGGAAGCCTCAGCCGGTAATCCCGCTAATACGATTTTTAATAAAGCAAGTTGACGAATCGTATCATCATCGAGTTCGGTATGTTCTTTTAAGGGAAAGGATACATTTTCTAAAACTGTAAGTGAACTAAATAAAGCATTTTGTTGAAATAAAACACCCCAACGACGTTGTATTGCGAGTAATGTTTTACGTGTTGCCGTCGTAAGCTCCTGTTCAAAAATACGAATGGATCCACTGGAGGGTTTAAGTAAACCAATCATTTCATGTAGCAACACCGTTTTTCCCGTACCACTACCGCCGATAATCACCAATATTTCGCCGCGTTGTACAGAAAGATTAACATCCTTGTGGACCCACATGCCACCCAGATAGGTTTTGAGATTTTTAATTTCGATAATGGATTGGGTCGTCATAATTGCAATTTACTGAAAATTACAGAGAATATAGCATCTGCCACAATTATAAAGAATATGGCTAAGACTACGCTCTTTGTGGTGTTTTTACCAATGCTGTCCGAATTATCCTGTACCGACATACCTTGAAAACAACCAATACTTGCGATAATAAGCGCAAAAACAGGTGTTTTACCCATACCAATCAACAATGCGCGTAATGGAACTTGATGTTGAAAGCGCAAGAGAAATTCGTGCCAGCTGATACCGAGTGTATTGTTTGCCATAAACATACCACCCATAATACCAAAAATATCCGCCCATATTGTTAATAAGGGTAGTGCAATCAAAAGTCCTGTGATTTTAGGAATTAACAGCAATTCGGCCGGTGTGACGCCCATCGTATTTAATACATCAATTTCCTGATTGACCTTCATGCTGCCGAGTTCCGCAGTAAAAGAGGATCCTGTTCGGCCTGCAACCATGATGGCAGTTAAGAGGGGTCCAAATTCGCGTAGGACAGAAAGTCCTAGCAAGTCAACAATAAAAACATTTGCGCCATAATTACGAAGTTGCACGCCCATTTGATAAGCGAGTACAACACCAATCATAAAAGACAATAAGCCAATGATAGGTAGTGCCTGGTAACCTGTTTTATCTATGCTGCTAAATAATGCTTTCCAACGTATGAGGAGTGGGTTTGAAATAATGCGCAATGTCTCGACAGATAATTCGCCGATAAATGCAAGGTATTCATAAAATTCATCAAGCTGATTCATCACCATTTTGCCGAGTCGGGCGATCCAATTAGGGGTCTTTAATTGAGGTACATTTTGGCATTGGCTTCGGCTTTTTTCCACCAGCTTAATCAGGGTTTCTGCTTGTTCGGAAAAATTTTGTAATTGGGGTTTGGTGGAATCTTGATAAAAACGTTTTAGGGATTCGCATAATAACCAGGCTCCCGCGCTGTCCATTTTGGTTACAGCACGACCATCAATGGTGAGGCTGGTTTTGGGTGGTAATTTGATTTTGGCGAATGATTTTTCTAATGCAGAAAGGTTCGCGAGATTCCATTCTCCTTCACAAACAAGTTGTTGATTTTTGAGATAGACTTTTGCTGCATTTGGCACGAAATTATTCCTGATTGGTCATGGTAATAAGTATCTCTTGAAATGTTTTCTATTGCAATCGAGTGCTATACTTTATCGTAGAGGCACTTACAGTCGGAGGCTTTTATGAAAACACGCCCAGTTTATATCGCCGGTGGTACGCGCACTCCTTTTGTTAAATCACTGACGGATTATCGTGATATCACCACGCAAGAATTAATGATCGCCGCTTTACAAGCCTTAGTGAATCAAATGCATCTCGATGGAAAAATTATCGGTGATGTCGCGCTGGGTGCAGTTATTAACAGTTCATCCAATTGGAATTTAGCACGTGAATGCGTCCTGGGAACTTCTCTGCATGCGCATACACCTGGATATACATTGCAGCGTGCTTGCGGCACGAGTCTGGAAGCAACCTCTCAGATCGCATTGAAAATCGCTAATATGCAAATCAAGCATGGTATTGCGGGTGGAGTTGATACGAATAGCGATTTACCTATTATGTTAAAAAGATCATTGGCACAAAAAATGCTGCGTGTGAAAACAGCTAAAACACTTTGGAATAAAATATTTTCTCTGACTGGCATGCGTCCCAGTGATTTTAAGCCGGAATTTCCTGCGGTAGTCGAGCCGCGAACGCATCTTTCGATGGGAGAACATTGCGAAAAAATGGTGAAAGAATGGGGAATTTCGCGTATTGCTCAAGATGAGTTGGCGTTAAAAAGTCATCAAAATAGTTTAGCTGCTTATGCAGAGGGTTTTTATGATGATCTTGTTTTTGAATTTCAGAATGTAAAACGTGATAAAACAATGCGTGAAGATACTTCGATGGAAAAACTGGCAAAATTACCTCCTGCATTCGACCGCTCAAATAAAGGGACTTTAACTGCGGGTAATAGTAGTCCTTTAACAGATGGTTCTGCTGCGGTTTTATTAGTGAGTGAAGAAGCGGCACACGAATTCAATGTGCCCATGCTCGCGCGTTTTGTCGATGCAGAAGTGGCTGCTGTTGATTTTGTGCATGGCGAAGGTTTGTTAATGGCACCCACCATTGCGGTGAGTCAATTATTGCAACGACATAATCTTTCTTTGCAGGATTTTGATTTCTATGAAATTCATGAAGCATTTGCAGGACAAGTCCTTTGTACGTTGAAAGCATGGGAATCCGAAGAATATTGTAAAAGCATGTTGCATAGAACAGAAGTGCTTGGCTCTATTGATCAAAGTAAATTAAATATTAAAGGAGGCAGTGTTGCACTCGGCCATCCATTTGCAGCAACGGGTGCGAGAATAGTAGCAAGTCTTGCGAAAATGTTGCAACAAAAGGGAAAGGGTAGAGGGCTTATTTCAATTTGTACCGCAGGCGGTATGGGTGTCGCAGCAATTCTTGAAGCGGTGTCTTGATTTTTTTAAAAATAAATTTATGATGGGTCGCGTTATCAAAATATTTATTAAGGAAAATATCATGCCAGGATGCACTGGAACCATCATAAAAAAACTCAAAAAATTTCCCGTAGAAAAAGCCGCAGGCACTGTCATTATGGATGCAGCTTTAAACGCTGGAGTAGGATGTTTAGCAAGTACGTTAGGTGCGAATGTGCTTGGATTTGATCGAACGACAGCTGCGCAAATGGGTGCTGCTGGCAATGCAGTATTTGGTGCAGCACGTAGTTTGACTAATTATACTTGGAATTATTTTACCAGCCCGGAAGAAAATTCAAATCAAGAAAATCTTCAAGAAGAGCCAAAAAAAAGTTTACGTGAAAAAGTATCGAATTGTTTTACGAGCTATACGAAAATACCCGAAGAAGCTCCTCCTGAACAAAAATCCACGGTAGCACAAATCAAGAAGGGCACAGAATTTGTTGGCAAAAGTCTTTTTTTGATGGGTAAATATATTTCATACAGTGTACTGGGTGCCATGTTAGGTTATGCAATGCTAAACATGCCTTCCAATTATAAAATTGAAGATGTCGCTGCCACTTCCGCAACGGGTTCTGCTTTATTGGCTGCGATGCCAATTTTTATCGCTGCTGTTATGTTATGTGCGCCTTATTGTGCAGGAAAAATCATTGATGTTTCTGATAAATGTATAGATACGATTTGTTGCGATTCCGATGATGATATCGAACGTCAACAGAGACCTAGAAGATAACAGATTTTCAGTGATGATGGTGGATTACGACACAAAAACGTGTCTAATCCACCCTACTTTCCGAACAATGAAATCAAGCCGTGATTGACTTATTTGCTAATTAATACGTCATACGTTGTAAAACGCGTTGTGGCCGATGAAGTTTCAATGTAACAACCATCATTTGGCACTAACACGCCGTAACTTAATTGATTCATATAATTTGTGCGGCAGTAATAGGTTGATTTTCCATTTTCAGTATTATTGATTACGGCATTTTGCGCTACGTCACCGTCTTTCGCAGAAACCCAGGTTTCATCACTGGGGAGTGTGGTGCTTGATGTTGTATTCGTTGCAGGTGTAGTTACCGATATTGGATAAGTGTAGTCAGGTTGTTTATAGGGCGATAATAATGCAGTTTCCAAGGTTGCTCCAACGAGTGCGCCATACCATAATCCATTATTCCAATTTAAACCCGTTCCATAATTATTCCAGCCCCAACCTTCATTCCCGTAAAAATTATAATTATTATTCCAAGATCTATTCCAATCGTAATTCTCTGGACTATTATCGGTTTCAGGAATTCCAGGATGCGGATTCATTGTAAAATGTTGTTGTGAAAATGCTGAAACTTTTTCATCATGCGCTGCAGCAAGTGAGTTTGGTTCTGTGGTAGAACGTTTGACATTATCATAACCTTCATCATGTTTCTGCGGTTTTTGTTTATGAAAAGTATCATGGAATTCTCGGTGTTGAAACCCTCGATCTTCACGCTCTCCACTCTCACGAAAAGCAAATGTCTCAGTAGAAAATAATTGGCAAATAAAAAAAATATTTAAAATGAAAAGGATAGGATTTTTTTGCATATACAGTGTCCTATATATGGTATTTCCCTATTATAACAGCTTTAACATGCGTTTTTCAGATAGTCGACGTACCAATTTCCACAGGTCTTGCCATCGCAATTTTAACTCGTCTATTCCAGTCACTATTCACACCCCAGGCAAATGCAGAAGGTTCTCCTGTGATTGGATTAGCTTTTAATAATAAAGTACCAATGCCGATGCCGGATTCATTTTGTTGACGGGTATCTTCGCTGTGACGAGAAGGTGCAGAGTCTGCGATACGTACGAAATAAACATCACTGACACGCGTGGGTTTATCCATGACCACCATAACATGACCACCTGTTTCATTACCGCGCGAATTTTTATAGCGAAAAACTAAAACATCGCCTGCTTGCAATTCATCTACGTCATCAATTTTATTCCAGTGATTATCGGTATCATCTGCAAGATCACGAAAAAAAGTAAAATAATGACTGGAAGCTGGGTTGTCAGTACCCGTTGAATTAACCAAACTTAAATACGCATTGGGATACACATTTTCAAGTATACGGTCCACGAAATTGGAGCAATCCAGGACATAAACGCCGCGCGCTGTATCAAAACGTGAGCCGCCTAATTTATAACTGCTGTAATGCAGGGTGCTCACTGTCTTTTTAACAAATGAAACAATATTTTGTTTCACTGAAAATAACATGCTTAAAGATGAATTGGTTTTAGAGATGCTATCTAAATTAACGGTGGCTAAATCATGGTTAACCGGCTTGGTTACAACTGCTGTAGTTGGATTCGTATCAACTTCCGATTGTCCAGAACGTAATTGGGCATGATGTTTCGGTTTGTGTGGAATGCGATGATGTCTGTGATGCGATTTCGTTTTTTTATGCGCGCCATTTTTTTTATTTTTGTGTGTGGCATGCTGTGAATGTGTCAGCTTTTTTTGAGGATGCGTGGTGGCTGCTAAACCTAATGGAGCTGTGCAGAATAATACAACTCCAATTAATATATTTGCAAACCAGGCAGCATTTGTAATACGAAGCATTTTAAAAAATCCTTATTCACAATTTAACAGACGTTTTAGTTCTTGTTCTAATTGTGTCCATATTCGGACAAGCATCCCGCATTATAAAAAATTTTAGCAAGGATATCTAGTCAACATACCCTCAGCATGTGTAAAGTGTGGGCTAATTAAGTAAGGAGAAAAAGATAATGATGGAATTTTATGCTCGTATCAGATTGTTATATCAAACAATTAAATATATCAGTCTATTTTTTTTCGCATGGAATTTTTTGTTGGTAAATACTGCAAATGCAACACAACAGGCAACAAATCAATGTCAAAACAATACTCATTTTAATATTGGAGCAGGTGTTTATGACATCACAGGCCCAGCCGCTGAAGAAGGCATGATGGGTTATGGGATGATTGATCAACAAACTGCAGGTGTATTGCAACGCTTGTGGGCGAGAGCTTTCGTGATTGAATCACCTTGCAATGGTAAACGCGTCGTATTTGTTAATGTTGATTTAGGCCATGTATTTCAAGGTATGACGCAAAAAGTCATCCAAAAGCTGCAACAAAAATATGGCGATTTATATAATGATGATAATGTGCTTCTCACCGCCATTCATACGCACAGTGGTCCAGGTGGTTATTCTACGTATGCGTTTTATAATTTAACTACGTTTGGTTTTAATCGAGAAAATTTTAACACCATTGTTGATGGTATCGTGACGGCGATTGTGCGCGCTCATAACAATATGTTGCCGGCTGAAATTAAATTGGCAGAAGGAACATTGCAAGGAATTTCTTTTAATCGTTCGCCGCAAGCCTATTTACTGAATCCACAAAGCGAGCGCGATCAATACCGCGCGGATGTCGATACTACAATGACATTAGTTCGTTTCGATAGTAAAAATGGAAAACCCATTGGCATGATAAATTGGTTTCCGCTGCATGGCGTGTCAATGAACAATAAAAATCATTTAATTAATGGTGATAATAAAGGTTATGCAGAATATTTATTTGAAAAAGATTTTAATTCGGATTATGGATCGGATGCATTTGTTGCGGCATTTGCGCAAGCCAATGCAGGTGATGTTTCACCCAATTCGTATGGCCATGAAGGTGGTAATGGATTGCAAGGAATATTAGCGATCGAAAAAGCGGGTCGTCCGCAATATGAAAAGGCGAAAGAATTATTTACGAATGCTTCCCAAGCCGTGACTGGCGGTGTGGACTATCGACATTCTTTTATCGCGATGGATGATGTCGCAGTCGATCCGATCTATGCCAATGGACAACCACAAAAAACCTGTATAGCCGCCATTGGGGTTTCTATGCTGGCAGGAACGCAAGATGGTGAAGGCTTTGGTAAACAGGGTGTGACTTGCGATACTCTGAATCAAACCTTACCGGGTGCTGTTTGCAAAATCATGACGACGACCTGTCAAGGTGCAAAACCCATTGCCCTACAAACAGGAAAAATGCAGCCGTATCCGTGGACGCCGAATATTTTGCCTTTGCAAATCGTAAAAATCGGTAATCTTGTCATTGTGGCTGTGCCGATTGAAGTGACAACCATGTCTGGACGCCGCATCAAAAAAACGGTCGCAGAACATTTAGCGAAGACGGAAGAGAATCATATCGTGATAGCTGCGTTATCGAATGCCTATGCCGGTTATGTTGCAACGAGTGATGAATATCAAATGCAGCGTTATGAAGCTGCATCTACTCATTTTGGTCCATGGGAACTCGCTTCTTTGCAGCAAGAATATGCCAAACTCGCGCAAGCATTGACGGATGATAAACCTGTTGCAAAAGGCCCATTGCCGCTTGATTTGACGGATGTGATACAAGTCAATTTGCAACCTTCAGTTTTACTGGATGATAAACCCATCGGTAAGAAATTTGGTGATATTTATCAGGATGTGCATGCACAATATAAACCAGGCGAAATTGCCCAAGCAGTATTTTGGGGCGGACATCCTAAAAATGATTACCATATTCAAAATACTTTTTTGGAAGTACAACATTTTGTGAATGGACAATGGATGACGATCCGAACCGATCGTGATTGGGATACGGAATATCATTGGCAACGTAATGGTGTGTCTTTTTCATTAGTAACGATTGTTTGGAGAATCCCTAGCGATACTCCGCTTGGGCAATATCGCATTGTGCAGCATGGTGATTGGAAATCTGGCTGGAATGAAAAAATCATTCCTTATACGGGGTATTCATCAACATTTACTGTAATTTAAATCGTTGTACAATAGGTGCGTTGTAATGAATATATTTTAAAGGTAACATTAGGGTCTGTTGACCCTATTTTTTATAATTATATAAGAGGACGATGGAATGGCTATAAGCAGACCTGTACCCAGCGAAGAAAAAATCCCTACCACTGAATTTTATTTAGGATTGTTAGAAGAGCACTTATGGGCTAAAAATAAAAGTGCAGCAGAACGTTTCGAGAATTTGTTAACATACCTTCGCACTCAACCAAGAGACCAATTCAAAATAAGCTGCGAATACCAGTTTGCGAAACTGACTTTAGAAGGGCAGTTAGAATTTGTTTTTCAAGTTGCTTCAACATTTGACAAGCTACAAACTCAATATCAGCAATTGATGAAAGGCCAGAATTTTGCTGCTGCTGAAGCAGTAGCCGATATCAGTGGCAGATTTAACGAAATTGCGACGGTATTAGCAGAAAAACGCGCATTAGTCACAAGTCGATTAAATTATGAATCTGTGCCATTAACACCGAGCAGTACAGATTTTTTTATAGAGCAAAAACAAGCCCCATTACCAAAAGATATGCATGACCGCTATTTAGAAGTTTCTAATGATCCGAATGCTGATATTTTTGAATATATTAAAGTAATGTATGACTTAACAACGAATTACATGCAAAAACTTTATGACTTTTCTCAATCTATGTTTCTTACACTGAACGTTGAAGAAAAACGTTTCACTATCCAAGAATTAACGACGATGAAAGAACATTTTGAAAATCGCGTTAAGGGTCAGGTTTTTAAGAAAGTCATACAAAAACAGGTCGAGGAGATTTTGAATCAATTTACTGCTCTTCTGTTTGTGTTAAATGAAGCTGTTAATGAAAAAAATCAAACTTCTAAATCAGAACAAAAACCGAAATCAACAGAATTGCGTGTGGCTACAGATAGTACTGCTGTGTCGAGTGCTTGTTCACTCAATTCACCCCTCCCATCTTCTTCTCTCTATGGGAGCAGTTCAGCGATGATGCTATCGCCACTCTCGCCTCTTGTTCGTACATGTGGGAAAGGCGCTTCGACTAAGCGTGTTAAAGAAGCTAAGCCAGCTACTACTCCACGTTATCTAAAACCGAATTTAATGGCTAATCGGCCTGATTATTTTTCCCAGAGCTTTGATGAAAGTGATGATGACTTGCAAAAAGCATTAGCGGCGAGTTTGGAAACGAGTCGTAGGCCATCTGTTTAAATTGTTTTTGCCTGAGCATAAGCTTTCAAGCTTGCGTTGTTGATTGCAGATTTTCAACACCCTCATCCCCACCCTTCTCCCGTAAAACGGGAGAAGGGAGCATTTTATATTTAGCTCCCTTCTCCCAGCTGGCTGGGAGAAGGGTTGGGGATGAGGGTGCAGCAAATCTGCAACAACGCCCGACAAGCTGCGGGACGTAGGTTACAGGGAATCCGTCACAGTAATACTGCTTGCAGCACTATGTGCATTTATATTGGGATTATACATAGCGGATGCAGATATGGGTGGCACAGTGAATTTTCCTGGGTTAATGGCTTTAATGCGATAAACGATTTCTTTGCTGTCAGAAGTGACGCTTCCAAAGAAAATCACCCGGTCTTCGCGTATATCGACGTAATCCATGTTATCCGATTTGACTGAATCACGAACCACTTCAAAGCCACCCGGTAAGAGATCAACTATTGCGACATTGCTTAAGTAATTATTATCTAAGGATCGTACTTGAATATGGACTTCAATTTCATTTCCAAGCGCAGTCGTTGTGATGACCTTGCCCGCTGTATCGCGATATTCACGCTCTACTTCTAAATTATTTTTTAATGCATCAGTCGGTAGATTTTTATCAAAACCAGTTTGGGTTAATTGGTAAAAATAAGTTTGTTTAAGAGGATTATTAAAATTAATTTTCTGTGCAAGCGCATCTACACTTACTTTTACAAATTTGCTATCAGGCGCTGCTAGCGTTTTGCTTTGGCCATTTTCAAATATTTCATTAACTGAGAATGTACCCTGGTTTGTCATTTGTACGGTTTGTGCATAAGCACTTAATGCTAAGCTGGTATAACTTGAAAGGAGTGTATTAATTTCATCATTATTCATCGCAGAGACCAGTGGCAGCACCCAATTTTTTTCAGATTGTTTCAAACGCTCCGGAAAATGCAATGCGAGCAAATAAAGATATTCTGCATTAGCGATCTCATTACTGTAAAAGTCCTCAGTCTCCGTCGCTTCATGATTATCAAGCTTGTAATAACTTATCAAACGATTTGCATCCGTTGAACTCTTCATTAATTGATAAGTAGCAGCAATGTAAGCACTGATAATATCATGCTGCCACGCGTGTGTAGAATCCTGATCGAGGTAGAGTTGCAAATTAGTCAAATAATTTGTCGTTACAATTTCATTGCGTGTCAAAATGTAAATTGCATAAGCTTGGATTCTTGCTTGCTCCAAATCAGAAGGAGTTTGCTGAGCTAAATCTTTTAAATAACCCAATCCTTCGCGCAAAATTTCATTTGGAACATTGTAACCATGGGCGCGTGCTTCCGTTAAAAAGTGCAGCGCATACACCGAAGCAAATGCATTGTTATCATTGTCACCGACATTGGGCCAGTAGCTAAAGCCACCATTTGACATTTGTCGCTGACCTAACATTTGAATGGTTGCTTGAATTTTATTGGCGGCTAATTCTCTGTTGCTAAACCCGATTTGATTAGCAGTTGCAACTAATGGGAAGGCTTTGCTAACCAATTGTTCTGTGCAGCCATAGGGGAAATTATCGAGATAGCGTTGCAATCCCGCAATCAAAATTAATGGACTGCTGGAAATAGCTGCTTCCACATTACGGTATTCGGGATAAAGCACGCGATCGAGAGACAAGGTTCTAGTCGCGGCATCAGCACTTCCGCTATTGATCGTCGTGAAATAATCATTAGCGGGTCGTACACTCAATGTCGCACTCATTTTACTGAATTTACTCCCAATATTAGCAATGAAATTAACTTCTGCGCCGCTCAAGGTGGTTTTAGCACGCAATTTGTATTTCACAGTTTTTTCTTGTCCTTCACTGATCGAGAGGGTTTGATTGGAAGATCCAATTATTTCTAGCCCTGAAGTTGCACTGAGTTGCACATTCACTTTGGCATCGGCGCCAGAATTTTTGACGTTATTTAAAATACTTGCGGTAATTTCAAATTCATCATTTGGCGCGACAAATGTCGGTACATTTGGATTAATAACAAAATCACCGCGAATTTGCGCGGTTTTATCGGCCGAGCCCACGGCATTATCTGCGACCGCAACGGCCATCACATGTAACGTACCATTAAAATAATCCGGTACCGAATAGATTAACTGTCGCGACGTACTATCTGTGTCGACAATGCCTGACCAGTAAACCACAGGCAAATCTGTCTTGCGCTTAAATGGATTTAAATGACTGCGCAGCGCTTCTTCGCCGCCATCACCACCCACTGCAGATAACTCGCGTTCTTGCACGAATTTCGGCAGAATTTGATCCACGGTTTGTTGTGTACCCACTTCTAACGCACGTTTTTGGAAAAAGAATCCAAGTGGATCCGGTGTTTTATAACCTGCGACTTGCAATATCCCTTCATCAACAGCAAATACAATGATTTTTCCTGGTTTATCACTTTTGTAATTAATGATAAAGGGTTCGCCTGGGCGTGCTAATTCTGGCGTATTTAAATCAATATGAATCGCATGATTGCTATGATTCACGCTGAATGGCGCAATGCTATAACTCAATGGACTGATAAAAATTTCAGGCGAATCCCAATCGCGTACAAAAGCGACATTGACATACCCATTGCCTTGAAAATCTTTGGGAATATGAATTTTTTGCACCGAACTCGTCGTGTTAGTTTTAAACCACTGTGCCGCATACACTTTATCGCGTTCGATAGTCATTAAACCCGCACCCGTGTAAGGTGCAGTAATTTGTAATTCAATATCTTCATCAGATTGAAATAGAGCTTTATTGAGTTTAATACTCAACTCTGCATTTTTAGCCAGCGGCAATTGACTGGCGCCAACGACAGTATACTTAAATTTGCTTAATTCCGTATTATTTTGATCAAGTATCGTAACGGCAAAATCACCAATTTGTTGCGTAGGCAACGAATAATCTGTGCCTTGCTCATTCACAGAAAAGGATTGTGTATTGATAATGCTAGTTTGTATCAGAGACTGATATTTAAACGTGCCGTCTGGATTTTTTACCAGCGTTGAAACAGGATGCAATGCGGTGAGTTGAATTTTTAAATTAGTCAGCGTTTGTTTTTTCAACTGAGGATTCACAGCAATGAAGTTGACACTGCGCTGACTATTTTGTTTGATATAACTTAAATCGCCATCGGGTTTATATCCCACAAAATAAGCAAGCGGGCTCACGAGTGCCGTTGTTTGAGTTGTGACACTTCGACCCCCTTCCGATTCAAAGCCTTCTGCGAAAAAAGTCAATTGATAAGTTGCTTTAGCAAAACGTTCTAAATTCAAATCAAATTGTGCCTGGCCTTTGGCATCGGTACGACCATCAGGCAAAGTGTCATTAAATACTTTCGCGGGTTTATTGGGATCAAATAAAGGATCTACGAAAGTATAGTTAGGATATTCATTGAATTTGACTTGCTGAGGCGCCAATAGGATTTTTGCAGCAATTTTACGATCAGTGGCAGGCGCGCCATATAAATTCCACAAGCCAACTTCTGCAGTCAAATCGGTGGGTGAAACCCAACCCAACGTTTGTTCATGAGAAAAATGCGAAGTCATTCGCATACGATCAGGCTGAAATTCTTCTACCCGAATTGTCGTTGAACCCAGTAAATTATTCGCATGATTATCTTTGACCGTGTATAAATTAATCGTGTATTGTCCAGTCGGTGATGTCGCATCACTATGAAAATCGAAACTCAAATAACCCGTCGAATCCAACGTAAACTTTAAATCTTGTACGGTTGTTCCACGCGGATCAGTGATAGTCGCTTCCAGAGGTAAGCCCGCGGGTTGTGATTCAGCATAGGCTTGTTTCACAATCATGCCAATGTGTGCGGTGTCACCCGGGCGATAAATGCCGCGATCAGAAAATACATAAGCACTTAAGGTTTGCAATTCTGGGTTGGTATAAATCCCACCTATGTCAAAACGCGAAAAATTAAGCTGCCGATCGGGATTGTTATAGGGCATGAACGCAACATCATTACCCAGACTCGCCAAATAAACGGTAGGTTCGCGTTCATTGATGAAGTCTTTTAATGTAGGTAAATTCGCATGACCATCCGCGCTTGTCGTGCGAGTTAAGATAGGCAAACCGTTTCTACCTAAAACTACAATGTTGGCATTGGCTATGGGTGTTCCTTGTGTAATCGATTGCACATAAATGTCATGGCTGCCATCGTTATTATCCTTAACGACTAAACCCAGATCAGTTACTAAAATCAAACGACTGGATTTTATATCGAGCGCGGAATTTTTTTCTGTATCCCAGCCAATGGCTTGAAGTAAAAATAATCCTTGCGGACCACCCGTGTTGGTTTTTTGTGAAAGATATTTACCAAAATCAAGTGCAGTATATTGCTCTTTAGCAAGATCAGTCGTGTTAAATGTTTGAACTTCTGAAAAAATTTCACTGATATTGTCTTGGTTAAAACTGACATTAAAGAAATGCGGATCACTAAAATTACCTTGCGATTGCGTAATCAGTTGATTGACGTTATCAGGTAACACGCGCGCAATTTGGAATTTGACAGCCGGTACACCGCGCACTAACACAGAAAGTTTTTTCTCGCCACTTAATGCGAGTAAAGCGCCTTTATGTAAGAAGCCAATTTCTTTGGGATATTCAGGTACTTTGATGACAGCTGAATAATCATTTGCTAAAACATAATTACCAAAACTGTGAATCCCGCTATCTAATTTAAAATAAATAAAACGTTGTGCAGGTGCAGCGAATTTATAGCTGTGCAAGGTTGCATAATCGCGGTCAGCAGGAATGGCATGTAACTCGACAGGTGTTGCTAATTTCAAAATATCGGCTGTCACTTCACCTGGATTTTGCCATGAATAATTCTTTTTGACTTCTTCGGCAGATGTTTTGGGATAATCTTGTGGCAGCAAATAAACATGCAAACCTTTGTTTAATTCCGCATCGGTCACGCCTAAGCTCGTTTCCAGTGTTAATACTTGTTCGGGACGATCTTGGTCGTTACGTACAATAGCCGTGTTTGCACTGCTTACTTTAAAATAGCTTGCCGCATCGGGAATCAATACATTTTTTGCAATCGTTTCCAGCGTTGCAGAGGGCCCAGAAATAGGTTTAATGCCTTTATCTAGGGTTAAAATTAAATAGCGCGGTGCTTCTGGCAAGGGTAGCGGTTCTGAATGAAGATAGGCCGTACGTTTGTGTTCATCATACGTGACAGTGAATTTAAAATGCTCTGCAGCTAAGTCGAGCTTTGCATTTTTTAATGCTTCAAGCAGCAATGTCGTGTTATTTTCAAAACTATTGCTATCCACTGGAAAGTTAAAATTAATCGTTGCAATCGCTTGTCGGAGTGTAGGATTGACAGGATCTTGGTAAAATTTGAATTCCTCGATGTTAGCCTGGAATGGCAATGTGGCGAAAGTAAAAGTGAAACTTTCCATCTTCATTCCGGGAGTAAAAACATTTTTTGCAAACTCAATATGATAAGTTTGCCCAGCTGGCCAATCCTCTTTCGGTGTGAAAACAAGACGGCTGTCGTTTTGCCAGATCCATTTACCGGGCATAGCCGGTGTTAAAGTAATACCATCGGTGACTTCTTTGCCGATTTGTTTAAGCGGTGCAACGGATCTTGGCGTAAACCCCCCGTTCTTGATACCAAAATCCAGAGTTAAGGCATCGGGAACCAATACTTTTGCGATGGGTGTTATTTGGGGCACGGTAATGCTTGCCGTGACCAAATGGGGGCGGGGCAATTTCTTATACCAATGGTAAGTGTAGCCAGCAACTAACATTACAACAATCAAAGCACCCAAAATTCCAGCGGCTAAACGAGGCTTAAGCGCTGCTTTTTGTTTTAAGTAAGTCAACCAAGGAGGACAACTCCAGGAGAAGCGGCCGAATACAAAAGCAAAGAAAGACTTGATGTTTAGCATAAGCATTGAAAATGTCTTGTTCATAAATTGCCCGATTTTACTTGACTTAGAGTGAGTAATTCCGTACGTTGGTTAGCCAAAATGGCTATTAACCTATGCAACAGTATACTAAGTGGTCTAGCATAACGATTGTTTTTCTTTTTGTCAGCGTGTGGACTGCATTATTTTTTTTACCTAAACCACCTTTGCTGCAGGGCGTGCATTTTTCGCGTGCGGTTTATGACGATAATCAGCATTTATTACGACTGACCTTAAGTACCGACGATAAATATCGTTTATTTACTCCTTTGACTCAAATATCACCGGAACTGATTAAAGCGACCTTGTTGCAGGAGGATCAATACTTTTATTGGCACCTCGGGGTGAATCCCATTGCAATGATAAAAGCGCTGTGGCAAACCTATGTCGTTAAGTCTAGACGGGTAGGTGCATCAACCATTACGATGCAAGTTGCACGAATTCGTTTTGGTATCAATTCAAAAACACTCACGGGCAAGTTCAAACAGATCGTACGCGCATTGCAACTGGAAATGCATTACAGTAAAAAACAAATTCTGGAAGCCTATTTAAATCTTGCGCCGTATGGCAATAATATTGAAGGGGTTGGTGCCGCAAGCATTATTTATTTTGGCAAATCGGTGCAACAAGTGACGTTGCCAGAAGCATTGACACTGGCTGTCATTCCGCAAAATCCAACACGTCGAACTCCCAGTCAAAAAAATTTGAAAGAGATTCGTAATAAACTGTTTAATCGTTGGCTAGCACTCCACCCCAATGATGCTAATAAAAAGTCGACCATCAACTTGCCGTTACAAATGCAAAGTGTTCGTAACCTCCCTTTTTTAGCGCCGCATTTTGTGAATACTGTATTACGTGATATTCCAACACAGCGAACTGTAAAAACGACACTGGATATTCATTTGCAAACTATTTTAGAACGCGTAATGGCGCGTTATTTAGCACGTAAAAAAACCCAGGGTGTATACAATGCGGCGCTACTTTTAGTTGATACGCGAGATATGAGTATAAAAGGGATGGTTGGCTCCGCCCATTTTTTTGATAAATCAATAGCAGGGCAAATCAATGGCACGGAAATAAAACGTTCGCCCGGCTCAACACTCAAACCCTTTATTTATGGATTGGCGCTGGATCAAGGGCTCATTCACCCCGATACGGTATTGAAAGACGTACCGCATAGTTTCGGTAGTTATAATCCAGAAAATTTTGATTATGATTTTATGGGTCCCATTCATGCTAAAGATGCATTAGTGTTGAGTCGCAATATTCCAGCCATTTATTTAGCGGATCAACTGCCGCATCCTAATTTATATGAATTGTTACAAGAAGCGCATGTGAGTGGATTGAAATCAGAATCCTATTATGGTTTGGCGCTTGTCTTAGGCGGTGCTGAAATTTCCATGCAAGAGCTTACTAGCTTATATGCGATGTTAGTGAATGATGGCGTTTGGCATCCCTTACATTTTATGAAGGGAGAAAAAATTCCGCTTGGGCAACGCTTATTAAGTCCAGAGGCAAGTTATCTTGTCTTAGACATGTTGACTAAAACACCTCGGCCTGAAGAATATGATTCTAATCAAGCGTATTCTATCTCCTGGAAAACAGGCACTTCTTCGGGTTATCGTGATGCATGGTCGGTTGGCACATTTGGCCCTTATGTGTTGACAGTTTGGATTGGTAATTTTGACAATACCGGCAATCATGCGTTTGTCGGCAAAAATATTGCAGCACCTTTATTTTTTGAATTAATTGATGCGATTCATCATGAAGTAGGCACACTTCCCGTGCTGGATAAAAATATAAATCAATTGAATTTAACGAAAGTTGCGGTTTGCAAAACATCAGGCATGCTTCCGACACGTTATTGCAAAGATACCGAATTAAGTTGGTTTATTCCGGGAAAATCGCCAATTAAAACGGATACCATTTATCGTGAAGTTGCCATTGATAAAAAAACCGGATTACGTACTTGCCATTTTGATCAAAATACCCAATTTAAAATTTATGAATTTTGGTCATCCGATTTATTGAAAATTTTTAAAGAAGCGGGTATCGAGCGATTGACTCCTCCACCCTATGATCCCACTTGTTCTATGGTGGGTGCTGTGGGATTGAGTCCACAAATAACGTCACCGGGGACGCAATTGAGTTATATCGTGCGAGCGAATGCTGTCAATAAATCTTCGATACCATTAACGGCAGTCGCGGATGCGGATGTGACAACGTTATACTGGTTTATTGATAATATGTATCTTGGTAAAATAAGACGTGATCAACCTTTTCTCTGGTTTGCTAAAGCGGGCAAATTTGTTGTGCGTGTCGTTGATGATCATGGTCGATCGGATGCGCGAGATGTGCTTGTACAGGGTGATAGTTGATGATCTGTAAACTTATCAAAAGGAGATGATTAGGATGTTTAAAACAATGAAGTTAATGCTAGCCGGATGCTGTTTAGCATTTTCAGCAAATGTCATGGCTGCAGAAATCACAGTTCAAATGCATATGACCGCTCAAGATGGAGTAGGGAAATCGGTAGGGACTGTGACCATCCAAGAAACCAAATATGGTTTGTTGCTTACACCGCATTTAACTGACTTATCGCCGGGTTTACACGGATTTCACATTCATGAAAAACCAGATTGCAAAGACAAAGGCATGGCTGCTGGCGGCCACATGGACCCAGCAAAAACGGATAAACACATGGGACCTTACAGTGATGAAGGTCATTTAGGCGATTTGCCAGCAATTTATGTAGCGGCAGATGGCACTGCGACATTACCTGTATTAGCACCTCGTTTAAGGCATCTTTCCGAAGTTAAAAAGCATGCTTTAATGTTACATGAAGGTGGTGACAATTATTCGGATATACCAGCCAAATTGGGCGGTGGCGCTGGAAGAATGGTGTGTGGGAATATTGAATAACAACAACACTCCCATCGAACGTTAACGGCATAGGCGTCAAGCTAAGCAAAAATACCGTTTAGAACGTCGTCCCGCGACGCTTTTCAAGCGGGATCCAGCGCCTTTTATTAAAATATTTTTCTATTAATGCCCAAAAAAGGCACTGGGTCCCGCTTGAAAAGCATCGCGGGATGACGCTCTAACTAACTTTTTCGCTTTGTTTGACGCCTATGCCCATTAACGGGAGAAGGGCAGGGGATGAGGGTATTAAGTACACGGTAACTCAAAATAAAAATGCGTCCCCCGCTCCAACGATTTAAATGCAATTTTACCACCATGTTTATCAATAATTGCTTTGCAAAGCTTAAGTCCCAAACCAGTTCCACTTTTATGCCGAGTATCAGATGCATCCGCTTGCGAAAATGCGTTGAAAATTTTAGTGTGAAAATGTTTAGGAATTCCCTCCCCATGATCTATTACTGAAACCCGAGTTTTGGTGCGCATTTTTTTGATTTCGATAAGAACCGTTGCATTTTTTGGCGAATAACGAATTGCATTTGTTAAGAGATTCGCAACCACTTTCGCTATCTTGTCATAATCAGCATGTACCGTGACAGCTTGCATTTTTGAAAAATCAATTTTCACCGCGTTGTTTTCTGCAAGTACTTTATTTTTATTGATAGTCTCTTGAATAAGTTCAGTTAGATTAATTAATTGAAAATTAAATTTCATAGTTTCTGCAGTGATTTTTTCAATATCTAAAATAGTATTAATGAGATGCATAAGACGTTCGCAATTGTTGCCCGCAATTTTAATTAGCATTTTCTCTTTCTCAGGCAACTTTTCAGAAAATTGACTTGCCAGCAAGCTTAATGAGCCACTGATAGCAGTCAAGGGTGTGCGCAATTCATGGCTCACTACGGAAATAAATTCATTTTTCATCGTATCGATTTTTTTCCATTCACTCACATCACGTGCGATGCTGCATGCACCAATGACTTTGTTGCGTTGATTTTTGATAGCAGAAATAGTGATTGAAACAAATATAATATGACCATCCTTGTGTACGCGCTCAGTTTCAAAGTAATGCAATGGATTGCCTTTTTTGATGGCTTCTAAAATTAAATAATATTCATCCATTTTATTATTTGGAAATAACAAAGAAATCGATTTATTCAGTATTTCATTTTCCTTGTAACCATAAAGCTTTTCTGCGCCTTTGTTCCAGCTTGTAATGATGCCCTCAGTTGTTTTAGCAATGATCGCGTCATCGCTTGATTCGACAATGGCTGCCAATTGAGATTTGGTATAATCACTTTTTTTTGATTTCGGCACGAGGCCCCCGCGAGCTCACAAATCTTTCATCTTTTATATAATTTTAACATGTTTATGACCGCGCGAAGTATATAATCATTTATTTGAAATCGCTGTGTGATGTTATATAGTATGTTTTATGGAAAAATATGCTGATCGGTACGAAGCTGGAAAACTTCTTGCAGCAGAACTTTCAAGATACGCTAAACAGTCCAATGTGATTGTGCTAGCTTTGCCACGCGGTGGTGTTCCAGTTGCTTATGAAATTGCAATGGCATTATCTGTGCCACTCGATGTATTCGTCGTTAGAAAATTAGGCGTACCTTGGCATGAAGAATTAGCTATGGGTGCAATCGCATCTGGCGGCGCAATTGTATTCAATGAAACTATTTTACATGATCTTAATATTTCGAAAACCTCTCTTGAACAAGAAATTGAATCTGAAAAAAAAGAACTTGAACGACGTGAAATTGCGTACCGCGGAAATTATGAATTAATCGATTTAGCGAATAAGATTATTATTTTAGTCGATGATGGCATTGCAACAGGCGCGACGATGCGTGCGGCAATTAAAGCATTACGTTTAAAAAAACCGGTGAGCATCATTATGGCCGTACCTGTTGCAGCATTTGACACATGTGCGGAAATGGCTACATTAGTCGATAGAATTGTGTGTCCATTGCGACCATATGATTTTTCAGCAGTGGGTCTTTGGTATGATGATTTTGAGCAAACGACAGATGCTGAAGTATTTAATTTACTTAAAAAAGCTAGAATGCGTTAAGCACGCTTTGCTGACCCTAAATCTCACCGTACTACAAAACGTACAGCTGGCGTTGGTGTATTATTAAAATAAAATTCAGGCATGTTTCCAGCTTTATCTTTTAACTTTATATTAGCGCCATGGGCAACTAATAAATCGTACAATTCTTTATTTTTATTGATGGCGGCAAAGTGTAATGCAGAATAACCTTTCTCATCACATGCTGCGCTCAGAATATTAAATTTTAATATTTTATTCGCTTCAAATAATTTTTGAGTGAGGTCAATAGCTATCTTAGGTTCGCGTATATTTTCGCAAATCGCCATTAATGCAATATCATAATTTTTCTCTTGTATTAAGAAGATAATAACGGGTATAAAAGAGTGTTTTTTTTGTAAAGTTTTTAATGTTTGAATCAGCTGCGTTTGTGCCTCATTATAATTTGGCGCAAATGGAACTAAAAGACACGGCGTCTTAGATTTAACACTTTCTGATTTAGTTTCTTGTGCACTTGGCTTTATGGTTGGTTTGACTTGTTGTTCTTGGATAAGCGTATACTCTTTTGCTGAAATAAGACTTTTATCTTTTAAGAAATCGATGAGGGTTTTTATTTTTGTTAGATCGGTTGTTCCAAATTTATTGCCGAGGATAAATGCACTGTTTGATCCAACTTGAGCGACTAACTGTTCAGATAATAAAGGCGATATACCAGCAACAAAGTGTATAACTAGAGCTTTTTCTTGGAATTCAATTGCTCTGATAAGGGAAGAGTTTATTTGATAGAGATGCATTTTAAGGCCTCATTCTAAGGGCATGACGCACTATGCTCATGCATATTTTGGTCATAATTCTACCATAATATGCTTTAAAATAATACAAAAAACCGACAAGGCTGATAAATTAAAGAGTTGGCCATTTAATTAAATCCGGCAATTGGCTGATTAATTTGCCAATTGCCAGATTTGACCCGGATGGACCGTGTGACATTTTTGTATTCTAAATCCAATGCTGTGTATGGGCAATTAAACCTGTCAAACCAACAAACATGCCCATTATCCAAAGAAAATTTGACCAAAGACGGTTTTGTAGAGTGTCAAATTTACTATCGAATTTTTTCTCCAGGGCTTCAAATTTGTTATCCATTGTTTCAAATTTACTATCGAATTTTTTCTCCAGGGCTTCAAATTTGTTATCCATTGCTTCAAATTTACTATCAAACTTGCTATCCATTGTTTCAAATTTACTATCAAACTTGCTATCCATTGTTTCAAATTTACTATCAATTTTTTCGAATGAGCGTTTCATATCTTGCTTGATGTCAAGTAAGGTCGAATTGATACTAATAATTATCGTTTCAAGTACTGCTATGCGGGCATCATTACTCATAGATTTTGACTCGTTTTTTTTCATATGCATTCTATCATTCCATCATAACATTAAAACAAATAGGGGGAAAATATTTTGGCAAGAGTTTTATAATGATTAAATTAAATGGCAACACAGAGGAGAGCAATATTCTATATAGAAAAAGTAAAGAAGGAAAGAGTCAGCAGCGAAAAAAGTAGAGTGAATGAGGGCGCATCGCGCCCTGCTATTTATGACCGCGCGAAGTATATTTATTCCTGTTGTAACCCAGCTACAACCCATGTTGAACTACCGCTATATCTTCTAAAATGCCAAATTTCATTGATCGAGATGGGATCTGTATTGGCTTCTTCGCGAATTAATCCCGTAAAACGCACACTGGCAAGGGTTGCTTGTGATTCAATTTGAACGTCAAGCAACTCTGCAACTAATTTTACAACTTCAGTTGTATTAGGTGCATCACCACGATCTTGCAATTGTAATTGAATTTCACCAAACACTTCTGGCGCTGTAAATTCACGCAAATCCGCTAAATTTTTACTGTCATAGGCTGCTTGCAGACGAATAAATTGAACTTTTGCATCATGCGTAAATGTGTCTGGATCAAAATCTGCAGGATAGGTTGTCGCATTATTTGTGAAAGAGGCAGTTGTAGTGGGATTGAATTGAGAAATGTTACCGAATTGAGAAATGTTATTTTGAGAAAAATTCTCTCTGCTTAAATTAGCCGGAACAGCAGGCTGCATTCGATTGCGTAACCAATTCCAAATCAGGAAACCTATTCCAGCGAGAGCAAGCCAAGTTAATAAACCACTACCTAAACCATGACCCATGAAAAGATAAGCTAAAAGTCCACCCGCAGCGAGACCTGCAAGTGGTCCCAACCATTTGCTGAATCCAGTACGTGTAGTGTTAGACAACATAGGTCTTAATGGTTCACTTGCCCTTGAAAAACTACTTGCAGAACGTTGAAAACCAAAACTTTTCCCGCCACCAAATCGTCGCGCATCTGCTTGATTAACTAACAATCCGACGATCATAAAAACAATAAGCAATATCCAAATAAAATTACGCATGTGTTAAATACCTTTGATTTTTCAAATAAAATTTACGGGCATAAGATAACATTAATTCCAAAAAGCAGAAAGGTTTGTAATTAACTTATTAATTATATTAAAAAAATTTTTCTACTCAAATCTTGCGTTATACTAGATAGAGGGAGAAAAAAATTGAGGAAAGCAGTCATGAAAAGTATGAATGGTCATCATCATAAAGCTAAATTAAGTAAATTTGCTCTCGGTATAGGATTTGGCATCGCTGAAGGTTTGATGCTATTAGGGTTAGCTTGGGCTGGATGGTTAGGTGGAATGGGATTAACATTAGTAAAACATATGGCTGAATTTATGAATGGCTATGGTCCAAGTTTCATGGGCGGGATGGTGGGTGGAGCCTGGGGATTTGTGGATGGATTCATTTTTGGATTCATCGCAGCATTTATCTATAATCTCTGTCTCTGCTGCTGCAAAAAATCATCTTGCTGTGATGGAACTGAAAAAAAATGTGAGTAAATTGATTTGAGTTAGCGGAGTTTTTGTTGGGCCAGTTTTGGTTCGACTGTTTTTTGTTATCTAAAAAAGGAATGTTCAGATGACAAATAGGTTAAAGGACAATCAAATCGTTATAGTCCTTTGCAGTGGTTGGAGTCTGTATGAATAATCAGCCATCAGTGCTCATTGTCGGTGCTGGACCCACAGGATTGATGATGGCTTGTGAATTAGCACGTCATGGCGTTTCTTTCACTCTAATTGATAAAAAATCCGAACGTATTAAATCTTCAAACGCCACATGGATACAACCTCGAACTCTCGAAATATTTGATCAAATCGGTATTGCTTCCCAATTCATTCGCACGGGTCATTCCTGTCGTGCGATTAATTTGTATATTGCAGGAAAGCTTTTAACAACAATTCCCTTAAATCATATTGATTCAAAATATGCATACGTTTTGTTGTTGCCACAAAGCGACACAGAAAAATTACTCACTGAACGACTAAAACAATTGCAACATGAAATTGAACGTTCATGCGAATTAATTGATATAAAAATGGAAGAAAATTCAGTCGTATCGACTGTGCGAACAGCAGACGGAAAAACAAAAAATATTACTAGCCAATGGGTTATTGCTTGTGATGGTGCTGATAGCACAATGCGTGATAAAAGTCAGATTTCTTTTTTAGGAAATGAGTTGAATGAGCAATTTGTCGTTGCAGATGCAAAAATCGATTCGTATATAGCGACGAATGAAATCCATTTATTTTTCGATAAAGGAACTGTGTTTGCAGCATCTCCATTAAGTGGAAGTAAATACCGAATCACTGCAAATATTCATCAGAGTCATCCACGGCGTGCTTTTTATGATAAAGAAGTGATAGATCTTATTCAAGAGCGCTCGCATGGTGTCTATTACATCAAAGATATTTCCTGGGTCTCGCCTTTTTGGATTCATTGCAAATGCGTTGAAAAATTGCGGCAGGGTCCTATTTTTTTTGTAGGTGATGCGGCGCATCTCCATTCGCCTGCGGGTGGCCAAGGTATGAATACAGGGATACAAGATGCATTTAACTTAGCTTGGAAACTTGCGCTCGTGATTCAAGGAAAAGCAAAATCTGCTTTGCTTGATAGTTATCATTCAGAACGATATCCCATCATTAATGAAATAGTGAATCAGACCGATGCGTTTACAAGAATGGTATTAGATAAATCTTTCTTAACTAAATTACGTAAATTCAGTCATGAAATGCAAAATGCAGAGGTTGATACAATTTGTAATGCCTTGGCGCAGTTGAGTATTCAATATAAAGACAGCCCAATCATAGATTATCGTAACCAATCACTTCAGGGCACACGTGCGCCTGATGTTGTTATACATGCATCGGTAAGACTTTATGATTATTTGCGAAATAGGGAACATAATGCATTTTTATTTTCAGATACATCGGACAAAATAAATGAGCTACAACAAAAAGTTCAGAAAAACTATCCCGATCTCATTAAAGTTCATGTTATTTCGAAACAACCATTACATGGTGTAGAGAATAATATAGTTGATGTGGATGGCATGCTTCATAAGCATTTTCAAGTATCCAGCCGAGCGTTATTAATTGTGAGACCGGATGGTTATATTGGTTTTTTTGCAAAAGAATTTGATGAATCGTCGATTGATGATTATATGGGGAAAATTTTGAATTAGTTAGACCCTCATCCCTTGCCCTTCTCCCAGCAAGCTGGGAGAAGGGAATAAAAAAAGCTCCCTTCTCCCGCAAGCGGGAGAAGGGCAGGGGATGAGGGTATTTACAATCACACAAACAATCCTGGATTCACCACCCAACAAATTGACCAACGCGCGTGTTCCACTTGTTCTAAACATACCAACGTACCTGTTTTGAATAAAACAACATCGTGTATTTGTTCTCGCAGCGTTAATTCACTTACCAAGCTACCCATGAACGGCATATGTCCTACAAAAAAAGCATCGCCAGCTAATGATTTAATCATTTTAACAACCGGTTCAACTGGCAAAAGCGGATCAAGTTCCGGAAGCGTTTCAGGAGAATGTTCTGTTGTAATAGCACTTGAAACAATGCGCGCTGTTTCGCGTGCACGTAATTTCTCACTATGAAAAATAGCGGAAACATGTAATTTAAGTGGAGCAATAAATTTTGCTAAACGCGTGATATCTTGTCTGCCCACTTCACTTAACGGTCGTTCATTGTCAGAAGCGGCTGTCGTGCTATCACCATGTCGTAATAAATAGAGTTTCATAAGGATGTTTCCAGTAAAAAATTTTTATATCGCATAAGCTAATTCAGCACCTAATTGCACATTATTTTTTATTAAAGCAATGTTTGCTTTGATGCTTTTGCCTTGCGTAGTGTGAGCGACTTCTGTTAATAAAAAGGGCGTAAGCGCTTTTCCAGAAATATTTTTTTGCGCTGCTTTTTGGATAGCTTCTCTTATGACAGGTTCGATCACATCGGAAGAAATAGCAAATTCAGCAGGAATAGGATTCGTGATTAATACACCTGATGACATTCCCAATTCCCAGTGCGTTTGTAACATGTGAACCAATGCATTGATATCATGGACAGAAGCAGGAAGCGTATAATTTGTCGTGTCAGTATAGAAAGCCGGTAATACTTCAGTGCGATATCCAACGATAGGAACACTTAATGTTTCCAAGAATTCCAAGGTGCGCGGAAGATCCAAAATAGCTTTGGCACCCGCACACACGACTGCAATCGGATTGCGTGCGAGTTCAATGAGATCAGCTGATACATCTTGATCATCGCCGCGATGTACGCCACCAATTCCTCCTGTGGCAAACACTTTGATGCCAGCGCGTGCAGCAGAAAATACAGTTGCTGCAACTGTCGTACTTGCAGTCAACCCTTGGCTTAACACAAACGCAAGATCACGCCGACTGGCTTTGTATACGTGTTTATCGCTTGCTAATTGTTCCAATTCTTTTTGCGACAAACCTATTTTGATTTTGCCATTCATAATCGCAATCGTTGCAGGTGTCACATAATGTTCTCGTATGATTTTTTCTAATATAAGTGCGGTTTCAACGTTATCGGGATAAGGTAATCCGTGTGAAATAATCGTGGATTCTAAAGCAAGAATAGGTTTATTGTTTTTGATCGCTTGTTTTACTTCATCGGAATATTCAAGAAATTTCTGCATACGGATACTCTTTGTTTTTTTGATTGATCAAATTAGCGAGTGACATATGATCACTCACGCTATAGTTTGATTGTAAGGTAAGTGCAGCCGCAGCCGCGCCGGTTTGACAAGCTTGTAATAGGTTTGCATCTTGGGTTAATTCAAATAAAATTCCCGCAATAAACGCATCGCCTGCGCCACTAACATCCACAATAGAATCAACTGGCATAACCGGAAAATAGCTTTGGCAAGTTTCATTGACGATGACATAACCCAATTCGCCTAAACTAATTACGACATGTTGCACACCTTTCTTCAATAAAACTAAGCCAGCGGCAATTGCATCCGTTGGTGAAGTAATTGGAATATTCGCGAGTGTCGAAGCTTCAAATCGATCGGGTTTAATCAGGAAAACTCCATTGAGTTCGGCAGGAAGTTTTTTTGCTTTTGTAATGGAAACAGGATCAATGCATAAACATAATTGTTTTTGTCGAGCGACATGAATGGCATGCTGTACTATTTCAGCAGGTAAATTGGTATCGAGAAAAATAATACTATCATTTTCCCAGGCATCCCATGCGGATGTGAATTCAGCAAAAGGGATACTGTCATATATTTCCATATCAGCTAAACCCATCTGCATTTCACCTTGTTTATCTAAAATAGCGTAATAACGCGACGTCATTTTATTATCCAAGGTAAGGCTACGGGTCGTATCAACACCCGCATTTTGTGTGTGGGATAATAATCGATAGCCATCGTTGTCGTTACCCACTACGCACTGTAAATGTATATTCTTAATTAAATAAGCAAGATTAAGCGCAACATTATGCGCAACACCACCAAACGCGGTAGAGGAAGTAATGGGATTAGAAGTAGATAACTCGAGAGGATTAATTGATTTTAGCTTATAATCAACCAGTGCTCCACCGACACAAAATATTTTTTTACTAGCCATGATAATAATCCTTATTAATTTGAATATTTGTGCAATCATATAATATTATAGAAACGACGATTATAAAAGATACATGGGAGAGTCACTTTATGGAAATGATGAAACTTTTAAGTCTATCAATGTCTTTACTTGTTGTTAACATTGCGTTTTTTACCTCTACTAATCTAATGGCAAAAACCGAACCCCACCATGTGGTTGCAAAAACCCCAGAAGATGAATCTGTTCCAAAAACAGCAGAAAAAACCAAGAAAAATAGCAAAGTTGATTCGGTTACAAAAAATAAAACGGAAGCAAAATCGAAAACAACCAAATCGACTGTAAATAAACAGAAAACATCCAATAAAACTGAAAAACCCCTTACATCAGATAGTTCAACAACAATCGTCAATAATCTCCCAAGTTATATCAAAGATTGGATGAAATATTTAAATAAAGATTGCAGTAGCGATTGCACACTGACCTATGCTGATGTATTAAAATTAATAGAAGATTCCCATATCGAAGGTCAACAAGCTGCAGTTTTAGGCGCAATTGTTACCCAAATGAATAATACGAAATCGAGCACGATCAAATATACCGTTGCAGAATTGCAAACTATGTTTAAAGCAAATGATAGTATTTATTCCTGGTATTATGAAACCGCAATCAAAAATATTAATGGTGTAAGAGCGTTATCAGGCCCACAAGATAAACTTTTTGGCCCAACAGGCACACTTTCCAGTTCGACTCGCATTATTCAGAATGCATTGGGGGATTGTTTTCTGCTTTCAGCGGTTAATGGATTATTACATCTTCCAGGAGGTCCTGAACAATTACAAAATATGATTTCACGTGTTCCTGGAACCGATAATGAGTTTTTAGTAACGCTGCCCGGTGATATTAAAACTATCCATGTTAAATTAACGCCAGCAAAACTTGCAATGTATAGTAATCTTCCCGCAGGAGGAGAATGGCTAGCTGTGCTGAGTGATGCTGTCGCAAAAGCACGTAAGATGAATCCGGAAAAAGGCGTTTTTAAAGGCGGCTATCAAACCCAAACCTTACATCTTTTAACCGGTATCGATTATGAAAATAAAGTATTATCACCTTTTACTCGAGGTCAAGTCGATTTATTGAAAACACTCTCTACAGAACAATGGAGTGCATTAGTCAATTTATCGAGTGCCCAATTAGCGACATTAAGTACGCTGACACCAAAAGAACTAGAAGGTACATTAACAAAAGATCAAATAAAAGCATTTGAAAAATTAACCCCAGAAGAATTATCAAAACTGCAGAAAATATCTTCCGCGAAATGGAATGAATTGAGTACGCTTGTTACCGATAATGCGGGTTATATTGATTTAAAATTATTAAAAACACTTAAACCGATTTCACAAGCAAAATTAACTAATCAAATTGAAGCGTATCTCAATGCGGCACTGAATGAGAGTAATCCCCCTAAAATTGTGGGAATAGAAACCAATGAACATGATCTCACAGTGCTTGCTTATAATTCCAAAACCCAAATACTAACGATTAAAAATCCCTGGGGTAACACGGGTTGGTATAACCCAGTCACAGGAGCAGGTCCTGATACCAGTATGCCGGCAAATGGCACTACGCCTCCTTGGTTTGATATGAAAAATGGCGTGTTTCATGTTCAACTTTCGCAATTAGTCGAAAGTAATTTTGTCACGATGACATTACCTAAAGAAATTGTCAAAGAGACAAAAATTTCAGATTCGACTTCTAAAGTTAAAAATGCAAATAAACTGCAAGCTGTTGTGGCGGCTGCAAACAAATTAAGTCCAGAGGAAAAAGAAAAAATTAAAGTGACCCTAGATGAAGCCGTAGCATATAGGGATAAAATTGCCGCCTATCAAGCAGAAATAAAAGCAACGCAAACAAAATGTAAAGAATCCATTACCGATGATGCTTGTCAAATCAAATTAAATAATTTGGCGGATAAATTAGAAAAAACACAAGCTGATGCAGAGGGAGTCATTGATAAATTAGAGCATGTAGTAAATAACAAGGAGTAGCGGATGAAGTTTGCTCGTACTATAATTGCAACCTTTCTTTTCGGTTGTTGTTCAGCCTATGGTTTCGAATCATCAGATTATTCTGGGCAAATTCATTTGGATCAATCACAAAATATCTACTTTGATCAATTCTCTGCAAATACATTTTCACTCCAACTTTTACAAAATAAAAATAAATTTAATAACCAACATGTGATTTTAGGTGGATCGGCGGAATTGGATTTTCAGCATTGGGAGGGTAATCGACTTGCCGTCTCGGAACCACCACCGCTTTTTTATCAGCAAGGAACGCAAGTTTATTTTACGCAAGCTCAATTAGATGTCATGAGTAATTTAAATAATAATTGGTTGACACTATTTTTGTCGCCAACGGATAGTCATATTCTGCAAAATGGTTCCGATGGCAACAATATTTATTTGTCACATGCATTTTTATTATGGGGTAACTTGGATAAAATTCCTATCTATGTGACGTTGGGTATTAGTGATATACCATTTGGTGTTTTCAGTGGCAGCGGCGCATGGAATACACCGTTAACTTCAGCGTATTTTGATCCTGCGCAATCACCCGAAGCGAGTATTGGTTTCTATAAAAATAATTTTAATGCCAGTATCACTGTATACGAAGATCAAATTAATTATGCTCATCACAATGTTTACAGTCTTTATTATAATAATAGTATTAAATCGTTGAGTTATGGTTTCGGTGTGGGTTATTTAACGCATTTAGCTTCGAATTCAACAGGTAATGCTTACAATAATCAAAATAGACAAGTGCGTGCTGTGGCTTTCAATCTGGGAAATGTTTGGGATTATTCAGCAAATATCGGTTATGGTCCTTTCGCTTTGACAGTGGAATATTTAAATGGTTCACAATCAGTCGGAACAAACAGCAATCTTCCTACAACAATTGGCGAAACGTTAACATACACACACTCGGTATATGGTAAAGATGCTACGTTTGGTATTGGTTATAGTAATTCAATCAACTTGAAAAACATTCCAACGGGATTAGAAGGGTACGATGCGATATTAACGGCAGCTTCTGGTATCCGAAATCGTTTGGCGCTCAGTGTGAGTCGTCCGATTATTTCTGATGCTTTGCAATTAGCATTGAATGCAGAGAAAGATGTACTTTATTCAAAACAATCAACTTATACTTATACATTGGATTTTATGGCTTATCTCTAAGGAGGCTTTATGTTTTCTTTAAGGATTTTATATAGCTTGTTTTTGATCTTAGTTAGTTTATTTCCCTGTTTAACATTCGCAAACGATAAAATAAATATCCCCATTCTTTGTTATCATAATTTCAATCCGACGAAACCGGGCAGCATGAACTTGACGCCTAACCGATTTGAATCGCAAATAAAATGGCTAAAAGACAATGGATTTTCTATCATTCCACTGAATGAAGCGGTCGAATATTTGCAAGGTAAACGTGAATCATTACCTGCAAAACCGGTTGTTATTACGGCAGATGATGGATGGCAATCTGTTTATACTTATATGTTTCCGATTGTGAAAAAATACAATATTCCAGTCACACTTTTTATTTATCCCGCGACGATTTCGGAAGGCAAAAACGCAATGACGTGGGAAGAATTAAAAAAATTACAGGCTACGGGATTGTTTGATATCCAAGGCCACACTTATTGGCATCCCAACTTTAAGCAAGAGAAAAAAAGACTTTCCTCCGAGAATTATGAAAAATTCGTAAAAACACAATTAGCAAAATCAAAAACTATCTTAGAAGAAAAGCTTAACAAAAAAATTACTTTATTAGCATGGCCATTTGGAATTTATGATCCTTATTTGGAAAAAGAAGCAGCTGATGCAGGTTATATCATGGCATTTAGCATCGATGCACGAACCGCTAATAAAGATTTCAGACCGATGGCGCAACCTCGATATATGATTGTTGCTGGGCAATCGATGAATACATTTGTTGCTATCGTAGGGGGAAATATTAAATCAAATAAAGGGAGTGGGAAAAAATAGATTTTTATTCTATGTGACGTCCTCACCTATAAATCTCCCTTCTCCCAACGCAGTTGGGAGAAGGGTTGGGGATGAGGGCAAAAATATATATTTCTCTCCTCTCTTCATTTATCATTGCAACTTCCCAAATCAAATGTACTAAGTGAGAAAACATGGCAGGTCATAGTAAATGGGCTAATATCAAGCGCCATAAATCCAAACAGGATGCCAAGCGCGGAAAAATTTATACCAAACTGATTCGAGAAGTCACCGTTTCCGCCAAATTAGGCGGGGGTAGTCCTGATGATAATCCCCGCTTGCGTACGGCTGTTGATAAAGCGCTAGGGGCAAACATGTCGCGAGACGTGATTGATCGAGCAATCAAACGTGGCGCGGGTGGTATGGAAGGCGGTGATGTGGAAGAAATTCGCTATGAAGGTTATGGTCCGGGCGGCGTTGCCATGATGGTGGATTGCATGACCAATAATCGTAACCGTACTGTTGCAGATGTTCGTCATGCATTTACCAAATGCGGAGGGAATTTGGGTACGGATGGTTCTGTTGCCTATTTATTCCAGAAAACCGGACAACTCACTTTTGCGCCAGGCATTAATGAAGAACGCGTGATGGAACTCGCTCTAGAATTGGGTGCAGATGATATCATCGTGAATGATGATAAAAGTATTGATGTCACGACTTCGCCCGATGTTTTTCTTTCAGTAAAAAATGCCATGACAAATGCTGGACTTCAGCCCGTTCAAGCCGATATGACAATGGCAGCGGCAACCAATATACCTATTACTGACAAAGATACAGCAGAAAAAATAATTCGTCTGGTAGAAATGTTAGAAGATTTGGATGATGTTCAAGAAGTTTATTCGAACGCAGATATTTCTGAACAAATTATTGAAGAATTGTAGGGGCACGGCGCGCCGGGCCCGGTCCCAATAATAGTTATCCAATCGGCCGCAATGTAATCACAACACGTCGATTCATAGCGCGACCTTCTGGGGTTGCATTTGAAGCCATTGGATTGCGTTTTCCTCTGCCGTCTGTGAAGATACGGTTAGGTGCGATACCTTGTGATGTTAAATAAGCACCTACGCTGGCTGCACGTCTTTCTGATAACGTTTGATTATAGGCAGCATTACCAACATTATCGGTGAAGCCCGTGATCATGACATTGGTTCTGTCATATTTTCTAAGCACAATCGCAACGGAATCCAGGACAGGATAATAACTGGTTCGTATATCATATTGGGCTGTGTTAAAGGTTACATCCGATGCCATTATCAATTGAATGTAATGTCCTTGTTGTGATACTTGCACACCCGTGCCTTGCAATTGTTGGCGGAGTTCAGCGTTTTCTCTATCCATTGAGTTACCAACTAATCCACCGGTTAATGCACCTACCGCACCACCAATTAACGCACCACGTTCACCACCTGCGATAGCACCAATAGCAGCGCCGCCTATCGCACCCATGCCTGTTCCAATAGCAGCATTACTTGTTTGTTGCTGGCCAGTGTAGGGATTAATGGTGGAACAGCCGCTCAGTGCCAATACCATTCCCACTCCCAGAGTAGCTAAAACACGCTTGTTATTATGTATTAATTTCATGCAATATTTCTCCCAATATGACTAAATAATAAATTACTTGACGGCAGTAGCGTATAATCTATTGGATCTTTATGGGAAAGTCGAGATGAGTAAAGCATTTACCAAAGAAAATGATGATGATGAAGAACCGGAGAAAGCGGATACATTTCCTCTGAATGTCAAAAATTATGTGACGCCGCATGGATATGCTGATTTGCAAAATGAGTTGCGATTTTTATTAAAAGAGGAGCGTCCCAAACTGGTTGAAACAGTCAGATGGGCTGCGGGAAATGGCGATCGTTCAGAAAATGGGGATTATATTTATGGTAAGAAACGGTTGCGGGAAATTGATCGTCGAGTACGTTATTTGACGAAACGAATAGAAAATGCAGAAGTGATTGACCCAAAGCTTCAGCAAAATCTCACGCAAGTATTTTTTGGCGCGACAGTGACGTATCTGCAAAAAGACGGAAGTAAAAAAACCATTAAAATAGTAGGGTATGATGAAGCAGATTTGAATAAGGGAAAAATCAGTTGGATTTCGCCCGTTGCAAAAAGTTTAATAAAATCACGAGTGGGTGATGTGGTTCCGTTGCGTACGCCCGCTGGGATAGAGACGTTGGAAGTGGTGATGATTGAATATGAGATTGAGAGGGGTTAGAAAAGTCCACACCCTCATCCCCGACCCTTCTCCCAGCAAGCTGGGAGAAGGGAGTTTAGCTGTAGCTCCCTTCTCCCGTGAACGGGAGAAGGGTCGGGGATGAGGGTGCTTACTTACTCGCAAATGCAAACGCCTGATACAATCCATGCAACACTAAATCGGGAAGCAATTCATCAAATAAACCTTTATTTTTAAAAAGCTGAGCAAATCCACCTGTGCCCACTACCGTGACTGCCTCATTCGGAAAAATAGTTTTTTTGAATTCATGAATAATTTCTTTCAGCGCACCAAAATGTCCGTAAAAAAGGCCCGCTTGTATGCTTTCGCGCGTTGTGCGTCCAAGGCAGGCTTCTGGTTCTTCAATATCAACCGACATCAATTTTGCAGTATTGCTTCGTAATGCTTCCATACCCAGCCGCATGCCAGGTAAGATTGTTCCGCCAAGATAATCTCGTTTTTTGTTTATTGCACAAACGGTTGTTGCTGTGCCCATATCAATTATAATAATATTTTTATTTGGAAAAGTATTCACTGCGCCAATGGCATTTGCAATTCGATCTGCGCCCACTTCTTTAGGATTTTTATATTTAATATTCAATCCAGTTTTTACGCCTGCTTGTAAAATAAAAATGGAAGAATCCAGATATGACGAAAGAGTATGTTTAATCGTATAATCACAACTCGGTACGACAGAACTAATGGCAGTGGCTGAAATAGCAGCGAGATCAATTTTTTTTGTTTGCAGAATATTTACTAAAAAAATTCCAAATTGATCGGATGTACCAATTAAGTGTGTTGCGTAACGAAAACGAGTCACCAACGTTTCTTGATCAAACACACCACCTAAAATATGCGTATTACCAATATCAAGACAAAGTAACATGATGGGGGTTCTCCTATTGTCATCCTGAGCCCTCACCAGGGTAAACTCCGCGAAGGATCGCTAAATTATAATAAGGCGATCCTTCGCGGAGTTTAC
>CAYRUP010000002.1:0-40245 GCA_964427485.1 uncultured Coxiellaceae bacterium | reverse complement strand
ATCTTTATTTCCTTATGATAATTTTTGAATCGCATTACATTTCTGCTCAACTGTTAGGGGCTCAGTTGGCAGTGATCCTTTCCATCTTTGTGGTTCTTCTCGTAATGATGCGGGCTTAAAAAATTTAATTGCTTGAGCTCCTTTCAGCTGAGCGATACTTCGTGTTGTACCGAATGGAAAATCGTATTTTCTTTTGGATTTTACGCTTTCGTTAGGAAGACGCACAAATTCGCTTAGCGATTCATTATGCACGTAAGTAACTCGCGATGGCTTATAATACTGATTAACAGTAACCTCTTTTCAGTAGTTTCAGTAGTTTCACTATTTGCAGTATTGGATTTTGATCTACTTTCCATTTTTTTTAAACTCCTACAGTAAATATTGACCTAGGTTAATCTTCACACTTTCTGCCGAAACTTTTATGAAAGGCATTAGTTACAATAATTTTATGTCCTGTAAATAACAAGCATAAAAATCTATGGGTTTACTAATCTTCGTATGGCGCATGTTCATGTGTGCCGACATAATACACCTCAATTTTATATAAAGTATACTAAGTGATGATAATTATTTATTGCTAAGTCTCTTTTTTAAATTCTCAAAACGCTTATTTTCTCGCACGTGGCGATGTTCTACATTTCCACCGTCTTCAATTTGTCTCAATCCAAACATCCAAAATATCAATGGCACAATATACATCCAACATACTAAATAAAGCGTATAATCCGATGCTTCAGATAGTGAGAGATCATTAGAAATTGCACGATCAATCGCTTCATAGGAAAATGTTGAAAAACGAAAAAGTTGAAATAATGCTAAATAGACAATAGGTAAAACACCCGGTTTTTTGACTAGCCAAATTAAGCCAATCAACATGGTCATCACTAAAATGAAGACCGTCGTGATAAATGAGCTCGAATAAATGTCATTGTCTTGTATGAGACGCAGAAGTTGCCAAATAATATCTGCCAAGATCAACGCGCATCCGGGAATCAGATAACGGTTATTTTTTTGAACCAAAAAAAATCCTACTAAACACGATATCGCCGCTATTATCATAGGAAGTGTAAATTGAAAACTCAATTTATGGCTAATTAAATCAGATAACCAATAGGCGATAAATACGGCTAAAAATGTATATTCCGTGTTGACGTCATGTAAAAACCATTCGGGTGGTAGGATCAAGACAAACAAATTTTTTAATCCATATAGAAGAAAAAAAACAGCTAATAAGCTGCCTAATAAAATTTGATTTGTAAAACCAATATAGAAGCAAATAGCGGTGATAGAAACAATCAGAAAAAAAATCCAAAACAACAATTTATATTTATTGTATTTAGCGAGTAATATAGTTTCTTTCGGAGAGTCCCAAAAAGAAATGGGGTTACTGCGTTCATTGCGTTTTTGCCACCAGAGAGAAAAATGGGGCGTCAGCATAAAAAGCAACATGACAATAACCACAGAATAAATTTCCTGCGGCCACATCTTATAATAAAGATTATAAATGAAACTGATAGCAGTCAGTACTAAAAAAAGATACCGCCATTTGATGTTTTGAATTTGATATGCAATGGCGAGAAAAATGAGTGTAGGCATCGACTATGTCCTTATAGATCCTTCACATGATAAAGTGGGCAATATTAGTATAGCATAGATATTTTTCCGTACAGAAAAATCACATTTACATAAAAGGCTGAAAAAATGTTTTCAAAATTCTCTTTATTTCACCCTAAACCAGCACAAGGTACCCACATCAGGCAATCTAGCCATTCTAGAATGCTGGCATTACGCTTCGTTCTTGTCTTTCGCATGTTTACAACATTTGTTGCAACATTTACCGGTCATAATGAATTCACCCATTATAATAGCCCACTCATAAATAATAATTATGTCCCGCCTATTTTTGATTTTTTAATGATGTTCTACATCGTAGGAGATTTAATTGATCTCGTTCATACTTTTCGTGAAGAAAAAAGATGTGTTCACTCTGTTAAAAAGGAATTGGAAAAAAATCCTCTGCGCGTATGGATGGCATCTACAAATTCAGATCCCCTGTTGGTTACTTCAAGACTGGTTCCCTATCCTTATAAATTTGTTCAATGGCGAATTGGTGAGAAACAGCTATATACGCATATCACTTATTTGATTAGTACATTTGATTATTTAAAAAAATATAAAATGGATGATTTACCAACAACACCTAAGCAATTTAAGTTGCTTTATAATTTCTTGCCTTTTCAGAGGCCTAATTATGACATGCCATCAAAGACCAGACTATTCAATTGTATTGCCGGACCATTCGGTTATAACGCAGGTAAATACTTGGCTGATTTTTTTAATTTATCAACCACAGCAAGCTTTGTTTTACCCATTGGTTTGGCAGCATTAACTGTCGCGGCTACTGCAATAGAGTCATACCATTTAAATCAGATTAAGTTAGAATTAAATCTCGAAGGATTCTCTTATAAATACGAACAAAATTATCCTAAACAAGGTAGGCCAAAAACATGTGTTGGCACACAGATTACACGGCAGATATTGTTATATCCTTCAAATAAAAATTTCAAAGAACTATTGAATTATGTCGCGGAAAGCGAAATTAGAATTCATGAACTTTTAGCTGACAATAAGCTCCCTAGGGAAGCAAAAATGAAATTATCTCATTTCAAATTTTTCTTGGAAATAAAAAACGAATTATTTATTGAGAAATTAAAAAAACGGGATGAAAATTATTGTCCAATTAGTTATTCCAGAAAAAAGGTGTGACCTTTAAACAAATCTAGATTATGATTTTAGCGCAAATTTAACAATAAAATCTTCGCCAATCATCCTATACAATGAGGTAATTTATGGAAAGCAGACTACAAAAAAAATATTCTCAACTTGCTGCATTAAAATCCTTTTTCACAGCTAAATTAGCTCGTATTCAAGATCAAAAAACTGCATTACAAGAAGGAAAAATTCCCGCGGATACGACTGATTTAGCAATGCAATCCATTTGTGGTATCACTCCGTCCACTCAAGCGCACTTAAAAGATATCGAATGTATTGAAGTTGCAATGCAAGCGACTCTACAAGCAATAAAAAACATAGAAAAAGGTAAAATTGCAAAAACCTCTTTTTCTCAAGCCAGTTCTTCTTTTTTTGATTACCACAAGATACTCGCTAGACGTAGTCATTTATCTTTGGCTGTGTTGGCAAAAATGCCAGGGTATTATGTAGTCAAAATAGATAATTTGATAAACTATTTAGAAAATTTTCATGCGGGACGACAACCCGCCATGTCGATTGATTCAATACTCACAACCAATCCACAAGAAAGATGGAATTTAATGACGTTGTATCCACTCATACAAAATGGATCATCTACCATTGAAGAAGTTCGAGCATTAGATGAACGTGGCAGAATGTCGATGCAAAATGAACTCGATCAGCCACGCATTCTTAAATTTAACACCCATTAAAAAATCGAGTTACATTATGCAATCATCATCTCCTCACTATCAAGCATCCGGTATAACATTATATGCCCCGCCCACTTCACAATTAAAATTAGACAACCTTTCTTCTAGTTTAATTAATCTTATATTTTCATTCTTAGATACGGAAAGCATGCGACGATTTGCCACGATAAAACAAAAAAATACGGATTTATGGAATCGACTCATGCAACAAGCTTTGCAGATTCATTTTTTAGAATTGGTCGCATGGGCGAAACCTCCACAATATAAATTAGAAACAATGCCACAGAATGAATGGAATAAGAACGAGGAACGAAAATCAGAAGACGTTACACTTCAACATGGCTCATTTTATATTGATATGCCAGGACCGATATCATATAACGATTTTTTAAATTATACCGTGATTAATCCTGAAGGGGATGTCATAAAAGGAATGATAAAAGATCAGGAGTTACGACCTTTAAATATCGGATTTCCTTATGATTTTACATTGAAGGATATTCAAGCGATGCTACCTAATATTTTAGTGATCACTGCTGCAAGAGGAGATACATATGCCACGGCAGCAGAAAAATTATTGGATCTGCATCCCCAATTAAAACAACTTTTATTGCAAAAAGCGAATGTAACCGATGCGGCAAGTCATCACTTTACCCGTATTACGCCTTATCAATATGCAAGATGGGCGAAAGACACGCATATGTGGAAGATGCTAGAAAAGTACATGACACCTCAAGAAATTCAAAAACAACGCGATGAAATGAAAACGCAGCAATTTAAATCGCAGCATGGTTCTTATTGGGATTGCCCAAAAAAATATGACTTGCATTTATTAACCGTTGATAAAGTGCCCACGCTAAAAGAATTAGCAGAACAAAATCTACCTACGCTGATTCAAGTACAAGAAAAATCGAAAACGCCTGTGTTTTATCTCTATGGCTATCAGTATTGTCAAGATAATGTGAATGGCATAATGCCAGCGCTCACTGAATTAGATAAAACTCAATTTCAAGATGAATTAGCGTTACTCAAAGAAGAAACCAGTCATACCATTCAGGTAACGAATACAGCAAAATACCAGGCTTTACATGCTGAAATTGAAACTAAACAAGCACACTTTGTCAATTCACTCATAAATGCCTTACAAGAATATACTCATTTCTATAATGGATATGAACGCAAAAAAAAACTGCATCCTGATAAAGCGGCGTTTAAAAAACAGTTCTGGAAACCTCTGGTGGCATTGTGGTGTAAAATTGGCGAAGCACAGCGGAGAGTTCCCATGCATATTGTGAATGAATATTGTCGTTACAATCGTTGTTTTGATCAAAAGCCCGATTTTAAAGAAAAAACTTTACCACGCACATCGAAATTATGTGATTTTAGAGAATGGAGTGAGGTCCTCACTCGATGCCATCTTTATTTAAAACAAAGTCATGAGGAGCCTAGTTTAATGGAACTAATACCCATGTTATTTAAAAAAATCAATAAACAAGGTCCAGCTGATTTCTATCTATTGGGTCATGATCCTGATACATATGAAACCATCATTTCAGAGAAATTTTATGATGTGGATAACAGCTTTCAAACGCTTAATTTCAGAAATGCAGATACTTTGATTAGCTATGACTCTCCTGTATTGACTGCCCTCTCTAGGATTCCGATTGTTTTTTCGGATATTAACGGAGGTGCTATTATACGGGGAAAATTTGAAGCGCCACGATGGCAAAGACTTGGCAACACGACGTATGGTCAATATTACACTGGCACAGTTACCTTTGATTTAGTTGCTGTTGCCAATCTATGTCATCAACGAACACAAGAAGTAATGTGTGTTGAGCCTTACTTAAGAAAGTCTCTTAAAAGAAAAGCATAAAATCTGCAACAACGCTGGATAAGCTACGGGAGATCATGGAAAAAATTCCATAATAGTTCTCTCTGTAATTTTAGTATTATCAAATCACAACGTATAAATGGATGTTATTTTTCATGAGAATACCTTATACTTAATATGTTTTTTTTAAGGAGATAATCTTATGAAAAAATGGATTTTAATGAATGTTATGTTCCTGTTTTTCCTCTGTTTCACGACGACCTACGCTGCAGAAGATACTGATACAATGGCAAAGAGTTTGATTGATAATTGGTTTGCTGCAATGAAAAATCATGATTTAGAAAAAGCGAGTAGTTATCTAGCACCACAGTTTGTTTCTATTCACACCGATGGCAAAGTACGAAATAAAGCACAAGAAATGGATCTCATCAAAAATTTACATATGCAAAGTTATCATTTAACCGATTTTACATTTTCCAACAGCGGTAATTCGATTGTTGTTACCTACAAAGATGCAGGTAACGAAATGATTGATAACAAAAATATTGCAAAAAAAGCCGCGGGCCGAATGGCAGTATTGCAAAAGCAAGGTTCAAAATGGCTCATTTTGGCGTATGCTAACTTAGATCAAATTGGTTAATCAAACCTGTCATGTGAGTTAAAAACGCTTGCATGACAGATTTTATCTCATTCTAAGTTTTATATTACGGTTGATTCCAAAATTGAGCGCATCGAGTATTTCAATTTGTTATTTCTTTGATTTTAAATTGCGACTTTCAAACCAATCATCACCATAAGAAATTAAAATTTCCTCGCCTTTTTGAATATTTCTAGAGGCTTTTATCGTCGCAATGCGTTTGTTAACATTGATAGTATAATCTGCATTTGGATCATCTGAGTGATTATATAGACTGCCAAAACCGAGAAATACCGCATATTTTCGTTTGACTGCAAAATAAAAATTTTCCAGACTCTCATCGCCGCCTTTCGAAAGAACAAAATAACATTGCTCTATTCTTTCACCCTTCTTAATATTTTTTTCAGCAAACACACCAAACCCGTGACGCGATGATTTTTTCACAACAATTTTATTTAATAATAATTTCACCGAAATATTCACTTTTTAAAATTAAAATCCGAGATTTTCAAAAACGTATGATAGCATATAAAAAAAATATCTGCACAATGGTATAACTCTTTCATTTTTAAAATAATTTTCAATAAATTCATTCTATTTATTATAAATTTAACGAGACGAGTTCTGCTATAATGACTCATGGGAGCTAAGGAGTTAAATATGCCAAGACTCGCTACAACCCTCATTGAATTTGACATTGAAAATCGCAGTCATAAAAAAATATCGATAGATGAATTGGAAATTAATTCAGAAGAAAAAAATAAAATAATTTGGATCCACTGCGATTTAAATGATTTAGAAACGCTGCAAAAAATCGTTAAAAAAATCAAATTAACGGATGATGTTATTCAATTGTTTGATCAAGAAGATCCCATGCCAAAAATTATTGATACTGATGATGCAATGACTATTCAAATTCCCTGTCTGATTTCAAATGAAATCAATACAACTTTAATAGAACAGCAAACTGAAACTTTTAGCAATTTAATTATTCATTTAACTCATCAATATTGTATCACGGCTTCTAAAGAACCCATCCCTGCGTTAATTGATTTTAATGAGACCTATGTCAAATCGCTCAAGTATGCAAAAACGCCTTGTTTTATTTTATTTTTAATTTTAGATAATGTAGTCAATGATTTTGCTAAAGTATTATTTAATTTTGAAACAATATCAGATCATCTTGATTTAACAATTAGAACCACGCATGAAAATATTTATAGAGAAGTTATGGATGTAAAAAATCACATGATGAAAATTAGGCGTTTTATTGTTGCAATAAGAGAAATACTCATGCGAATTTCGGGACGCAAAATTTCCGTGATTTCAGATCGATGCCGTTCATCTTTATCCAATTTATTGAATGAAACGCATATGATTTATCACGAAGCGGATTCCATCCGTGATATTTTAAATGATTTATTGGACCAGATTGACAATTCATTGATGCAAAAAATGAATGAAACCATGCGTGTTTTGACTGCATTTGCCGCCATTTTTTTGCCCCTCACTTTAATTACCGGGATTTATGGAATGAATTTTCACTGGATGCCAGAGTTACAGTGGAAATATGGATATTTCGCTGTTCTTTTTTTATTAGCATTCTGTGGCGGTGCCTTGTTATATCTATTTAAAAAAATGAAATGGTTTTAATGGTGTCATAATCTGGGAGGTTCCATGGAAGAAAAAGTACTTATTATTGGTGCTGGCCCTACAGGATTAGTTCTCGCATTATGGTTAACACATTTTGGTATCCCTCTTCGTATTATTGATAAAAACAAAGCTCCGGGCGAAACATCAAGAGCGATGGCTGTGCATGCTCGAACTTTAGAATTTTATCAACAAATTGGTATGGCTGATGAAGTGGTTGCGAAAGGAATTATAATAGAACATCTCAATTTGCATAAAAATAACAATTCAGTTGCTGCAATTGACTTCGGTTATTTGGGAAAAAATGCAAGTCCATTTCCTTTTGTATTATCTTTTCCACAAGACGATCATGAAAAAGTATTAATTGAACATTTAGAAAAAATGGGTGTTTATGTAGAACGAAATACCGAATTGATTCGTTTCACTCAAAATGAAAATCAAGTCATTGCAACTTTAAACAAAGACGATCAAATTCAAACTTTAACAACGCCATTTATATTCGGTTGCGATGGCGCACGAAGCACCGTTCGTTCTCAGTTAGAAATAGAATTTCCCGGTGGAACCTATTCACAAATATATTATGTTGCCGATGTGATGGCTTCAGGAAAAATTGTAAATAATGAAATACAACTTTGCCTCGGCGATTATGGATTTTCTCTCGCATTTCCTATCCGAAGCAGTGGTTCAATTCGATTGATTGGCATCGTTCCAAAAGAAAAGGAACAAAAGGCTGCGATTGAATTTAGCGATGTAGAAGCTTCAGCAATTAAAAATACGCAAATTTCTATTTCAAAAGTAAATTGGTTTTCAACCTATCATTCACATCATCGTGTTGCTAACCATTTTAGAAAAGGCCGCGCATTTTTATTAGGTGATGCGGGTCATATACACAGTCCGGTTGGCGGTCAAGGAATGAATACGGGCATAGGCGATGCAATCAATCTAGCCTGGAAAATCGCTGCCGTTTTACAAAATCGCGCGGCTAAATCCATTTTGGACAGTTATGAAATAGAACGAATAAGTTTTGCTAAACGCTTAATTATGACAACAGATAAAATGTTTCAAGCAATAACGAATGAGGGATTACTTGGCAAATTTGTTCGAAACATTTTTTTTCCGCATATTTTTCCATTTTTCATTCGATTTGAAAGTATCAAACATTTTTTATTTAATACTGTTTCACAAATTAAGATAAATTATCGGAACAGTCCACTCAGTCAAGGTGCTACTTCAAAAATTAAAGGAGGCGATCGATTACCCTGGGTAAAAGAAAATACGATTGATAATTATCAATCGCTCACTTTACTGGATTGGCAAATTCATATTTATGGCCAAATCACTTTGGAATTTAAAAATTCGATTCAACAACAGAATTTAAAATATGATGAATTTCCATGGCAACCTATATTCAAAAAACATGGATTTGAAAAAAATGCCGTCTATTTGCTTAGACCCGATGGTTATATTGCCTATATTGATGCTAGCCAAAATTATCTGCGGTTAAAAACATTTTTAGATGAAAATAAAATACGATCACGATTTTAGATAATGGAATATCCGCCAAAGTGATGAGAGTTATTTTTTTGCGACAGTGGCGGCTGCTGGCCTTACTGTTGGTTCAGTGGGCGGTGGTGCTGCTGGCGTTGCTGCTGTTGTTGATGTTGTTGATATTGATGTTGATGCTGCTGTCACTGATGTTGTCGCTGCTGACATTGCGGCTGCCGATGCAGGCGGCATCTTTCCAAGTATATTCGCGGTAGTAGAGACCGTTTTTTTAGACAATCGCATTGTACGTTTTTCCAGATCGGCAAAAACAGCCGGCTTGAGACCTGCGGAGGTGCAATAGTCAGCATCCTTCTGTACCTTATTAAAAAACTCGCAAAATTGCTGCTCATGTTCTTGTTTAGCAATTTGCTCGGTTTTGCCTATAACCCCGAATTTTCTATAATTACTATAAAATTTTGCTGCATATAATAGCAAGCCCACTCCGCCAGCAACTCCCACTCCAATGGGTCCTGTCAATACGCCTGCAACGACTGTGCCTCCAACTATAACTGTATGTGCTGCTTTCTCTTTGTTTACCAATTGGTTATATCTTTCAGACTTCGTTTTCTCCCTGGGCACAGGGACAATAGGAGTAGCCACGAGCTGTCTCTCGTTAAAGTGTCTTTCATCAGCAACTTCCTCTAGAAGCTCCGGTACAGCGCTTTGTACGACACCTTGTAACAAGGGATTAGTTACGAGTGGAGTACTGGCTAGAGCAGAACTCTCCAAAATAGGCGTAGTGATAAGCATCTCACCCACTCCGGTAACACAAAGAGCTGTTACTAAAACATTGGCAGCTGCTTCTACATAAAGTTTTCTTTTCCGGTCTGTTAGACTCGTCATCAGAGTACTATGATAATCAAAAAAAGCATTAATCTTGAGTTTATCGTCATCTGTTGGTCTACCTGGGGCGATTACCGCGAGTGTTCTTAGAAAGTCTTCTTTGTAGCTTGCTAAGTTAGTTCTACTAAAAGCACTTACAGATCGTACTAGTATAGTTAACAAAAAGTTTGATCCTTCAGTGAGGTAAAGATTCTCACTTTTCTCATCTTGCAATTCGGTTGGAATTTTTTTTATTTCGATGACGTTCTTTTGATCCACCTCGACTTTCTTCATGAATTCTTCAAACTTTTTATCTGATGTTCTCAGTCGCATTTTGACTGCGAATTTTGTTAACTTGCTTTGATTTTCATGTAAGTACTTCGCCCTAAGCTCAACCAATTTTTTGTTTACGAGTATATCAAATGCAACAGCCGCCATTGGATTCTCGGGAAAAATGTTTTTTCCTTCTCCTTTACCCTCATATTTTTTATTATTTAAAGTTTCCCAAAATGATGCATAAAATGTTTGGGTTTGAGGATCACGCCCGCCATGATCGCGTTCTGCTCTATGCTTCATCATTGCTACAAATTCTACGAGTGAAGACAATGAGGTTTCTGCTGTAGCAGTATCCACCAAGCCCTCAACACATTTTTTATAACCGAGTGCGACACCTTTGGGTACTATTTTTCCTTCTACTACTGATTTAGATAAGCGGGTACTTTTATATCCTGTCGTCCGAAAATTACTAGCCTTGGTTTTATCACTTATTTCCTTTTTAAATTCCTCTAATTTTCTGCGAACTATATCACTCGCTCCCGGAAGGCCAACAAGCGTCGCTGGATTCAATTCACCTGTTAATCTTCTTCTAAGGTTAGACATAAACGTCCTCATTCTGCGTATTAGTTTGAATATTATACACATTATAACACATAGGAGAGTATGTGACCAATTTCGTCAGGGAAAGCTAGGAGAAAGACTGAGGATGAGGGCAAAGCTATTTCGTTTTCACCATTTTTTTGTAACAAAAACAATCAACTGTGTGATCATTCACCATCCCCACAGCTTGCATAAATGCATAACAAATGGTACTACCCACAAATTTGAAACCGCGCTTTTTTAGATCTTTTGACATTTGATCTGAAATCACAGTCTTCGCAGGAACTTTTTTAAAATGATCCCAATTATTTTGAATAGGTTTTCCATTAACAAAATGCCAAATATATTCATTGAAAGAATCCCATTCTTTTAAAACAGTAAGATAAGCATGCGCATTTATAATGACAGATTCGATTTTTAAACGATTTCGAATAATGCCTGGATTTGTTAGAAGTGCTGCAATTTTTTTTGCATTATATTGAATGATTTTCAAAGGATCAAAATTATCAAACAATACACGATAGTTTTCGCGTTTTTTTAAAATAGTCAACCAACTTAATCCTGCTTGCGCACCTTCCAAATTTAAAAATTCAAAAAGTAATCGATCATCATGAATCGGAATTCCCCATTCTTTATCGTGATAATCGATTAATAAAGAATTATTATTTGCCCAATGACAACGAATTTTATCCATTTTAGTTTTTCTCATGTTCCAATAACCATTGTTTTCGCACGACTCCGCCGCCGTAACCACCAATTTCACCATTCGTATTGATAACACGATGGCAAGGTATAATAATGGCTAATTGATTCGCTTAGAGGACCTTATCATCAGCAATTGCAATCATCGGTCCAAGTTGAGTGTCCAGCCAGGCTGCTTTTATCGATGTTTGACAAAAGTGCCAGCATTAAATTCCTCAAACGCTTGGCGTAACTCCGCATGGGTATTCATGACAATAGGACCGTACCAGGCAATCGGTTCATTGAGTGGCTTACCGGAAACAAGTAAGAAGCGCACCGAATGTTTATCCGTCGTGACTGTGATGTGTGTCCCCTGCTTTTTATATAAAATGAATGTTCCATCGTGACACGGGCAAGGCGATCGCATATCGAAATAATTACTGCCACTTGCATCATGTGCGAAGGGTTTACGGAGATGATCGAAATAGGCTTCCCCATCAATCACATAAGCAAAAACAGTATGATTTTCTTTAACAAGATGTGTAAATGATTTTCCTGCGGGAATTTCGATATCCATATATTCGGGATCCGTCACAACATCTTGTACGGGTCCTTTAATTCCATTGATTTCTCCACAAATAATTCGCACAGTGATACCATCCGGCATTGTAATAACAGGAATTTCTTGCTTTTTAATACCTCGATAACGTGGATCCATCATTTTAGAATGGCTAGGCAGATTCGCCCATAATTGAAAGCCGAGCATTTGTCCTTTGCTATTTCCTTTTGGCATTTCTTGATGGATGATGCCGCTCCCTGCTGTCATCCATTGAACATCACCACCTGAAATATCGCCTTTATGTCCCATGCTGTCGCCATGTTCAACATCGCCATCCAATACATAGGTGATGGTTTCAATACCGCGATGAGGATGCCAAGGAAAACCGGCTTTATAATCGGCTGGATTTTCCGAACGAAAATCATCAAGCAATAAAAATGGATCCAACAAGGGAACCTCGTTGAAACCAAAAACCCTCTTCAGATGCACGCCCGCTCCTTCAATAGTCGGTTTACTTTTCCAAATTTTGTCAATCATCCGTTCCATATTATTTCCTTTGACATGTTTTGATTAATTTATACTTCTTTATACTTCATTATTAAAAAAATTTAAACTTAGTCAATCTAAACTTCTAATTGCAAATAATGAATAAAGGTATGGATAATAAACCTTAATGTTATTAACTCTTATGAAAGGCTTTATATGTTACATAAAAATTTAAATTTCCCACCCGAAACTTTCGTGGCAAGACGTAGGAAATTAATGGATAAAATTGGTCCCGAGAGCATGATCATCATTCCTAGCGCAATGCCAAAAACACGTAATGGCGACAATGAATATGTATTCAGACAAGACAGTAATTTTTATTATTTGACGGGATTTATAGAACCTTTAGCCGTCGCTATCTTGATTCCTGGACGCCAAGAGGGTGAATATATTTTATTTAACCGCGCACGGAATCCTAAGATAGAAATATATACTGGAAAATGGGCCGGGCAAGAAGGAGCCATTGCCGATTTCGGAGCGAATCAATCATTTGCTATTGATACCTTGAATGCAGAAACACTTTATCAATTATGTGCGCCCTACAAAAAAATATATTATCCCATGGGCGGTTGTCATGAATTTTTTCCTCAAAGTGGTTTTAGTTTAAAAGAAATAATGGATCAGGTATTTGAGAAACGTCGAATAGAAGTTCTTTCTCGCAGTGCGTTTTGGTTTTTTTCTCAGCATGATACGACTGAAATTATTTATAAAATGCGTTTAGTTAAGGATTCAGAGGAAATCGAGCATATACAGCATGCGGTTAATATTTCGATTCAGGGCCATATGCGTTCATGCAAGCTAAACCCAAAAATAAGAAATTTGAAATGACATTATCAGCCCAGTTTTTGAAAGAAATTATGCGTCATGGCACACAGGAATTATCCTATCCGACCGTAATGGGCGCAGGCCAAAATAGTTGCTGCTTGCATTATCAAGAAAATAATTCACCCATCCACGACGGTGATTTGGTTGTCATGGATGCTGGCGCAGAATATAAAAATTATGCTTCTGATATTACCCGTACCTTTCCGATCAGCGGCACATTTACACCCGAACAACGCGCTATTTATGATGTGGTTTTAACAACACAACAACTGTGTATCGATGCAGTGAAACCGGGCGTGACGTTGGTAGATATTCATAATATTTCCGTGCGCGGCATTACATCAGGTTTAATAAATTTAGGTATATTAGCGGGCGATCTCGAAAATCTCATTCAAACTAAAGCATATGCAACGTATTATATGCATCGCGCGGGACACTGGTTAGGATTAGATGTTCACGATACCAGCATGATTATCAGTAAAACGCCATTTCAGCCCGGAATGGTTTTCACCGTGGAACCCGGTATTTATATAGCCCAACCGGAAACACTGGATCCCAAATGGCATAATATTGGCGTACGTATCGAAGATGATGTACTCGTCACTGCAGAAGGTTGCACCGTTTTAAGCATGGCTTTGCCGCGCAAAGCGGAAGAAATCGAACATATTATGCAAGGTGAGGTGCCACCTGCTATTGCACTTTTGGGTTATGAGCGTAATTCATTTTTTGCCAAAAACCAAAATCAAACAAAGAGGGAAATAGAAGAAAAATGTGAAGTGGGGCGAGATGTTTCTCGAAAATATAATTAGCTATAATTTTTCTGAGAATTATTTGTATCTATTCAGCGGGTACCACTGACCCAATTGTGCCCGATTGTGTGCCCGTGCCCGCGTGCGTCTTTTCTTAACTTTTATCAAAAGCCTTTACGATAGTCTATCGTCTATAAGACCCCTTTTGTATTGTTAATTTCCTAAATATTTTATGGAATTTAATGCGGAAGATTTAAATCACATTGATTGTATTTTGTTATCAAATTGATATAATGAGAAAAAAATAATTACACATTGGTGTGTAATTTTGCTATAATTATTGAGAACGGTTATGACGAAACATGAGTTGGAAAAATTGCTCAAGAAGAATGGTTTTGAAAAACGCTCTGGCGGTAAACACGACATTTGGGTAAAAAAGGGGTTCCCGCCTATTCCAGTTCCTCGTCATAAAGGCGATATTCCAAAAGGAACCCTAAAAAATATATTAAAAGCCACTGGCTTAGGGGAAAAACAATGAAACATTACTATGCACTTTTTAAAAAAACAGATGAGGCTGTAGAAATTGAATTTCCTGATCTTCAGGGTTGCTTCACCTTTGGAAGTGACTGGGAAGAAGCGCTAGAAAATGCCGAAGATGCACTAGCTGCTTGGCTAGTAAACGCCGACCCAGAATTTATTAAAGAACCTTCTAAACATCATGAACTAGAAAATAATATATCCGGTGGAGAACTAGTACCTATATTAGTAGACGAAAATATTATGGCCTCTTACCGTAAATTAAAGCGATTTAATGTAATATTTCCTGCTGAAATGCTAAAAAAAATTGATAAGTTTCGAAAGAAAAAAGGACTAAAGAGATCTACTTTTTTACAAAAAGCAGCCGAAGAATATTTGCAACAACACGATGCCAGCACTTAAAAACAGGTTTAATTGAAATGAAAAAGACTCTTATAATTGCATTTTATTTTAAAGACAAAACTAATTAATAAAAACGTATTGACCTAATAAACTTTTGCCCATGTCTTTTCTAGCACGCAAACGTCTGGGTTGCACGTTGATCATTTATAAGTCATTGCACGCAAATGTCTTAGATGGCGTTTTCAGCTTTATTTTTGTTAATGATATCAATAACATATGAATAAAATAAAGCTTGGACAGATTTGCTATTAATGCCGTGCTTTTTATAAAATTTAATAATATAAGTATCTTTTGAGTTTATTAAATTTTGTTCAAAATTCTCCTGTAAACGATTTCGCTCGGCATCGGTCAGATTATTGAGATAATTATTGATAATTTGCGACTTTTGCTTTTTTAACTCTTGTTGTAATTTCTCCTCTCTCCTTTTCTCTTCTTCAAGTGTGAATTCTTCCTGATTACGAATTTCATTTGATAGTAATCTGCTGGATTTACTCGGCTTATAATTATGTTTCAAAGAATCCAATAAATAGGCGGAAAGCTCTCTGATTTTTCCAGCACGGAAGCTTTCAGATTCTTTGATTAATTTAATTTTGTCTGTAATAAAATGAGAACCATATTTTGCTATCACTTCTAAAGCAACTCTTTCAGACAACGTAAAGTCACGCTGTAGAATTTCAAACAAAACGGTATCTTCGGTACTGACTTGATTTTCGACCTCTTCTAATTCTTCATTTGCCAATAATTTAAATTTAATACTGACAACCTTTTTATTGACTCGTTGAATTTCTGGCATGACTTTTATAGGCGAATATAAATTTACTTCTTTTACAGCAATATCGAGAACCCGTTTTTTTAAATCACAAAAATTTTGATATCCATCTTCCGCTACACCCATTAATTTTTTAAAAACATTAATGGGCAACCATGGCGTACTTGCAATATTTTGAAAACGTATGCAGTTTTCATATAAAGCGAGTCCATAACTGGATTTAAACTCGGTCATGATATTGATATCAATCTTGCCATAGATTTCTGGGCGATATAATAATTCTCTCATGACAGAACTGAATTCATAAGTGCAAATGCCATTCTCAATTTTTGCTGCGGAAACGATTGAGCTAGCTCGCCATTTTTCTTTTTGCTCGCCTTGTTCATCCTCAATCACATTCCATTCGATCGCTGTTGTAATCAAATCCAATATGGATTTTCTTAATTTTTTATAATCTCGACTATCATAGCCAATTAAGTTACACAGTTTTTTTATAGAAATTTCATATTGAAATTTTTCCGGCATTTCATGATAAGCATGGAACAAGAGTGCATTAAAAAGTTTTCTTTGAACAAGAGTCAAGTTATTAGAGCAATGTATCGTATTGACATGCTTTTTTAAAATGGGTTTGATTTCTTTTGTTGGTTCAGCCAATGTCATAACAGACTCCTTGTCTGTTTAGTGAAATAATTCGGACGTCCGAATTATTCAACCACAGGTTCTTTTACTAAATTCGGACGTCCGAATTGAGTAAGTGATTCGATGATATTTTTGAGTTGATCACACAGGCTATCAAAATCCAATACATCAATTAATTCTTTTTGAAAGCGAATGGAAGGAACACCTTTGTGATCAATTTTAAAGGTAAACAATTTTTTGCTAGTTACGTCGTACACCGTCTTTGTTCTACGTGAAACATCTACTGTAGAATCAATATTTTTTATCACGGTCGATTCGAGTTTGGCGGGAGTGGCAATGGATCTACCTATTTCAGGTGAAATTTCAATTATCCTCTGTAATAAAGTTTGATCCTCTGAAAGCAATCTAACCATTTTAGCTGCCATATAGACAGATAAAGAATGGATATTGGGAATGTTATTAATGACTTCTTGAGGTAATTTAGTATAACTCAGTAATTCATTAAGAGAAGAAGGCGAGATTCTAAGTTTTTCTGCTAGTTCTTTTTCTGTTTTAAACACCTTAGCCACTAATAATTTTTTATACAATATTGCATTTGAATAATTACTGACATCTTGTCTAAATTTATTTTCAGCATCTTGACATAAAATGGCTTCTTGCAAAGATAAATTATCTTTTTTAATAACAAGTAGTTTCGTGCCTAAGGCGAGACAGGCAGCGTGTCTTCTTCTACCAAAAATAATTTGATACTTAATGCTATCATGGGGAGCGGGATGTGAACGGATCAGCACGGGTTGTAATTGGCCATGCTCACGAATCGATTTCATCAGATCTTCTATATTGCCCATTTCATCTTCTGAGCGATTCGCATATTCCCAAGGTTCGCATTCCTTTGGATCTAAAAAGACTAATTCGTTTTCACTAAATTGAATGCCTGACTGCGTTTTAAAATAAGATCCAGCGGCTTGTAAACCATCTAAACCCACATGTTGCAAACTTCCCTGATCGGGTTCGTCTGTTAAATCAATTTTTTTAACTTGTCCTGTTTTCACCAACATGCCTAAAGGACCGGAAGTATGAATGTTACGTTTGCTATTATCCATTGATGACTTCCTCCATTTTGGATTGCAATGATTTTTGTGCCTGTCGAGTCCAAATTTCCTTAAAATGATTGATAATTTCTAAATTGACATCGTCTAAATGTTGTATAGCACGACGATAGGCTTCTCTACTCCCACGCGGTTTAGAAACATCGTAGATGGTGCCGATTTCGTTAGCCGCTTTTGAGACTTCAACCGTTTCACACATGTGATTTGATAAAATGTAACGACCAAATTGTTCTCGCATCATATTTTCCATTTGCATGGATTCATTGCTGCCATTGTGTTTGGAGATAATGATACGCAAATACTCGAGCTTTTTATTGGAGAGATTTTTAAACAAGTTTCTTAATGTCGCTGTATACATGATGAAACTCGAATAATCATTCATGCTGGGAGGAATGGGAATAAGCATGCCATCGCAAGCGATAATTGCATTGAGAGTTAACATTCCTAAATTGGGACCACAATCGATTAGGATCACATCATATTGATTTTTAATCACATTTAAGGCTTTTGAGAGCCGAAAATAAGGGCTGCCATTTCTTTCTTCATTATTATCTTTTGGATTGGGAAGCAATAAATCACAATCTTGAATTGCGAGATTTGCTGGAATAATATCGAAACCATCAAAATGCGTTTTTAGGACAACATCTTTTATATTTTCAGGATTAGCGACCAAAATATTAGTGATGGTATCTTCGTATTTTAATTCTAAATCAGGAATCAGTCCGGAGCTGATTAAAGTCGCGGTACCTTGGGCATCAAAATCTAACAGTAAGGCGCGTAACCCTTCGATAGCAATTTTTTTCCCAAGATCAACTGCGGTTTGTGTTTTGCCCACACCACCTTTGAGATTTGATATGGCGATGACAAGTGGTTTTGATCCATTTGGCCTACTGTATCTTGTATTTGAAAACGTTCTTAACTGATTAATCGCTTGCAAAGTATATTTATTAATTGATCTATTTCCGGGCGTTATTTCAGTCACAATGCCAGGTAATTCAGGAAATTTTTCCAAAAGTTTTCTAAAAGTTGGATTGGATACACCTACCATTTGAGCTGCTTCGATCGAACCCCAGGTTCTGGGTTTTTTGCGATTATCCGGATTCGTAATATAATTACGTAGTGTTAGAAGCATTTCATTTCCAGCACTATAAAATTTCTCCATGAGCTTTTCTGGTTCATCACTGCCATAGGGTGCTATAGCTTGCTCCAGCATAGTTATTCCTTTGACTAAACGTTAATGAAATTTTTCAATATTTTGAAATTTATCGTTATTTTAATGAAAATGCAACCGTGTTATGAATTTTCTTATTTTCTTAAAGAAAAAAACACAACATAAACACAGTGTTTTTATGTTTAATATTGTTTAATATTGTTTAGGCGGTTTTTTAAATAAAAAAATCAACTACTTAACTGCTTTACGTAAGACGTTTGCGTGCATTACTAAGACGTCTGCGTGCTGAAGTCAGACGTTTGCAGGATCAAAATCAGACGTTTGCGTGCTAAAAAAGGTATGATCCTCAGACGTCTGCGTGCTGAAGTCAGACGTCTGCGTGCTAAGTTATCCACAGGGAGTTGCTTATGTCACATTTGGAATTGAAGGGATTACGAAATTTATCAGGGTTAGATGATCTTCTGGCTGAATCCAAGAAGGAAGAATTTATTAAAGAAAGTATTTTTCATTTACCTATTCATTTTCTGGTATTCGGAAAATATCAACCGAGATCCATTATCGATGATGAGTCTCTTCATGAGTTAACCATGTCGATTAAATCCCAAGGGATTATTCTCCCTCTCATTGTGCGACGATTGGAAAAAGAAAAATTTGAAATTATCGCAGGTGAGCGGCGTTGGCGCGCAGCGATGTTGGCTGAATTAAAAACAGTACCCGCTATTATTCGAGATATACCGGATCAAACGGCCTGTGCTTTTGCGTTAATTGAAAATATTCAACGCGAATCGCTGAATGCCATTGATGAGGCAATTGCCTTTGAAAGACTTATTTCAGAATTTTTTTTAACGCATGAAGAAATTGCTGAAAGAGTAGGGAGATCACGTTCTACGGTAACCAATTTGATTCGATTGTTGGGGCTGGATGATGAAGTGAAAGAGCTTCTTCGAACTCGAAAAATTGAAATGGGGCATGCGCGTGCCTTGCTGGTATTGGATGAGTGCAAACAAAGAGAGTTAGCGCAACAGATTTTAATCAAGAAATTGTCAGTGCGTGAGACGGAGAAATGGGTGCAGAAAAACAAATCCTTACCCTTGTCACCCGTCATCGTTGAAAATCCTTACAAAGAGCATATTAACCAATGGCAAAATGATCTCACTAAAAAATTATCCTCCTCCGTTAAAATACGGCTCAATGATAAAGGCGAAGGAAAAATAATCATTTCTGTTCGTTCGCCCGAAGAAATAGATTGGCTCATTAAAAATATCAAATAAAAAAGATTTGCGGTGAAATGATTAAAAGGTATTTTATAAAGCTTGTTCTGGAAGATAGCGGATGACTATGGATTTCACATTGAATTATAAAAAAGTAATTTGTCTCTTAGCGATACTCATGTCAGGCTCTGGTTTTGCTACGAATACAGTTTATTCAAGTTCAAATTCACAAAAACTTTATTTACAAGAGCAACCTGGATTTTTTCGTTTTAGTTATGACGATGTGAAAATGCCGCAGGGTATTCAAAATATGGGGTTATTAGGTTTAAATTACTCGATGAATATTACCCCACAATTTTATGCGGGTATAGGCGGTTTTGGTTCAATTGCGGGAACACAAGGCGGACTTTTTGTATTGGGTGCCAATGCCGGTTTTCGTCATGAACTTATTCCGCGTTGGTGGGGAGATGTAGGCATCTTTGCTGGCGGTGGCGGTGGTAGAGCATCGCTGGTGGGTGGTGGGCTCATGGTTCGCCCCAGCATTGGAATCGAGTACAGTTGGGATTGGGCGCGTCTAGGGTTGCATTACAGTTATATTGATTTTCCTTCAGGAAAAATTAGCAGTAGCCAAGTCGGATTGGATCTCGATATTCCCTGGGATTTTTATTATGTTCAAGCGACCCCTTTACCTAATTCTTCTGTATTTAATTTTAATTCGATTTTTCTCTCCAATGGTAAATTTTTGGATTTTCAAAGAAATGATTTTGCCTTGTTACTCCAGGCTTATAATCAACAAAAGGGAACGAAAAATGTATTGGGCAACGTCCAAGATGATACGATTGGCCTGATTGGCGCTGAATTGGATCATTATTTTAGAGAACATGTTTTTTGGTATTTCAAAGCGGCGGGCGCTTTTAGTGGTAATCCAAATGGGTATATGGATGTGCTTGGCGGGTTTGGATATCATTTGCCGTTAAAATCATTACCCATCGCTTTCGTTCCGCAATTGGGTTTAGGCGCCGGTGGCGGAGGAAATACCCAAACCGGTGGCGGCGTATTAATTCAACCCCAAATCGGTTTAGAACTTCCGTTATCGACAAATTTTGCTACGCGCTTAAGTGGTGGATATATTTGGTCACCCAAAGGAAATTTGCGGGCTGCGACAGTGACTGGCGAAATTATTTATCATTTAAATGTTGCGACTGCATCGGATACACCCAACGAAAATTTATTTTCCAGTTATTTTTCTGTGAAAAACTGGCGCCTGCAATTATTCAATCAAACTTATTTGCATCCCGAACGCGCATCCATTCCAACGCGTTCCGCTATTCAGCTCATTGCTTTCCAAATAGATCAATTGTTTTCGCCCCATTTCTTTATGGGTTACCAGGCAGCAAGTGCTTATAGCGGAACGCATGCGGGTGGTTATGCGACGGGAATGATAGGACCCGGTTTGCAAACATCTGAGCTCTGTCATCATCATTTACAATTTTTTACTGAATTATTCATCGGTGCGGGCGGCGGCGGAAATTTAGCCTTGGGAGGCGGCGCATTAATTGAACCGATTGTCGGTCTTCATTATGCTTTCACACCGGCGATTGGTTTACAGACCAGTCTAGGTCAGTTAAAAGCTTTGCATAATAATTTAAATACACCGGTTTTTAATTTAGGGTTTACTTTAAAATTTGGGATGTTAGGGTTGGTTTGATATGGGTTTTTTTGGTCAGAATATTTTCTGATGCTCGTTTTCCCAATAAAGGTAATTAAAAAATGTTTCAAAAAATTCTTGTGGTGTGTATAGGTAATATTTGTCGTAGTCCTATGGCAGAGGCATTATTGTGCGAGCAATTTTTCAAAAAAAATCAGAAAATTTCTGTTAGTTCTGCTGGCATTAGCGCTCTCGCAAATTATCCAGCCGATCCTATGGCGCAAGAACTCATGAGTGCACGAGGTCTTGATATTTCTAGACATCGTGCACGCCAGCTTACACCAGAGCTCCTCTTGGATAATGAACTTATTTTGATAATGGAGACTAGACATCAAGAAGGTGTCGAAGGTATTCTATCGAGCGTGCGCGGGAAGGTGCATCGACTTGGAAAATGGGGTGGTTTCGATATTCCTGATCCTTATCAAAAGTCTCGATTCGCATTTGAACAAGCCTTGGCATTGATTGAACAAGGTGTTGATGAATGGCAAAGGAAATTATGGAATTGATATGCTGAGAAAAATAGCCCTGTTGTGTAGTACAGTTTTTTTGTGCAGTTGCAATGTTCTTCCAGGGATGCAAAATCCAGATATTTCTACTATGCCGCAGCGTGTCGAACCCCAACATATTCAAGTGAATCCGACCTTAATTCCTATTAATTCCGCTTTGATTCAAGATCAACGCATTTCTATGTACATTTACCGTGTTGCGCCAGCCGATGTATTAGAAATTTCTGTTTGGCAACATCCTGAATTTAATATTCAGGGACAGCAAAGTATCGTTGGAGCTACAACCGTGAGTACCCAAGGTGCAGCGGGACAGGCGGGTTACTTAGTTAATGCACAGGGTGATATTTATTTTCCTCTCATTGGCTATATGCGTGTTGAGAATAAAACGACGGATGCGATTCGGGCAGATATATCAGGACGTCTCAGAAAATATGTTAAAAATCCCCAGGTCTATGTGCGTGTCGCTGATTTTCGCGGCCAAAAAGTATATGTATTTGGCGAAGTCCTCAAACCTGGTTTTTTACCATTAAATGATCAGCCATTGACTATTACGGATGCGCTAACACTATCGGGTAGCTTTAATCCAAATGCTGCCGATACTCGACATATTTATGTCATTAGAGGGAGCTTTGTTACACCTTGTGTGTTTTGGTTGGATGCAAAAACGCCGGATGCATTGTTGCTTGCAGAACATTTTGACTTACAGCCCGGAGATATTTTATATGTTTCATCCGCTGCTGCTACGCGCTTCAACCGTGTGTTGAATGAATTATTACCTACTTTACAAACGATTTGGTATACCAAGACCATCACAAATTTTTCAAGATAGGGATATATGAATAGTGTTATTGAGTCTCATTTGCCTGATATAGAAGGAATTGATTTACGTGAATTACTTCATAATTTGATTGAACAGAAGTGGCTCGTAATGACTATTGTTTTTATTACCCTCGTTTTTGGTTTTATTTATGTAGTGAAAAAAACGCCTGTTTATAAGGCTGATGTTTTAATACAAGTTGATAGTAAGCAGGGCAATTTAGGCGTATTGGGTAACTTGAGTCAAGAATTTAATTTGTCTTCCTCTGCAGAAGATTCATCTATTCAAACAGCATTAATCCAATCACGATTTATTTTAGATCCAGTCGTTGAATCATTGGGTTTGAATATTACGGGAATGCCATATCAATTGCCTATCATAGGAAAATTTTTTCCGAGAAAAGAAAACATTCAGGTGAGTCAATTAGAGGTTCCACTGGCTTATTATAATAAAAAATTGCAATTAGTCGTGGATAAATCGAATCACTTTAATTTATATGATGAAGATCATCAGTTTCTTTTAAAGGGAAATATCGGTGCACTTGTTACAAACAAAAATCATACTTTTGCTTTGCGAGTTGACGATATCCAGGCAAAACCAGATGCGAAATTTATATTAATTCGTCATTCTACTCACTCGGTAGTTGACAAAATAGCCAGTGAATTAAATATTGTTGACACAGGCGTCCAAAAATCGGGTGGACAAAAAACCGGAGTGTTACAAATATCGTTGGTTGATGCAGATCCTGCTAAACTCGTGAAAATTCTTAATAAAATCGCAAACGTATTACAGGAAAAAAATATAGAAAAAAAATCGCTTGAAGCTGCAAAAACGTTAGAATTTCTCAAACAGCAAGTGCCTTTAATAAGAAGTGATTTAGAACGAGCAGATGCTAAGTTAAATACTTATCGAGCAAAAACCGGCAAAATTGATATCAAAATACAAACAGAAGATTTATTGCATCAGTTAGCTGAACTGGATAAACAAATCCAAGAATTGCATTTAAATAAAGTAGATATGACTCAGCAATATACAGCAGACCATCCTTTTATGATTGCTGTAAATAATAAAATAGCTGCACTTGAAAAAAATCGTAATAAGTTGGAAAAAGACTTGGCTGTTCTTCCTGCCTCAGATCAAATTGCAATTAACTTGATGCGTGATGTAGAAGTAAAAAATGATTTATATTTAGGATTATTGCATAAAATTCAAGAGCTGCAAGTTGCGAAAGCAAGTACAGTGAGTGATGTTCGGATTCTTTCTTTAGCTACGATTCCGGATACACCGCTTTCAAAGAAAGGCAAAATAGTTCTGATCGGCTGTTTAATTGTTGGATTCATGCTAGCAAGTCTCATTGTTTCCGCGCGGAAAATGTTTTTTAATACAATTGAAGATCCACTTTGGATTGAAAAACACTTAAACTTGGTTAATTTGTCTATCATACCTTTCAGCAAGCAGCAAAAAAGAAAAATTACAGAATGGAAAAGTGATCCAAGCAATAAAGATCTGCAACTTTTAGCAGTAGAAAGTCCAAACGATTTATCTATTGAAGCGCTCCGTAGCTTGCGCACCAGTCTGCAAATTATTCTGCTGGGTGCGACGAATAACATTGTTTCCATTATGGGTGCGAGTCCAGGCATTGGGAAATCATTTGTTGCTGCTAACTTTGTCTATCTGTTAGCGCAAGCAGGTAAACGCGTTTTATTGATCGATGGCGACATTCGTCGCGGGAGTTTGCAAAATTATTTTCAAGTGCCTCGTGCCCCTGGGTTAACCGATTTAATTAATGGTTCTGCTACGTTTGAACAAGCATTAAGAAAAGTGCAGCACGAAAATCTTACTTTTCTATCGACAGGTACTATCCCTGAAAATCCTTCTGAATTATTAACAAATGCAAAACTCAAAGAAATAATAGGAACACTGTCATCGCAATTTGATCTTGTCATCATTGACACAGCACCTGTACTTGCCGTGACGGATGGCGTACTCATTGGTGTATTAGCAGGTACCAATTTGTTAGTTGTGGGTTCCAGTAAACATCAAGCCAAGGAATTGGAAATTGCTATGAAACGCATTACAAATGCTGGGGTGAAAATACAAGGTTCGATCTTTAATTATTTGAAAGAAGAAACAAAAATCAAAGGTAGTGGGCGCTATAATTACAATTATGCGTATGAGAGCGAAAAGACAAATTAGTATTGAATTCCGTATTAATGATGTATTATGCAATATAATGAGTACAAGCGCTGAGTGACAAAAATTTAAGGACGATAGTGAATGGATGCATATAAAAAAGGATGGTACTTAGTTTCCACTAAAGCGCGCCATGAAACGATTGCTACATTAAATTTACAACGTCAAGGGTTCCATACCTATTTTCCTTTATTACAATTGCATAAACGTCGACGTAAGCTTTATCAGGTTGTCACTGAACCTTTATTTCCACATTATATTTTTATCCATTTAAGTGCAGAGATAAATGATTGGAGTAAAATACGTTCTACACGTGGTTGTGTCTCTTTAGTGCGTTTTGGTTCTGCTCCTGCACGTGTGCCAGATGGATTAGTTGAGCAGCTCAAGAGAGAAGAATCCTTACGTTTTTCGGAAGGACATCAAGCAGCAAATTTACCTTATTTTAAGCCTGGTGATCACGTTCGAGTTGTAGATGGAATTTTAGCGGATTATGAAGGTATTGTGGAAATAAAAAATAGTCATGATCGCATTACTTTGTTACTCACAATCGCTGAAAATCATACGCGCTGTATTAATTTATCTATCAATCAAATTGAAAAAATAAATTAAACTCGATATGTCACATACTGCAAGGATGCGTATAAATAATGCTGGATTTTTTCATTAAAGCTAGATTATTTAAATCTCTCAAAGAAGCATTATCCTCTTTTTTTTGTCATATTGCGCAAGCACCTCTTATTTTAAAAATAAAATCGCATGCTCGAAAAATTGCTTTAATCTATGATTTATGTGCAGTCATGGCTGCATGGATGTTGGCCTGCTGGATCGTTATGGATATCATGGCTTATCATCCATTTAACAATGATAGCAAAATTGCTAACAGTTTATTTTTCGATTCATTGTACTGGAAACCCATTGTTTTGAATTTATGTTGGCTTTTGCCGATGCAATATGTTTTGTTTATATTTTTTAATTTATATCGCGGCTTTTGGCGCTTCGCTTCGACTCAAGATTTACAAAAGATTTGCTATGTTTCTGTTTTAGGAAGTTTTGTTGCGTGGACCGTGTTACGAATGGATATACCACCACTTTTGTTACCGCACTACATTATTGCGATGTTATACGGTATTTTCTTAATTTTTTTACTCTCTTCTGCTCGTTTAGCTGTACGTTTTGCAAAGAATTTTAAGCGTCGTTATGGTGATAGTCAGTGGGTTATTATTGTTGGCGCAGGAAAAGCTGGTGAAGGATTAGTACGTGATTTATTACGTGACGATAGTCATCGTTATAAACCGATCGCTTTTATTGATGATGATCTACGAAAAATAGGTCGTGAGATTCATGGAATCCGTGTGGTTGGTACACTTGCCGACTTAACCCAATTTATTGATCAATTACATATTGATTTAGTTTTAATTGCAATGCCATCTGCTTCCTCTGTTATCATGCGTTCAGTTGTGGCTATGTGTGAAAAAGCCAATGTGAAATGCTATACATTGCCTGGTATTAAAGATTTAGCCAATGGTCGGGTTAGCATTGATGTACTACGAAGTATTTCCCTCGAAGATTTATTAGGACGTTATCCGGTTACCTGTCAGTTATCTTCTATCAAAACAAATTTGAAAAATAAAACAGTGCTTGTCACAGGGGGAGGAGGGTCTATTGGATCGGAGTTGTGTCGTCAAATTGCTTCCTTGAAGGAGAATACGTTATTAGTTATTGCAGATAGCAATGAATATAATTTATATAGCATTGATATAGAACTGCGTCAGCAATTTCCATTTCTTTCTTTTTTTCCTGTTTTAATTGATATTACAGATCGCTATGCAGTGCAAAGGGTATTAAAAGAATTCTCTCCCACGATCGTGTTTCATGCAGCGGCTTATAAACATGTGCCTTTATTAGAACATCAACCTCGAGTTGCAATTGCTAATAATATTATTGGTACTTGTATTGTTGCGGAGGAAGCCAGTTTAGCAAATGTTGAAACTTTTGTATTAATCTCTACGGATAAAGCAGTTAATCCAACGAATATAATGGGCGCAACTAAACGTGCAGCGGAATATTTTTGTCAGAATTTAAATGATCATTCAATGCTAACTCGATTTGTAACAGTACGATTTGGTAATGTGTTAAATTCAGCAGGCAGTGTAGTACCTCTTTTTAAAAAACAAATAGAATCAGGTGGTCCTGTAACAGTGACTCATCCTGATATTATGCGATTTTTCATGACGATACCTGAAGCGTCACAACTTATTTTGCAAGCTGCCTTTTTAGGCCAAGGTGGAGAAATTTTTGTTTTAGACATGGGCGAGCCTGTAAAAATTAAGTATTTAGCAGAACAAATGATTAAAATGGCTGGAAAAATAGTTAATCAAGATATAAAAATTGCCTATACTGGATTAAGACCCGGTGAAAAGTTATATGAAGAATGTTTTTATCCTAATGAAACGTTGCAACCGACATTAAATACAAAAATTCTGCGCGCAAAATCGTATCAACGCGATTTTGAAGAGATTCGAGCCATATGTCAAAAATTAGAAAGGTTTAATCGTAGTCAAATAGATGATGAAAGAGAAATGATTAATTTAGTTAAGAAATTAGTGCCGGAGTATCAAGGTGTCGGAGAAAAAAATTGCATTACAATAGAGCTGGTTTAAGAGGCAAGATCTCATGCTAAAACGTCTGTTTGATCTTTGTGTTTCTTTTTTTCTTTTACTTATCTTCTCACCGGTACTGCTATTATTAGCCACTTTAATTCGTTGGAAACTAGGGCCGCATATATTTTTTCGTCAAACACGTCCTGGCTTACAAGGTCTGCCCTTTGAAATAATAAAATTTCGCACTATGCTGGATATTAAAAATAAAGAAGGTGTTTTCCTCCCCGATGAACAACGCATCAGCGCGTTTGGAAATTTTTTACGATCCTTAAGTCTGGATGAATTGCCGGAATTATGGAATGTATTGAAAGGGGATATGAGCCTGGTGGGCCCACGTCCCTTGTTGATGGAATATTTGCCTCTGTATAATGAGGAGCAAATGCAGCGTCATCATGTCAAACCCGGAATAACAGGCTGGGCCCAGGTCAATGGACGTAACGCGATTTCCTGGCAAGAGAAGTTTCAATTAGATCTCTGGTATGTAAAGCATCATAATTTTTGGCTTGATCTTAAAATTTTATGGATGACTGCAAGCAAGGTAATACAAAGACGCGGCATTTGTTCTGAAGGTCATGTATCTGCAGAAAAATTTAACGGCAATGGATGCGAAACAAAATGAAAAAATTGGCAATTATAGGGGCGAGTGGACATGGCAAAGTTGTTGCGGATGCGGCTTTATGTTCTGGTTGGGAATCTATAGTATTTTTTGATGAACGCGATTACAAACAAGAAAAACATTTTAACTGGCCGTTGTCAAAAATAGCGGAACTGATGCCGCAACTCTCTTCCTTTGATGGGGTGGTAGTTGCAATCGGTAATAATCAGGCACGTATGTCCTGGTATCAAAAACTTTTAAATTTAAATGCGCCTTTGGTCTCTATCATTCATCCGACAGCCAGCATTAGTCCTTATGCTGAGATAGGAATAGGTTCTGTTATTTTTGCTCATGCTGCCATAAACCCTGCTGCCATTCTAGGTATGGGATGCATTATTAATACATTGGCAAGCGTTGATCATGATTGTACTTTAGGTCAGGGAGTGCATATGAGTCCTGGAGCGCATTTAGCTGGAAATGTATCAGTTGGTGATTTAACTTGGATTGGAATAGGGGCTTGTGTGAAAGAAGGCATTAAGATTGGTCAGCAAGTGATGGTTGCAGCAGGTGCTGCCGTTGTGCGTGATATTGAAAACAATCAAACAGTCATGGGTGTACCCGCTGTAGTATGGAAAAAAATCTATGCTTGATACCAATTTTTCTCCCTGGCCAAGTTATACAGAAGAAGAGATACAGGCCGTATCAAAAGTTTTATCATCAAATCGTGTGAATTATTGGACAGGCACAGAAACCGCTGCTTTTGAAAAAGAATTCGCAATCTGGTCAGGTTCTGAGTATGCCATTGCGCTTGCCAATGGAACACTCGCCTTAGAATTGGCCTTATTAGTCTTAGGAATTGGTGTCGGTGATGAGGTTATCGTGACCTCTCGAACTTTTATTGCTTCAATATCCTGTATTGTTAGAGTTGGAGCTACGCCTGTTTTTGCCGATGTGGATAAAGATTCACAAAATATAACGAAAGAATCTATTGCAGCGGTTTTGTCTCCTAAAACGAAAGCCATTATTTGCGTACATCTGGCCGGTTGGCCTTGCGAGATGGATGAGATTATGGAATTAGCCAATCAGTATGATTTATACGTGATTGAAGACTGCGCACAAGCACACGGTGCACGCTATAAGGGACGTTCTGTCGGTTCTATTGGCCACATTAGCGCATGGTCTTTTTGCCAAGACAAGATAATAACCACAGGTGGTGAAGGCGGCATGGTAACTACCCAAAGTGAAGTATTGTGGAAAAAAATGTGGTCCTATAAAGATCACGGCAAATCTTGGGACGCTGTTTACCATGAAGCCCATTCCAAGGGCTTTCGCTGGTTGCATACAAGCTTTGGATCAAATTATCGCATGACAGAAATGCAAGCGGTGATTGGGCGTATTCAATTACGAAGGATGGCCGAGTGGGGGATGCGACGTTTGCAAAATGCCGAATCTATTTGGGATGTAGCCAGCAAGATACCAGCGTTTTATGTTCCAAAAATACCGCAATATATACAACATGCCGCCTATAAATGTTACCTCTTCGTGGATCCAGATGCTCTAAAAGCAGATTGGAACCGAGATCGAATTCTTGAGAATATCAATGCAGAGGGCGTGCCTTGTTACACGGGATCCTGTTCTGAGGTATATCTCGAAAAAGCTTTTGCAAAAATAGATTGTGGGCCAAAACAGCGTTTACCTCTAGCCAAACAATTAGGCGAAACCAGTTTGATGTTTCTGGTACATCCCACCTTAACAGATTTAGAAATACAGAAAACTTTGGAAGTATTAAAGCATGTAGGAAGTCTCGCGTGTCACTATCCCGAATTTGCCAATATTCCTGTTATCTCTAGCATGATTCAAACTCACGCTGAATTATAAGTTTGCGTTGACATCATTCACCATAATAAAGAGGGCTCCTGAAAGCGGGAGCTTTTCGCAAAACGGTGGTAATTTCTTTGCAACAAACAAATTTTATTATATTATCCTTCGCAATAGACATGATGAAGCACCAAGTAAGAAAGGGATTTGGTACACGTTAAACAGTGAAGTAGATCTTATTCCCCCAGCTTTTTGGTATGTGGCATACACCCCGCTGAGAACTTGTTGCTTAAGAACAATTGAACCGACAAAATTAGTATCATTGTTTACTTTATACAAATAGTGATTACTTTTGTAGATGAAAGTTGCTAGTAAGCCTGGCATGGCGGTAGCGTGTTTGCATCTACAAGATGATTGTACTACTCAGCAATCCCCGCACTCACCACATCCCACAGTTTGTCTGTGGGACTCTAAATAGCATTACAAATTTACTGGATCCTGCGGTTCCGCACCCTCATCCCCACCCTTCTCCCATTTACAGGAGAAGGGAGTTGGCGCGCCGTGTCGTAGTGTAGGGGATGGTTGTGAGGTTAAATTTAGTATGAATTTCTCTAAAAAAATATGGCACATTCTTTCACCTCGTCAACGACGTGATACAGTTATATTATTAGGTATGATGCTGATTAGTATGGTGTTGGAAACATTTGGGATTGGTCTTGTTATTCCCACTATGATTTTACTTACTCAGAATAATCTTGCCGATAAATATCCGTTCATAAAACCCTGGCTTCACCTGCTAGGGAATCCGAGTTATGAAAATTTAATTATTATCGGATTGTCGTTATTAATTGGTATGTATGTAATTAAAACTTTTTTTTTGGTATTTCTTGCATGGAGTCAGGGAAAATTTTTGTTTGGTGTACAGGTTAGCCTTTCACAACGCCTCTATGCCGGGTATTTACGACAACCCTACATATTTCATGTTCAGCAAAACTCAGCTCAGTTAATTCGTAATGTTGTTACTGAGACGGAGCTTTTCGGGTTTAAAGCAATACTTCCTGGTATGACAGTCATGACGGAGTTACTTGTCATGTTAGGAATTACGGCATTACTTCTCTATGTCGAGCCTTTCGGTGCTATTTTAGTGGCCGTTATTTTAGGAGTAGCGGGTATTATTTTTCATAGTTTTACCAGAAAGCCTCTATTGCGTTGGGGAGAAGCTCGACAATTACACGATGCCTTGCGGCTTCAACAGTTGCAACAAGGTTTGGGAGGCGTAAAGGAAGTTAAGCTTTTTGGGCGAGAGGAAGAGTTTTTAGCTCAATATAATGTTCAAAATGTCAGAAGAATATTGATGAGCCGATGGGAAAATTTGTTACAAACTTTACCTCGCTTGTACTTAGAATTACTCGCGGTGAGTAGTTTGGCTGCATTAATACTCGCCATGATCCTACAACATAAACCCATAGCCAGTTTTATGCCCGCTTTGGGTCTTTTTGCAGCGGCGGCTTTTCGATTAATGCCTGCCGCAAATCGTATATTAGGTGCCGTACAAAATGTAAGATATTCTTTGCCTATCGTTAACACGCTTTATTCTGAGATAATTCAAATAGAAAAACCCGTCATTACCGTAAAAAAACCAGCGAGCATATTCTCTCATCAGTTGACACTAAACAACATAAGCTACAGATATAATAATGCCCCTGTAGATGCCATTGAACAAGTTCATTTAATAATAAATAAAGGAACATCAATTGGTCTTATTGGTGAAAGTGGCGCAGGTAAAAGTACATTGATTGATTTAATATTGGGATTATTAAAACCATCTAAAGGACAGATAGAGATGGATGGTGTTGATATACAGTTCAATATACGGTCATGGCAAGATCAAATTGGGTATGTTTCACAAAGTATTTATTTGAGTGATGACACCATACGTAGAAATATTGCTTTTGGCTTAGCAAATGAACAAATTGATGAAGTTATGGTACAGAGAGCGATTAAATTAGCTCAACTTGATACATTTATAGCAACTTTACCAAATGGATTGGACACTTTAGTCGGTGAGCGTGGTGTTCGTCTTTCTGGAGGACAGCGTCAACGTATTGGAATTGCTCGTGCACTTTATCATAATCCCGCTGTATTAGTATTGGATGAAGCGACCAGTTCTCTTGATACAGGAACTGAGGATGAAGTGATGCGGGAAGTACATGAATTACAGGGTGAGCGAACACTGATTATCGTCGCCCATCGTATGAGTGCAGTGAAACGGTGTGACCGGCTTATCCATTTTGATAAAGGTAAAGTAGTTGAAGAAATAAAATCTTTTAATGCAACAGATGTTAAGTTCCAAACTATTTTTCAGAAAACGCATCCACACGTGGAGACATAATGCCAACTGTTAAATCAGTCCTTATTACGGGAGGCACTGGATTGCTGGCGCTTAATTGGGCGTGGATGTTGCGGGATAGTTGGAACGTGGTTTTGGGTACGCATCGACATTCGGTTAAACTGCAAGGTGTGAGTTCGCATAGACTTGATCTTGACTCAGAAGAAACATTCGGATATCAACTTGATGTTCTCAAACCTGATCTTGTTGTGCATACCGCAGGAATGACAAATGTAGATCAATGTGAATTGCATCCAGCGTTAGCTTACGAGGCAAATGTTTCCGTTTCTCACAATGTGGCTCGAGCGACTGCAGCAAGAAACATTAAACTCATTCATATATCCACTGATCATTTATTTGATGGGGAGGATATTTTTTACCGTGAGGAATCGAAACCCAAACCACTTAACGAGTATGGCAAAACCAAGTTATTGGCAGAAAATAAAGTATTAGCAGAACATTCGCATCCCCTAATCATTCGTACCAATTTTTTTTGCTGGGGACATTCAAAGCGTCAGTCATTTACTGACTGGTTATTTTATAATTTGGAGGAAGGAAAAAAATTAACATTATTTGATGATGTTTATTTTACACCTATACTCGCCGATAAACTTACGTTGGCCGCACATGATTTGTTGGAAAAAGGAGCGTCAGGTATTTTTAATCTGGCGGGAGAGGAACGTTTATCGAAATATCAATTTGCAATCGAAGTTTGCAAGGTCTTTAATTTACCTGTAGCGTTAATTCAAAGAGGCCAAATGATAAATGCACCTTTTTCCACCCCTAGACCGCATGATATGTCACTGAACACGGATAAAGCACGTGGAATATTGGGTTATTCGTTTGGTAATGTTAAGGAATCTCTTTCCGCTCTCTATTCTCAGCACTTAATGGGACGACGTGAAGCGCTTTTTGCAACCATTTCTTGAATCAACATTCATGGTGTGTATATGTCATTATTAACTGGAAAATCTCTTCTTATTACTGGAGGAACGGGTTCCTTCGGTCATGCATTTGTACCAATGACTTTAGCTCAACATAATCCATCTCGGTTGATTATTTTTTCACGTGATGAAATGAAACAATGGGAGATGGCGCAATTGTTTCGTAATGATCCGCGAGTACGATTTTTTATTGGCGATGTACGAGATAGAAATCGTTTGCATCGTGCATTGGATGGTGTTGATTACGTTGTTCATGCTGCGGCTACAAAAATTGTTCCTACAGCCGAATATAATCCTTTTGAATGTATAAAAACCAACATTGATGGCGCAATGAATGTCATTGATGCCTGTATCAATCAAAATGTGAAAAAAGTGATTGCCTTATCGACGGATAAAGCCAGTAGCCCAGCTAATTTATATGGCGCATCCAAGTTAGCCTCTGACAAATTATTTGTTGCAAGTAATGCCTATTCCGGCACGCATAATACACGTTTTTCTATTGTAAGATATGGCAATGTTATAGGATCAAGAGGATCTATTATTCCATTTTTCTTATCGTTGCTTGACAAACTCTATTTACCTATTACTGACTTAAGAATGACGCGATTTATTATTTCCTTACAAGAGGCAGTCGAATTAGTGTGGAGAGCATTTGATGATATGGAAGGTGGCGAGATCTATGTCAAAAAAATTCCATCCATGACAATTACGGATATCGCTCACGCTGTTATGCCAAACGCGGAATTTGAAATCATTGGGATACGTCCAGGTGAAAAATTACATGAACAGATGATCAGCACAGAAGATTCATTTTCTACTTATGAATATCCAGATTATTACAAAATATTGCCAGCCATTAATGGTTGGTGTGAGGATTCAAATCGTATCAAAAATGGTAATAAAGTACCCGAGGGCTTTGTATACACTTCCGATAAAAATACTTCATGGAAGCCTGTCTCAGAGTTACGGGCCTGGATAAAACAAAATTATTCGAAAATTGGGCAAATATAACATGGAAATGATCCCTTATGGCCGTCATCATATTGATGAATCTGATATTCAAGCAGTCGTTGATTGCTTACGAAGTAATTTTTTAACACAGGGTCCAAAGATCGCAGAGTTTGAAGAAGCAGTGGCTTTAACTGTTGGGGCTCGCTTCGCTGTAGCTGTTGCAAGTGGTACAGCTGCATTGCATTTGGGTGCGCTCGCTGCAGGCGCAAGCTCTCATTCTTCATTAATTACTACACCCATTACTTTTGTTGCGAGTGCGAATGCTGCATTGTACGTGGGTGCTAAACCTTTATTTGTAGATATAGATCCAGATACGATTAATCTTTCTTCTACCGCATTAGCAAAAACGCTCGAGGAAAGCAAAAACGTAGGTATAGTGATGCCAGTGCATTACGCCGGATTACCATGTGATATGGTTGAAATAAAAGCGTTGGCAGATAAAGCCGGCGCCATCGTGATTGAAGATGCGGCGCATGCACTAGGTTCGCATTATCCGGATGGCAGTCCAGTCGGTTGTTGCGCTCATTCATTAATGACCATTTTTTCCTTTCATCCGGTTAAATCAATTACGACGGGTGAAGGAGGGATGATTACGACCAACGATGAAAAAATGTATCGGAAGTTATTGCGTTTACGTAGTCATGGAATCAATAAAGGCGAAGATACTTTCTTTCACCCCGAGTATGCTCACACTAATAATATTCCAAATTCTTGGTATTATGAGATGCTTACCTTAGGTTTTCATTACCGAATTACAGATGTTCAATGTTCGTTAGGATTGTCGCAATTAAAAAAACTGGAGCGGTTTGTCGAGCGGCGACGATACTTAGCCATGCGTTATGACCACGCTTTTAAAAATTCTAAGTGGATTCAGCCTGCTCAGAAAATCGGTCGCGAGTGGAGTGCGCATCATCTTTACCCTGTGCGAATTAATTTTTCTGCTGCAGGCATGAGTCGTGCCGCATTAATGAAAGAGTTGCGTCAGCAGGGAATCATTACACAGGTGCATTATATCCCTGTTGTCTTACATCCTCATTATCATAACCTCGGGTTTAATATAAAAGATTATCCAAATGCTTCCGCCTATTATCAAGAAGCATTAAGTATTCCGTTATTTTATGATTTGACAGAAGAGCAGCAAGATAAAGTGATTGAGACGCTGCAGCTATTAATTAATAAGGACGAAAAAATTAATGAAATTTCAAGTGTTAAGTCATGCGGGCTTGAATGTAGAGCATAATGGGACGTCTGTTTTAATTGATCCGTGGCTAATAGGCTCATGTTATTGGCGCAGTTGGTGGAATTTTCCCGAGCCTAGTCGTGAATTGATTGACTCCATTAAACCCGATTTTATCTACATTACTCATCTTCATTGGGATCATTTTCATGGCCCATCATTGCGTTTATTTGATAAATCAATACCATTTTTAGTACCCAAAATACCAACTCGCCGCATGGTAAAAGATTTGAATGTATTAGGATTTAAAAATATTATCGAAATCCCACATGCTGCTAAATTTTCACTTGCCTCTGATTTTTATCTTTACTCGTATCAATTTGGGTTTTCTTCCGACTCAGCTATCGTATTAGAAAGTCCTGATCTTACATTGCTTAACGCAAATGATACGAAGTTTTTTGGCATGCCATTGCAACAAATTAAAAAACGTCATAAGAATTTTGATTTTGTTTTAAGAAGCTATTCAAGCGCAAGCTCTTTACCCTACTGCATAGAAGACTATAAGACACGATTTCCAGTATCAAGAACGAAAGAAGATTATATTTCTGAATTTACTGCTTTTGCATTATATATGCAGGCAAAGTATGCCATTCCCTTTGCAAGTAACCATTGCTTTTTACATGAAGAAACTATCAAATTTAATGAGACCGCAGTTTCGCCCGATTTAGTCACAGAATTTTATCGTAAAGAAGTTAAGCGCTTAAACATTCAAAGTGAATGTGTTGTCATGCCAGCAGGCAGTAGCTGGAGCAAAGAGATCGGATTTCAGCAGGTAAAAATAGATTATGCGCATAAAGATCAATATATTGCTGAATTGCTGCTAAAGTACGATGATAAACTTAAAATGCAGTATGCTATCGAACAAAATGCTGTTTTGAATGTGGTGCGTTTTAAAAATTATTTTGCAGATTTTTTAAATTCATTACCATGGTTTTTTAGAAAATTATTCCGTAAAAAAATATTATTCAAAATACCCGATAAAATCACTACGCATCGATTGTTGATCGATTTTTATAGAAATAAAGTAGAAGAATATGAAGGGAATGAAAAACTCCCGATAGAGATCGAATGCCATGCAACGGTAATCAATGCGTGTACAGCAAAAAAAATGTTTTCGGTGTGGGGATCATCAAAGCGCTTAAAAATTTATTTCCGCGATGATAATTTAATCTCAGCGAATGTCCTTTTCATGTTATTAGAAGGTTACGAACTTGATTTGTTACCTCTAACGAAAAATTTTTCCGCTCGGCATTTGACGATTTATTTAAGACGCTGGCGAGAGTTTTTGGAATTTATTCGTGTAATAGTGAAAATGAAACTTTTTAGACGCCCCTTTTCATTAGTGAATGAGTTTGGATTTGCGTTACATAATTCAAATCAATAATAGAATACATGTAGGGGTAAAGCGCGCCACATAGGCATCAAGCTGAACACATGTCATCCTGAGCGTAGCGAAGGATCACTAAATTATAATAAGGCGATCCTTCGCTGTGCTCAGGATGACATGTGTTCCTTAGCTATACGGCGCGTCGTGTCTTTCGAATAAAAGGCTTTTCTAAAATGAAACTTGCACTAGGCACTGTTCAGTTTGGGCTATCTTATGGTATTGCCAATCAAACCGGGCAAGTGAGTCTGAAGAGTGGTATTGATCTTCTACAACAAGCTTGGACTGCAGGCATCAATACATTAGACACAGCGATTGCCTATGGAGAAAGTGAGCAAAGACTGGGAGAAATTGGTGTAAACCAGTGGCAAGTTATTTCAAAATTACCTACTTTACCTGAAACTTTTACGGATGTTCGCGCTTGGGTAAAAAAATCCGTTTTTGATTCTCTTGCGAAATTAAAAATTTCAAAATTGTACGGACTCTTGTTACATCGTCCTGAACAATTGTTTACGCATGAAGGTGAGATCATTTATCGTGAATTGCTGTCACTCAAATCCGAAGGAAAAATTGATAAAATTGGCGTTTCTGTTTACGACCCTGCTCAGCTTGATAGGCTGTTTTCTTCTTTTCAGTTTGATGTAATCCAAACGCCTTTTAATATCTTTGATAGACGTTTTGTTACATCGGGTTGGTTTAAGCGTTGTAAGCAGGCAGGTATTGAAATTCATGTTCGCTCGGTATTCTTACAAGGCTTACTATTAATGGATGCAGTAAAACGACCAGCAATCTTTAATAAATGGCAATCATTATGGAATAAGTGGCAGCTTTGGCTAGAGCAGCAAGAATTAAATCCGTTACAGGCTTGCATTGGCTTTGCACTTTCACAATCAGAGATTGATAAAGTCATTGTGGGTGTGGATAGTTCAGAACAACTGCAACAAATTTTAGATATGACTAAAATCAATAAATCAATTGATTATCCAGCATTTGAAATAGAAGATCTGCAATTATTAAACCCTTCAAATTGGGCTAGCTTATGGTAATAAATACTAAACGTGAAAAAAATAATTATTTTGCCGAGCGCGCTAATCGATTGATACCAGGCGGCGCTCATACCTATAGTAAAGGCGATGATCAATTCCCAGTTAATGCGCCAAAAATAATTGAACGCGGATTGGGTGATCGACTCTGGGATATTGATGGAAATGAATTTGTCGACCTCGCCATGTCTCTCGGCACGGTTATTCTTGGGCATGCTTATGAGCCGGTACTCGAAGCAGTACGCAAAGAACTCACGCGCGGTGTTAATTTTTGTCGACCTTCTGTCATTGAAGGTGAATTAGCAGAATTGCTCTGTCATTTAATACCTTCTGCTGAAATGGTGAAGTTTGGCAAAAATGGTTCTGATGCAGTAACGGCTGCCGTTAAAGTTGCACGTGCATATACGGGTCGAAGTTACATTGCGCGCTGTTCTGCTGATCCATTTAATGCAATTCATGATTGGTTTATTGGTTCTACCGTGATTAATCGAGGTATACCGCCGGAAGTTCGCCGACTGACACTGCAGTTTAACTACAATGATCTGGCAAGTTGCCAGAAACTTTTTGATGAATATCCGGGAGAAATCGCTTGTTTCATTTTGGAACCGGTATCGATGATTCCGCCAGAGCCAGGTTTCTTAGAGAATTTGAAAAAACTTTGTGAACAAAACAATACATTGCTGATCTTTGATGAAGTTGTTTCTGGATTTCGATTTGCTCTCGGCGGCGTTCAAGAAATGGTGGGTGTCATTCCACATCTCTCTGCGTTTGGTAAAGCAATGGCAAATGGTTTTTCGGTCAGTGCCTTAGTTGGTCAAAGAGAATTTATGCGTATTGGTGGCTTGGATCACGATGAAGAACGGGTATTTTTGTTGTCTACGACACATGGAGGCGAAACGCACAGTCTTGCTGCTTCTATTGCATGTATTTCTGCGATACAAAAAAATCATGCGATTAAACATTTCTGGACGATCGGACAAAAATTAATGGACGATGTCTCTCGCGCAGCAATAGAAATTGGTGCTTCTCAATATATTGATATTATCGGCTATGGTTGTAAACCAGGATTTATTTTTAAAGATGAAAGTGGCAATGTATCAATGGTGGCGCGAACTTTATTTCTGCAAGAAACCATCGCGCAAGGATTACTGATGCCTTATGTTGTTCCAAGCTTTGCGCATACAGAAGAAACGGTTAATTTTGCGGTGCAATGTATCACTGCGGCTTTAATGAAAATGAAACAAGCGGCAGAAACGGGCGGTATGCAGAAAGCATTACAAGGTTCTATCGTCAAGTCGGTTTTTAGAAAATATAATTGAGATTATCTATGCACATTAAAATAGGTAATAAAATCATTGGTGATGGCTATCCTACTTATATAGTAGCGGAAATATCTGGAAATCATAATGGTTGCTTAGAAGAAGCTTTAAATCTTATTCGTGCAGCTAAAAACTGTGGTGCAGATGCAGTTAAACTACAAACTTATCGTGCAGATACCATAACGTTGGATTCTGATGCGGAGGATTTTAGTTTAAAGACCGGTCCTTGGAGTGAGTACTCAAATCTTTATCAACTCTACGATAAAGCGCATACTCCCTGGGAGTGGCACCAAGCTTTATTTGAAGAGGCACAGAAATTAAATATTGAAATTTTTTCCAGCCCATTTGATGAAAGTGCGGTTGATTTTTTAGAAAAATTTAATGTAGTGGCTTATAAAATTGCTTCCCCCGAAATCAATCATATCCCTCTTTTAATCAAAGTAGCACGTACGAAAAAACCTGTGATTTTATCCACGGGAGTTGCTTCTGAAGAAGACTTAGTATTCGCTTTGGAAACATTGAGAAAAAACGGTTGTGAAAAAATTCTAGTGTTAAAGTGTACATCTACTTATCCAGCACCCATTGAAGAGGCGAA
>CAYRUP010000001.1:0-49875 GCA_964427485.1 uncultured Coxiellaceae bacterium | reverse complement strand
TTTTAAGTACGTATGATTAAAATTTGTAATTGTGTACAAGTTTTCTGAGTGAATGCCTGAACGGTGAATATTGTCAAGCCTATCTAACAAGATCTAATAAAAATTGATTTGCGCTAATAAAATCTGTACAGTTGTTTTAGTAATGATTTAGAGCTGAATAATGAAACCTTCTGATTGCATATCCATACTACGTGAAAAATTGTCTCCGTTATATCCATTGCTTATCATCAGTTTATGCGCTGGCTTTCTTTTTTATAAATATGTTTTGCAGATTTATCCTAGCGTTATCACAGAACAATTAATGAAAGAATTTAATTTAACGGGTGTGGGTCTTGGAAATCTCGCAGCCGCGTTTTATTACGCTTACATGATTACGCAATTATTTGTCGGTGTGATCTTAGATAAATACAGTACGCGTTGGCTGACTTCAGTGGCTATTTTTGCTTGCGCACTCGGCGTTTTCTTATTTGCGCATTCATACGATGTACTTGCAGCTGGACTTTCACGCGCACTCATGGGGATTGGAGTTGCATTTGCAACAGTCGCTTATATGAAATTAGCTGCTGTCTGGTTTCCACCTCGTCAATATGCATTAGTGAGTGGCTTACTTGCAACTGCAGCCATGGCTGGCGCTGTCTTTGGTCAAGCACCTTTAGCGTGGCTAGTCACAACCCTGGGTTGGCGATCTTCATTAAGTGCAGTTGGAATAGCCGGATTTATTTTAACAATACTTTTTGTTGTTATTGTTCGTGATGCACCCTCTTCGATTAAAAAAGCCATTCCTGCAAATCAATCACATGTCACTTTCAAAGAAATTTTAGAAGTTTTTAAAAATAAACAAAATTGGTTGCTCACACTTTATGGTGGTTTGGCTTTTAGTCCGATTGCTGTTTTTGGTGGCTTATGGGGAAATCCGTTTTTAGAACAAGCTTATGAATTAACAAAAACTCAAGCGGCTTCAGCTATTTCATTGGTATTTATCGGATTAGGTTTGGGTAGTCCAATCTTAGGTTTTATCTCGGATCGATTAGGTGAAAGACGCTATGTTATGTTTTTCAGTACGTTGATTTCGTGTGCTTCGATCAGTTTGGTATTGTACTGTCATCCCATGTCCGTTTGGTTGCTCGGTCTTTTGCTTTTTACTTTCGGATTTTTCTTGGGTGCATTCATGTTGGTTTTTGCAATTGGAAAAGAATTAAATAATTTGAAATTGACTGCGACCGTAGTAGCCATGATCAACATGAGTGATGCTGTACTCGATGGTATTACTGAACCTGGCATTGGTAAATTATTAGATTTAGCGTGGGATGGGAAAATAGTGAATGGCGTACATTATTTTTCATTGTACAGTTATCATATTGCTTTGGGTATTTTACCGATTTATTTAGCGGTGGGTGCGGTGTTATTGTTGTGGGTTAAGGATAGAAATTAATTTAAATTTGAATCCCTCATCCCCTGCCCTTCTCCCGTTGCCGGGAGAAGGGAGAAAAAATGAAAAAGCTCGCAGTTGGGAGAAGGGCTGGGGATGAGGGTATAGAGATTTCTAAAATCGCTCATCATCATCAAAATGATTTTCTTCCAGAAATGCATTCAATTCAGATTCAGCTTGATCTTTACGATAGCCATATTTTTTTTGCAAGGTGCCGGATAATTCTTCATAAGTGCCTTGCATTTGGGTAATTTCATTATCGGTAAGCTTACCCCATTTTTGTTTCACTTTTCCTTTAATTTCTTTCCAGCGACCTTTCACGATGTCTTTATTCATTGTGTGCTCCATTATATTGATAGGGGCAGACTGATTTGTCTGCCCTGATAAACGCGGAATTATCTGTCTGTTCTATTTTTTGGATCGTATGGTTGTTTTTGACCTGGTTGACGATTATCGGTTCCTTGCCCTGGATTTTGTGGTCTTTGGTTTGGATTTTGTGGTCTTTGATTTGGATTTTGGTTCGGTTGTTGATTACCTTTTGGTTGTTCGCGCATTGTAAAGCCTCCATTTGGTTTTTGATATTAACTATTTTGCGACTATCATCCGAATGAAAACAACCTAGTGAAACCCATAAAATGAATTAGCAAATACCCTAAAATTGGAATTATTAAGACTTATTCTTAAACCAGAGCAAGAATACAGTATTTTTTTTGTAAAAACAGTCAATAAAAAAAATTTCGATACGCGTATAATAAAAATTATTTCTCTAAATATATTGGAGGTTGGTATGCACAAAGCAAAAACAAAGAGCCGGCATTCACACCACCACCATCATAATTATGATTTACATGGTGATTTAGCAAAAATTAAAGGCGCACTCTATGACGCAGTGAATCATGCAAAAGGAAAAGCAACCGATACATTTACACAATATTGGGATGAAACCAAAGAGCGCTCAGCAAATTTACATGAAAATGTATCTAATTATACAGCAGAAAAACCGTTAAAAACAATCGGTTTGACATTGTTGACGGGAATGCTGCTTGGTTACTTTATACGAAAATAACACTAAAAAGTAACTTCATTGCCATACTCAGGCACGGCTCGCCGTGCCGCTGCACGTAGATGGAATAAAAACTTATGAAAAAGTTAAAGCCACTACATCCTTCTTTATTCAGAAAAAAAATTGATAGCGCGCAATTAGGTTTTAAAACCACAAAGCATTTAAAAATTTCCAAAAAATTTATTGGTCAGGAAAGAGCTTTATCCTCAATACAATTTGGTATCAACATTCAAAATAAAGGTTACAACCTATATGCCATGGGTCCAACCGGCATAGGAAAACATTCCGTCATTCATCAAGCTTTGAAAATTCACGCAGCGAAACAACCGGCTCCTTCAGATTGGTGTTACATTCATAACTTTGAAATTCCTGAAAAACCAATTGCATTGAAATTTCCAGCCGGTAAAGGATTTATTTTTCAATATGACATGAAAAAATTAGTCGAAAAATTAAGTGCCAGTATTCTTAATATGTTTGAAAGTCGCGAATACCGGCTGGGAATGAAAAAAATTCAACAATATATAAAAAATAAACACGAAAGAAAAAATAAATCGATTGCTGCAAAAAAAGATCGAACGCCTTATCCCTACAAAGAACAATATGAAAGAGAATATTATTTTCAGAATAAAATTATTTCTATCGTGCTAAAACCACTTATTGCCAAACTCAAAAAAAAGTACATCAAGAATAAACAAGTCATTCAATATCTGACCGAAGTGCAAAATGATATTATTGCTTATATTGATGAACTCATCAGTCACGATAAAAAAACTGACATCTATGCATTTTCAATGGATAATCCGGCGTTAGTTAAATATAAAGTTAATTTGCTGGTTGATAATCGAGAATTGAAACATGCACCTGTTATTTTTGATGAAACACCTTACTATTCAAATTTAATCAGTCGAGTTGAATATATAACGCAACAAGGAACGCTCACGACGAATTTTAGCTTGATCAGAGCAGGTTCTTTGCATCAAGCAAACGGTGGTTATTTAATTATAGAAGCACGTAAACTTATAAAAAACAAACATGCATGGGAAGCTTTAAAAAATGCATTATATTCAAAAAAAATAAAAATCGATCCTATTCAAAACATGCATGGGCCAGTCAAAACTGTGTCGTTAGAACCGATGCCAATTCCATTTGAAACAAAAATTATTTTAATGGGATCACGCGGGCTTTATTATTTGTTATGTCAACATGACCATGATTTTCTGAAATTATTTAAAGTCGCGGTTGATTTTGATGAAGATATTATTCGCAATAATAAAAATATTCAACTTTATGCCCGCCTCATTGGAACGATTGCGCAAGAAGAAAAAGTGGGGTTTTTGCAGGCATCTGCGGTGGCTGAAATTATTAATTATAGTAGTCGACTCGCAGAAGATAGTGAAAAACTAACGACCTATATTAGTGAAATTAAGGATTTAATTTTAGAATCTGCCTATTGGTCGAATCAAGAAAACAAAAAAATAATTCAAGCTCACCATGTACTAAAAGCCATTGAAACTAAAATTCATCGTTTGGATAGAGTCAGAGAAATTTATTTCGAAAATATTCAGCGTAATTTTATTATCATTCGTACCGAGGGAAAATCGATTGGCCAAGTCAATTGTCTTTCCGTACGACGCGCGGGTAATTTTTCGTTTGGCCATCCAACTCGTGTTACAGCCAGAGTGCGTGCAGGCAAAGGACAATTCATTGACATACAACGTGAAATTAAATTAGCGGGTCCATTTCATTCGAAAGCAGGTTTAATTATTACAAATTTTCTTGCGAGTCGATTTAATCCAGATATTTTATATTCTCTTTCCGCCAGTGTTGCATTCGAGCAACTTTATTGCTGGACGGATGGTGATAGTGCTTCAGTCGGTGAACTTTGTGCATTACTTTCGGCATTAGCCAACGTGCCGATTTATCAATATTTAGCAGTGACGGGTTCTATTGATCAGTATGGAAGAGTTCAACCGATAGGTGGTGTGAATGAAAAAATAGAAGGATTTTTTGATATCTGCAAACAACGTGGCTTAAATGGAAAACAGGGCGTTATTATTCCCGCCGTCAATACAAAAAATTTAATGTTGAGAGAAGATATAGTAACTGCAGCAAAAGCCAATCAATTTTTCATTTATCCTATCAAAACAATTAATGATGCAGTCACACTGATGACAGGCATGCCGTTAGGCGAACGAGATAGTGAGGGACATTATGCGAAAAATTCTTTTTACGATAAAGTTGAAAAAAGATTAAAAGAATTTGCTAACAGTGTGCATAAATCAAAAAAATAATAGGGTTTGTTTGCGATTGACTTGACAGTTTAAAAGAGATTTTGCCACACCCTCATCCCCTACCCTTCTCCCAGCTATCGCTGGGAGAAGGGAGTTCTTTGGTTGAGGGTGGTCTAAGTTACCCACAGATTCTGTGGGTAACTCTGTTATTAACCTATAGAAAACCCGCGTAAGCTTGATAAGAGTAGCAACTTGAGAGAAAGGACAGTAATTAAACAGTGTTAAACACGCTGGTATTTTCAATAAGTTGCGGGGTAATAATTTGTTATCGGCCTATCTAGAACTTTTGCTTATGAAGCAAGACTGGAATGAAGGCACATGTGCACAAGTTTCAAGGCCAACTGCTTAGAAATTTGGTGGATTACGATGCAAAAAACGCATCTAATCCACCCTACCGGCTAAGGAACAAATGTCATCCTGAGCGCAGCGAAGGATCGCCTTATTATAATTTAGTGATCCCGTAGGGCTTTCTTAGCCGTGATGTTTACAATATCCTTTCCAAAGAAATGCTTCAATGCAATCAGCATATGCTCGGCTGGAGATTGTTTTGCAAAGCTTGTGTTTAAATCATTCGTCCAACGCCCTGATTTAAGATCAACCAAAATTGGCATCATCTGCTTATTTTTTTGTGGATATAATGCTAATACCCACTGGCCATAATAATTTGCGTATTGTTTACTGGAGATAATCATTTTCAACATACTATCTTTCACCACAATCCGAGCCGAAATGGGATCAATGCGAAAATAATCAATGCCTTCAAATAACACTTTACGTTCCTCAGGATGCACGGTGCGAACGGCTTCTGGTGAAAAATCACTTTCCACAAAAAAATCCTGAACCGTATTTACATAGGTTTTTTGCCCAAATACATAATCCTTTAATGAATCGCCACTTGAGCGTCCAAATGGCAAATTCAAATAATCCAATAAGGTGGGTTTAATATCCATCAATGTAACAATACCATTGACTATTTTGACTTGATTTGGTTTTATGCCAAATGTCTGAAAAGCAAGTACCGTATGATATTGCGATAACCCAAGCACATCCGTCCCATGACCACCCGATGTATTGACCCTTTCATGCGCGGCACTCGGTGGATAAAAACGAGGAATGACAGCGTTTTTATTATTGTCGCCTGGAATAAATAAAGCAGGATCCGTGATTCGATCACCTGGGATTTCAACCCCTTCACCATGATCCGATAATAAAATAACAATACTATGCTGAAGAAAATTATTTTCTTTTAACATAGCCATAAAATCATAAAACTGTTGATCCGCTCTGGAAAGCGATGCTTGGTAGTGATGCAAACTTACTTTTTTTACCGGTAACTTAGACCATGCATAAGGAAAATGCGGTAAACAGAAATGCGTAATTAAAAGTGTGGGTTTTGTTCTGGGCTGTGATAAAGTCGGACGTAATAAATTTAAAAAGCTATTTGGATCATACGTAGGAATAATAGCGCGGTTCGAATAACTATAGGGAAATAAGTATTTACCGACGCTGGTATTCACGACTAAATTTGAAAGGGGGAAATCATTCAATGTCCCTAATAAAAAATCATTAAACCCAATCGGTGGCGATACAACTTCATCAAATCCATAACGTTGATCAATATTACTAAAACGCGTTTCATCGGTTGCAAAAATAGTGCGATAACCCGCTTCGCGTAACAAGGTAGGAATTGTTTCACTGGTATCTAACTCAGTTTGATCCGCCAGATTGGTGCGAATATGGTTTAATTTAGGATAAATTCCAGTCAGGAGACTCACCCAGGAAGGATAAGTCCGGGCTATTGGCGTTAAACTTTCAGAAAATACCGTGGAATGATCTAAAAACTGATCTATATGCGGTGTCATTTTGGTATACCCAAAAAAACCAAGAAAATCGGGCCGCATAGAATCAAAGCTAATCAAAATAATATTAGGCTGAGCTACAGTGCCTGCATCAGTCACAGCGCTAGTTTGATGCAAAGAAAATCCGACCAACATGGCGGCAAAGCCTAAACCCGCTGTCAAAAAAATTCGAATGGTTTTTCGCGCAATAAAAACGAAAAATCCAAAACAGGCTAACAACACAATGGGTAATAATATGGAAAACAGCACCGCAAAACTTATCGCAGCGACATGAGGATGAACCATACTGAGAAGAAGATAGGAAAATTTTGAGTTGGGAAACAATAATCGATTGCTGAGCAACAATGCAGTCAATGCAACAAACCACAAAGTAATGCCCATTATTTCGGTTTTTTTCCACGACAAACCTAATGCAATACTGGCCAATCTCGCAATAGACCACACCATGAACACAAAAACAAAATGCACTAGCAATTGCGCAAAGATAAAATAAAGTATGCCGGGTAAAACGACAGAAAAAGGAATCGCCAAGTGATTGGCGATTAATTTAAAATCGCCAAAATACCCTTCACTGCACTGAATTGAAAAACTGATCTCTGCTAGAATCAAAAACAGTGTCAATACTAAAAGAGATACGAACAATCCGCCTTGCTTTGGACTAATTGGTTGATTCTTTGTTTGCATAAAATTTATTTTTTAAATCCACACACCCATGCATTAAATCTTCTGTTGTGAAATCATCAACAGCGATAACCTTCTTACGCGCTGCTTCGGCTTCTAAAACAATATCCAGCTGATCCTGCGTAATAATCTGCTTGGCATAAGCTTGCTTGGCGCGTTCGACCATTATAGCATGTTCAATAAGCCCGTCACTCACAGCCGTTTTTAATGTTTTTTCAATGGGTTCAGCCGCAATTGTCTTCAGCAAGGCATCTTCCAACAAAGCAGCCATATTGCCCTCTACTGCCGAAACATAAGCTCCCTCCGTTAATCGATAACGCGAAGGTGTTTGGTCTAATATCAATTGCGCGACTTTATGGCCGAGTTTATCACTGGGTTTAGAAAAACGTTTACCGAGAGGAAAAATCAATATCCTCAAGAGCATAGCCATAAAACGATTCGGGAAGTTTTTGAGTAACTCGTCAAAACGTTGTTGAATGTTATAAAGACAAGTTAAACCCGCCCAGCGCACCAGCGGCAAATCATCGCCGTTTTTGCCTTGATCATGATAATGCTTCAATACTGCGGATAATAAATAGAGCTCACTTAAAATATCGCCTAAACGTGCAGAAATGGTTTCCTTGCGCTTCAGTGAACCACCTAAGACCAACATAGCAACATCGGCCATTAAAGCAAATGCCGCACTGAAACGTGTGGCTTGCTGGAAATAACGTTTGGTTTTTCCTTCGGGAGCAATCACTAATCGCCCTGCAGTCAACCCCAACACAAGACTTCTCACCAAATTGCTCATCGTGAAACTCATATGACCCATGAGCGCTTTATCAAATTCAATCAGACTTTCTGTTTCATCGGTATTACGTGCCGCATCAAATTCAGCGAATACATAAGGGTGACAACGCATAGCACCTTGACCGAAAATAATAAGACTGCGCGTCAAAATGTTCGCGCCTTCCACCGTGATTGCAATGGGAATGGCTTCATAGGCACGTCCCAGATAATTTTGTGGACCAAGACAAATGCCTTTTCCGCCATGAATATCCATTGCATCATTACCCACGATACGGCCCAACTCCGTGACATGGTATTTCGTAATCGCTGATCCAATCGCAGGTTTTTCACCCATATCAATCATCGATGCGGTAAATGAACGCGTAGCATCCATAATATAGGTATAACCGGCAATGCGCGCTAATGCTTCTTCAATACCTTCAAATCGTCCGATAGGCACATTGAATTGACGGCGTACCCGCGCATAAGCACCGGTTGTGTATGCCAATAATTTTGCGCCGCCCAAACTACTGGCTGGCAAAGAAATGGCTCGTCCGGAAGCTAAACATTCCATTAACATGCGCCAGCCTTGGCCTGCCATTTTCGCACCACCAATAATCCAATCGACAGGAATAAACATATCTTTGCCATGAATAGGGCCATTTTGAAAAGCAGAATTCACTGGAAAATGCCGGCGGCCAATACTCATCCCGGGTGTATTGCGAGGAATCAATGCACAAGTGATACCTAAATCTTTTTTATTCCCGATCAAATGATCAGGATCATATAATTTGAAGGCTAATCCAATCACCGTTGCAACAGGTGCCAAGGTGATATACCGTTTATCAAAATTCAACTGGATACCTAATACTTTTTTACCGTCAATTTCACCCCAACAAACGGTGCCTTTATCTGACATCGCACCGGCATCAGAACCTGCTTCAGGTCCTGTTAAAGCGAAACAAGGTATTTCTTCGCCACGCGCCAGACGAGGCAAATAATATTTCTTTTGTTCGTTCGTCCCATAATGCTTTAAGAGTTCCGCAGGCCCAAGCGAATTGGGCACAGCAATCGTCGTTGCAACGGATGCACTTTTACTATAAACCTTGGTTAACACTTGGGAATGCGCGAAGGCGGAAAATTCTTTGCCGCCATATTCTTTAGAAACAATCAGTGAGAAAAATCCTTCACTAATTAAAAAATTCCATATTTCGGGCGGCAAATCGGCGCGTACATGAGTAATATCCCAATCATCAATCATGCTGCAGAGGACCTCAACTGGACCATTCAGAAACGCGACTTCTTCATCGGATAATTTAGGTTTTGGAAAACTTAACAATGTATTCCAATGGGGATTACCACGAAATAATTCTCCTTCCCAAGCAACCGTGCCGGCTGCCAACGCTTCTCTTTCTGTACGAGACATGGTTGGCATCGCTTTGCGATAAAATTTGAGTATAGGTCGACTAATGAATTTATATCGCCATGCAGTAATTTGTAACGGAAGAAAAATAATAAAAAAGAGAGCCCATGCGGTGATTAAACCCCACGAAGACATGTGACTTAATCGCGTCAGCAGTAATAAAAAGACAACCATGCCCACAGTCCAAACTGTCAATTTGGCACGGTTGTACGCGAGCATACTGAATAACAACGCAAAACCTAACACCCAAATCCATCCCATGACTTCAGTTCCTTTTTAAAAATCGATTCTCTTTTTTATATCAATGCTTCTGATCGCAAATATCAAATAAGCCATCGATAAAATAAAATAAATTAATAGGTGACCATGCTGCCAGACATTCAACCATTCGACCACTGTAGTTATCACGATCGCTGGCGTAATTGCCACGACGGCTAATTTGAATATGTCAAAATAGTAAATAGATATATTCGATAATACGGCAAAAAGCTTGCCTAACAAGGCATAAAACAAAGCTTGAACTAAACGATAAATAAACGAACTTAACAATAAAATAGGCAACAGTAGAACCCATAACCAACCAACAAATTTAATTGCAACCTCTTTCACTTGAGTTGGATTAATGTCTTTTGTTAGAGTCGTTGGCAGCTTTTGGATTCTAACCGCATTTTTATCTGCATAAATGACGGTATCTTTTGTTAATAAAAATGAACTCTGGGTTTCTTCTAAGGTGGTATATTTACCTGTCGTATCGATCACCGCTAACACTTTTTGTGTTTCTGAATCACGCACAAAGTAAGGGCGCGCTTCCGGTGTGCTGACAATACCTTCTTTGATATAAATCATTTCCGGTAATTGAGGCACTACCGTATCAGCAAAAAGCTTAACGCCGCGGTTTAACGCAGGTTGGATTTGAAACATTAAAACAATCCAACAAATCGCAAGTAACATGAACAAATACAATAATACTTCAGCACCCCAATTTTTTGCGATATCGCGATACAGAGCACGTGAATAAAATGACATGTAAATTGCTTGCAAAAAGCCATACTGTTTCATAAGTCTCTCCTTGACTTTACTGATGTTCTTCAGCAATTGCATAGATTCCCGGTGCATTACGCAAATATTCTTCGTAATCCAACCCAAAACCCACTAAATAACGATCTTCTGTCGTCACACCGACAAAATCAGGCTCAAAATGAACATTGGGTTCGCGTTGACGAATTTTATTAACCATCACGGCGGTATAAACCGCTTTTGCACCTAACTGATTACAATAATCAATGATCGCTGCTAATGTTAAACCACCATCCATAATATCATCGATAATTAGAATAGTGCGATCCTTTAGTGATTTACGTGGCTCAACAAGCCAATGTAAATCGCCGCCGCGGATTGTTCCACGATAACGAGTCGCATGAATATAATCGACTTCCAGCGGAAAATGTAACCGCGTTAATAGATGTCCCGCAGGAATCAGAGCACCAACCATCACGCATAATACCAATGGATTTTCATCTTGTAATTTGTCCGTAATTTCGCGAGACATTTTATCGAATGCTTTTTCCATCTGTTTTAAATCATAAATGCATTCTGCTTTAGCAAATACCTCTTTAATATTATGGGTTGTTTTCATACGCCTTCCTGTATTGAATAAATGTATTAACATGATTTTTCCATGCATCCGATGCATGTAATGAGGCCAAATTATGTGAAAACTTTCCTTTTAACCGATTAAATTTTTCCGGCGAAACGGAAGCGTGTTGAGGTAAATGATCTAAAATATGAATTGCGCCTGCTCGGTTGTTACAAATTAACACCAGATCACAACCCGCCTCGAATGCGAGCGCTGCGCGATCTGCATAGCCACCCAGAACTTCCGCACCTTGCATATTAAGATCATCGCTAAATATCACACCTGAAAAATTCAATTTTTTACGTAAAATTTCTTGTAACCAATAACGCGAAAAACCAACTTGTTTTTCATCAATTTTTGAAAACACAATATGTGCTGGCATCATCGCATCAATGCCCGCATTGATCAATTCAATAAATGGCTGCATATCATCCTGATAAACCTTATTAAAACTACGCGCATCGTGAGGCAATCCAATATGTGAATCCACTGTGACTGTTCCATGGCCGGGAAAATGTTTTCCCGTTGCAGCCATGCCAGCTTCATGCATACCACGCATAACGGTTTGGGCTAATACACTGACTACTGCGGGTTTAGCAGAAAAAGAGCGATCGCCCACCACCGTATTCCGTTGTTTATCAAGATCCAACACCGGCGCAAAACTTAAATCCACTCCCACGGCCAATAATTCTGCCGCCATTATCCAACCCGTACAATACGCAAAATGTCGACCCTCTTCCGAAGAAGTATGGTAAAGCTTGCCGATTTCTCCCATGCTGGGTAATCGCACAAAATCTTCTTTAAAACGCTGTACCCGCCCACCCTCTTGATCGACTGTAATTAAAAGAGGTGTTTTACGCGCGGCACGCACGGTGCGGCAAAGTTCGGTTATTTGACCCGCTGATGTAAAATTACGGGCAAATAAAATAATGCCGCCCACGAGTGGATGTTGAAGGAGCTCGTGCTCCTCTTGGCTGAGCTCATGGCTCATCAAATCAATAATGACTGGACCGATTTGTTGCGACATATGATTCGTCACCCTTTTTCCCTAAGTATCAAGCTAAGGAACAAATGTCATCCTGAGCGCAGCGAAGGATCGCCTTATTATGATTTAGTGATCCTTCGCTGCGCTCAGGATGACATCAGCCCCAGGGAGCTATGTATAATCGCTGGAAATTATACGGATATTTCACATGAAAAACGATGTGTTTTGTAGAATAATAGCGGTACTTTTATTAAGGATCGGGAACCCATGAAAGAACTTTCTGAATTAGTTACTATTCGCGATTTTTTACGCTGGACCGTCAGTCGTTTTAATGAGGCAGGGCTTTGTTTTGGTCATGGTACGGAGAGCGCTTGGGATGAAGCGATCGCCCTCATTTTGCATACTTTGCATTTACCGCATGATATTAACCCCACCGTCTTAGACGCCAAACTGACGATGACGGAACGTGAAACCCTCTATAAAATCATTCATCGGCGAATTCATGAGCGTGTTCCACTGCCTTATTTAACGCATGAAGCTTGGTTTGCTGGTTTGACTTTTTATGTCGATGAGCGGGTATTAATTCCCCGTTCACCCATTGCTGAACTCATTGAAAATCAATTTCAACCTTGGATTGATCCTTCGTCTGTAAATAGAATCCTAGACTTATGCACGGGAAGTGGTTGTATTGCGATTGCGTGTGCGAAAGCATTTCCGGAAGCTTATGTCGATGCAACCGATATTGCAACGGATGCACTTGCCGTCGCAAAAATTAATGTGCTTCGTCATGAGGTGGAAAATCAAGTTGAGCTTCATCAGGCTGATTTATTCGATTCACTCGAGCTTCAAAAATATGATTTGATAGTCAGCAATCCGCCTTATGTGGATGAAGAAGACATGGCAAATTTACCCGAAGAATATCATCATGAACCTAAACTCGGTCTTAAAGCGGGTAAATCAGGTCTTGATATTGTGATTCGAATTTTACAACAAGCTCCTGCTTATCTAAACCCACACGGAATTTTGATCGTTGAAGTTGGCAATAGTGAGTATGCATTGGCGGATGCTTTTCCCGAAATACCTTTCACTTGGCTGGAATTTCAACGTGGTGGTGGCGGTGTTTTTCTCTTAACGGCAGAACAACTTGTTGAATGTCAGAATTTACTCGCAAAGGTTAATTATGTCGGGTAACAGCATTGGAAAATTATTTGTTGTCACCACTTTCGGCGAAAGTCATGGTCCATTATACGGTTGTGTCATTGATGGTTGTCCACCGGGACTTGCTTTATCAGTTGATGATATTCAAAAAGAACTTGAACGCAGACGCCCTGGCCTATCAAAACATACCTCACAGCGTCATGAAAAAGATGAAGTAAAAATTGTTTCCGGCGTTTTTGAAGGTTTGACGACTGGCACGCCAATTGGTTTACTGGTTGAAAACACCAATCAACGTGCGAGTGATTATGCAGAACTCAAAAATGAATTTCGTCCGGGGCATGCTGATTTTACTTATCAAAAAAAATATGGTTTGCGTGATCATCTCGGTGGAGGTCGAGCATCCGCACGCGAAACGGTCATGCGTGTTGCCGCAGGTGCTGTTGCAAAAAAATATTTGCGCGAAAATTATGGCATTCGCATTCAAGGTTATCTTGCTGCACTCGGTCCCATTAGCATGGATAAAATCGATTTAGCAGAAACAACTAACAATCCGTTTTTTTGTCCTGATCCAAATAAAGTCGTTGAGCTGGAAAATTTTATCACTGAATTACGCAGACAAGGTGATTCCATCGGTGCACGTATCAATATACTTGCTGAAGGTGTTCCTGTGGGTTTGGGTGAACCAGTGTTTGATCGTTTGGATGCAGATCTTGCGCATGCACTGATGAGTATTCCTGCCGTAAAAGGCGTTGAAGTGGGCGCGGGATTTTCTGCAGTTACGCAAAGAGGATCAAAACATCGCGATGCGATGACTCCCACAGGATTTTTATCAAATGAAGCGGGCGGTATCTTAGGTGGCATTTCCACTGGGCAAACTATTATGACTAGCATTGCCATGAAACCCACTTCGAGTATTACAACGCCTATTGAGACGATAAATATTTATAATGAAGCAACGACACTTTCTGTGATGGGACGACATGATCCTTGTGTTGGAATACGTGCAACGCCGATTGCGGAAGCGATGGTCGCTTTGGTATTAATGGATCATGTGTTGCGGGATCGCGCACAGAATTTTGTGGGGAGAAAATCAGTGTCATCCGCGTGTTCTAGCGCGGAATGACGTGGGTGAGAGAATGTTTATGTTGGTTTCAGCTGAAATGCTCCACTGAGCTCGTGGATTATCGCATCTGTGTTACTGCCATTCACTGAACCCACGCCACGCAATAAAGCAACCCTTCTTCCACCTTCTTTATCAGTGCAAATAGCTTCTTCCATTTGATCTATAGTCACGTAGTCTTTATCACTTAATTTTTTTAACTCTTTCATAGCGTCGCTACCACCGAATAAGCCAGCGCTCCACCATGCTAGTGAATTATTATATTTTTGAATAATACTTTTAAACTCACTTCCATGGATTCTAGGCATTTTATCTCTATATCTTTCCCTATCTACCGCACTCAAAAGACGGAACTCAATCTTAGCAAAAAGATTTTTTGCCTCATTAGGCGATTTTTTTTGAACGTCACAGAAATACTCAAATTTGAATTTTTGTATTAATGCTCCTATTGAAGTATATTGGGAAAAGAGTGCCTTATTCTTTTTGACAAAAGCAGGATTTTCTTTGGCATAATCAAAAAATGTCCGCGCTAATTTCTTAAAATATAGAAATCTCTCATCACTAGATAATAACGTTGGATTTATGTTTACATAGATGTCTAGTGCATTTTTAAATTCTTGTGTGTGACGAGAGTGATTTGCATCTTTAAGTTGCTTATCAAGAGAAGACTTAAATTCAAAAACTTCAGAAAACTTAAATTCACAAACTTCGTTTTTATATTTTGGATCAATTAAGACACGTTTTTGTAAAAAATTGGGAATCATTTCGGGACGAACTTTCCGTTCTGTATCATAACCCTCGCAGTTTTCGTCACTTCCTAAAAACCTAACATTATTTTGCCAATTATAATCAATAGGTGTCTCATCAGAAAAATCATGGGAGCCAATCAAATCTGGACCATCATCACCGCCGGCCCAATGACGTAAATTTAATTTTACATTACCGGGTTTTAATCCAGGATTTTTCTTAAATAATTTATTTAAACCGAGAAGCATCTCCTTTCTATCATCATAAAAATCATAGTTAATATCTGCATTAGGATTTTCAGATGCCAAATAATGCATTTGCGCATAGAGAATCCTTAGTTTTGAATTATCCCATGCGTGAGCCCACTCCAGATGCTTAATCTTTTTAGCATCTTCTTGTAATGCCCTATCGAAAGAAAAGCCGAGTGGATAGTAATTGTCGATATCGGCTAATAAGAGTTTGTCTAAGTGAACTGGAATTTGTTGTGTTTTTAGATAGCTTTCTAAAATTACCATTTCTGAAAAACAGCAGCCGTTGCCATTTTTTTCAGAATTATGTTTATTAACGTAGTAATCTTGTCGATTAGAACCTACCATCAATATTTTTCGACCACGGTTACCGCATATCTCGGTCACCAAATGCGTATTGTTTGCTACATGTGTATTGTTTGCTACGTTTGACTTTTTTGACTTTTTTAATTCTTGTCGACCATAACAACCATCAAAATCAATTGATGATGCTTGAATTGTTTCTCTTGCTCTAGACATAAATTATACCTTTTTACCGAAGTTGGTATTTTAGCAAGCAAGAGTTAAGGAAATCTTAATGAGGCGAAACACTGAGGGGTTCCCATGCATTTTACCAATCAAAATAGTTGCTTAGGAAGGCTTTCTAAGCAACTATTTTGATTGGTAAAATTCGTGGGGGCACCGCTACTCTATAACTTAATGCACAAAGCATGAATTTCATGAGGAATAAGATCATTCAACACACGATAAATTTCGCGATGTATTTCAATGCGTGACTTTTCTTTGAAACAATCCGCTTTGATAACGACCGTATAATGCCCTGCTCCATCACGACTGCCGGCATGACCGCGATGTTTTTCACTATCATCAATAACATCCAATTCAGTCGGTGAAAATGCTTGTTGCAGTCGGTGTTTGATCAATACGATCCGTTCTGTTGATTCCATTATTGTTTCACTTCAGTCGACAAATAACGCGCTAAACACAACGCTTGTAAAAAACTAAAAATAAACAATAAACCTAAGATTCCATAAAATTTAAAGTTGACCCAAGTATCCGTGCTGTAGTGATAGGCAATATAAATATTCAGTGTACCCAGTGAAATAAAAAATATGGCCCATGCCAAATTCATTTTTTTCCACACTCGATCTGGCATTTTATTATTATTTTCTTCTAACATTCCTTCCATCATGCGCTGAATCAGTGGTTTTTTACCGATAACTTGACTCAATAAAAACACTAAACCAAATACCCAAAATATCACGCTCGGTTTCCATTTGACAAAAATGGGATTATGAAAATAAAGCGTCATGCCGCCAAAAATAATAAATACCGCTAGAGTAATTAATTGCTTTTTATCAAACTTTCTCTTCCAAAGGAGAGTCAGCAAAACTTGTATGGCTGTCGCAACAATGCCAACCACGGTCGCGACATAAATTCCTTTCAATTTGAATGCAAAGAAAAATAATAAAACGGGAACAAAATCATAAAATAAATTCAGCATATTTTCTAAGTCCTAAGTTTCTTGATTTGCTAATACTGCACTATCGACATTTTTAAATTTCGCCAAATAAGTATACGCGACTGGCACAACAATCAGGGAGAAAAATGTCCCCAACAATAATCCGCCCACCACGACCCAACCAATTTGATGACGTGTTTCCGCACCAGGACCATTTGCAAACGCCAGAGGAAAAGCCCCTAACACCATGGCAGCTGTTGTCATGAGAATCGGCCGTAAACGCAATTTAGCTGCATAAATCACCGCATCTTCAATGGATTTCCCTCTCGCGCGTTCTTGGTTCGCAAATTCTGTAATCAAAATCCCATGCTTTGCGATTAAACCAATTAAAGTCACCAGCGCAATGTCACTATATATATTTAAACTTCCTCCCGCCAGTTTTAATGTCAGTAAAGCACCAATAACCGCAAAAGGCACAGTGAGCAAAATAATAAACGGATCAATAAAACTTTCAAATTGCGCGACTAACACAAGATAAATAAAAATTAACGCCAACAAAAATGTCGTATTCATTTTACCACTGGAATCCAAATACGTTTGTGCCTCACCTTCAAATGTATATTTAGCATTGTCTGGCAATACTTCACGCGCAATATTTTGGAGTGCTGCAACTGCATTGGCAATGGTATAACCGGGTTTCAAACTGGCATGCAAGCTATCCGCGCGCAGTCGATCATAGTGAGGCAATGATTCTGGATTTGTCGTCTCAGTGACTGTCACCAAATCGGATAAAGGAACCATTTTATTATTAAGATTACGGACATAAAGTTCGGAAACAATATTGGGGTTTGCTAATGACGCCATATTCATTTGCACAATAATATCATATAAATTTCCATCATATTCGAAATGCCCAGTATTATGTCCCGCTAAAAAAGTGGAAATCGTATTGGTGATATCTTGCATTGGCACTTTTATATCAGACGCTTTCTCACGATTAACGTTAATCTCAAATTGCGAACCATCCCATTTCAAACTACTGTCTACGCGCGTAAAACCCGGATATTTTTGTGCGGCTTTGATTACACGCTGCATGAGTGCTTGCAAATTTTTATAATCCATTGAAGTCATGATACGCATCGAAACAGTCGAACCATCATCATCTGAAAACCACATCAAAGGGGATGTCGCCGGTGAAATATTGACTTTAACACCCGCAATTTTACTCACTTGCGAATCAAGTGCTTGGACGATTTGCATTTCCGTGTGCGTACGTTTGTCCTCGGGAACTAAATTAATAAATTGCATTCCTTTTGAAGGTGACCAAAACCCCGCTTGCGAAATGAAAGACTCAACCTCAGGAATTTTTTTATTAATTTCTTCCAACTGACGCATGTAAGAATCCGTATACGCAAAACTGGCATCACGCGGCGCGGAAATATAGGCTTCCACTTCACTCATATCTTCCATGGGTGAAACTTCGGAAGGCAATGTGCGATAAATAATAAATCCGACTGCACCAACACAACATAACAAAATCAGAATAGCCAATTTTTTTGTTAACATTAAAGTTAATAAAGCTTGATATTTTTCTTGCAATAATTGAAAACGCACGCGCAGCCATTGACTATATTCACTCGGGTGATTTTGCTCTAATAAACGCGCGGACATCATGGGCGAAAGCGTTAATGCAACGATACCAGAAATGATCACAGCACCGGCGAGTGTGATGGCAAATTCCCAAAATACTGCGCCTAACATACCTGAGGTAAATGCAATGGGTGCATAGACTGCCGCTAATGTGATCGTCATCGCGATGATAGGAAAAACAATTTCACGGCTGCCTTTAATCGCGGCTGCAAACGGTTGCATCCCTGATTCCACATAACGATTAATATTTTCCAGCATCACAATCGCATCATCGACAACTAAACCAATCGCCAACACAAAAGCCATCAACGTGATCGTATTGATGCTAATCCCTAGCAAATACATCACAGCAAACGTACCGATCAAACAAACTGGAATAGTGACAATTGGAATAATGGCAGCACGCCAGCTTGCCAGAAATAAATAGATGACAATTAAAACGAGTGTGATTGCTTCAAATAAAGATTCATACACATGCTTAATCGAGGCTTGAATAAATTTCGCTTGATTAAAAGCAACATTGCCTTGCATTCCTTGCGGTAATGTTTTGGTGATCAAGTTAAATTCTTTTTGCACATCGTTTGCAACATCTAATGGATTTGCTGTGGATTGTGGAATAATGGCGAGTGCGACGGCAGATTGCCCATTCAAACGAAAAATAGTATCGGTATTTTCTGCATCGACGACAGCTTGGCCGATATCTTTTAAGCGTACAATTTGATTTTGATTATCGCGAATAATTAAATCGTTAAATTCACTCGCGGTCTTTAATGTTTCATTGGTCACGACACTATAAAATCGCGTTGCGCCACGAATTTTTCCACTCGGTACTTCCACATTTTGTTGTGATAGCACGCGATCCACATCATCGACTGTGACATTAAACGCAGCCATTTTCATTGGATCCAACCAAATGCGCATGGCCGACGTTCTTTCGCCATAAGTCAACACCGTTGCCACACCGTCAACGGATTGGAAATTTGGCAAAATAAATTGTTTGACATAATCACTCACTTCTTCTGCCGAACGGTTGGAATCCGAAAATGCAATGAAGAGAATGGGAGTCGCATTAGGATCTGCTTTTTCAATTTCAGGCACTTTTGCATTTTTCGGCAGAGAACTTGAAATATGTTGTAATGCGCTGCGCACATCTTCTACCGCAGCATTAATGTTATGCCCTAATTTGAATTGAATATTGACGTTACTCGCGTCTTGTTTGCTATTTGAAGATAAAGTTTCAATTCCATCCACACCCGCGAGTGCATTTTCAATTGGTGTGGTGATTTGTGATTCGATTAAATTCGCACTCGCGCCAGGATATTCGGTATGAATGGAAACAAACGGTGGATTAATATTCGGAACCCAGCGCACGGCGAGATGAGAATAACTGATTATTCCAACGATCGCCAAAACCAAACTGATCACAATGGTAAAAGCCGGTCGGCGAATGAAAAATTCTGTAAATCCCATTATATATACCTAGTTAAGTGTTTACCGATCCGTAGGAAATTCCTTTTCTTGGTAATAAAGATTCCCCTTCTCCTAATCTCGCTTCTTTATTTCCACAATTAGCTAACGGTTGCTCCGATTTAAAGAACATTGGAGAATAATTTGACTCGATATTTGGGCCTATAACCAGATCATCATCCTCGTCAGCCTGTGGCGCAGGAGGATGGGTGGGTGAGTTAGGTGGGTATACGTCCGGTACAGCTGCTATGTTTACGACCATAACAGGTTGAACTTGTATTGGATGGATGTGTACGGGTTGGATTTGATTTTCTGCGGGATCTGCACAATAATAACCAACGAGCCCGCCTAGAATAAATCCTCCGAAACTAAATTTTAAAAAAGTCATTGAATTGAGATCTGCTTCTGTTTGAGAGTCTGCATAACTCTTCGTTGCATTGTAAAATGCATTACCTACATCTGCCTGTTCACAAACAACCACGTTTTTATATTCATCATTTAAATACACAATTTTTTTGCTACAACCTGGATATTCACCTATGTGATCATTGATATAGGTTGTAAAATAATATTGTGGCAATATAACTGCATGTATCATGTCGCAAAATACACCCACTGTCCCACCTAGCGCCGCCCCACCAAATATCACGGATTGTATTTTCATCCTATTCCTCATAGATCATATTGTAATTACATTTTGTCATCCTGAGTGAAACGAAGGATCACTCAATATACCCCGAGTGATCCTTCGAGCAAAAAAACGCTCTCAGGATGACAGTGTCCTTAACACTGACGTTAAACCGTCATTTTAGACAAATTAACTTGAACAGCCATCCCATCTTTTAATTTTTGCTGACCTGCCGTAACAACTTTGTCACCGAGTGCGAGTCCTGATGTAATTTGCACGGCATTTTGAATGCGTTGACCAATATTCACGGAGACAGCCATCACTTTGTTGTCGACAATTTTATAAACTTGCTGACCATCTATCGTCGGCACCAAACTATTGGCAGGAATAATCATGACATTATTCTCTGAACCTAATTCTTGGATGACATTGACAAACATACCCGATGTTAATAGATGTTCTTCATTAGAAAGTTCTGCATAAAGTGAAATAGTACGATCTTCATTATTGATCGTAGGCGAAATAAATTTCACGACTCCCGTAAATTCTTTATTTGGATAGGAACTGGTGGTAATTTTAATTGTTTGGCCGGGTTTTAATTGTGCTAAATATTTTTCAGACACAGAATATTCGACATGTAAATGCTGAATATCCGTGAGTGAAACAATTTTTTGGCCCACTGTCACATAATCCCCCGGGCTAATATTAAATTTCCCCAACACTCCATCAAAAGGTGCTGTTAAAAGCATTTTACTCACATCCACTTCGCTTTCTTCAACCGCCGCTTCTTTCGTTTTTAAATCAGCGAGTGCTTGATCAATTGCCTGTTGTGAAATAGCGCCTTGTTTGCCAAGTAAAACTTTGCGTTTATAGTCGGTTTCACTGTAAATCAAATTTGCTTTGTCTGAAGTTAATTTTGCTTTATAGGCTGCATCATCAAGTTGAACTAGCTTGGTACCTTGCTTCACAATCACGCCGCCATCTTGAAAAAAAATTTTGGCGACATGACCTGCGATTTCTGGCGTAATTTCCGTATTATTGGCTGCGACCAGCGTTCCAATAACATGCGCCTCAATGGGAATACTTCCTGCTTTCACTTGTTCGGCATCGACCACCACTCTTTCCTGCGCCATCGGGACATTACTTTGATGATATTTGATAAGCGCACGGATCCCGATTATCAATACAAGCGTAATGAGACTGCAAACAAGCCATTTTTTACGTACTCTCATAGGAATCCTAATGTAATTTCGTTGATAAATCTGCATCGCCCTGTTTAAAAATTCGAGCGACATCAACTCGGTCAAAAAGAAATTCTTTATTGCAAAATTCACAAATCACAATGATCTGCTGTTTTTCATTTAATTCTTCTAAAACTTCTGCTTCACCCAACATGCGTAAGGCATTTTCACTGCGTTTCACTGAACAAGTACAACGAAAAGAGACCGGTGACGGTGCAAATATACGTACATCTTCTTCTACATAAAGTCGTTTCAACAAAACTTGATTATCGAGTTGCAAAAGTTCTCGCGCAGTCAACGTCGCGCTAAGATGGGAAATATGTTCCCAAGCAGATTCATGTTCTTCACTTTGTCCTTTACGGTTTGATTCGCGTGGCATCACTTGAATAAGAAATCCAGCAGCACGGTTTTGGTCCACTGCCAACCAGATGCGAGTAGGCACTTGTTCTGAATGACTAAAATAGCCTTCAATCGATTGAGCAAGTGAATCACCCTGCCAGGGAACAATGCCTTGGTAGCGATTACTGCCCTCTGTTTCAGGATCCATCGTCACTGCCAATACACCTTGTTTAAGCTGAGCCAACAATTCTTCCGGAGCAAAATCACCCTGCCATTCCGCAAGACCACGCAATTCTAAATTATGATTTGACTGCGCAACTAACAATTTCAACCCCCCTTTTCCTTGAAACTGTACAGTCACACGTCCCTTAAATTTAATGCTTGCACTCAAAAGACAAGCCACAATGAGCATTTCACCTAAAATATGTTGAATGACGGGCGGGTATTTATGCTGATTCATGATCGTTTGATAACTTTCTTCGAGACGCACTATTTCACCACGCACAGAAGCATTTTCAAAGATGAAGCGTTGTAATATGTCTTTATCATTCATATAGTTAGTAAAATCTCAGCTAAAGTGGGGCATTTTAACATAATTTTCACAAATTGTTCATATGCTTCGCAGAAGGGAAATTTATGCTATACCATATCTTTATATCGAAACGAAAATCGAACCGACAATGGCTAAATTAAAAAAAACCGACCTCTCAGAAGATGACAAAACTGCCTTTCGCGAAGCAATGCGCGGAGTTAAGCCGTTAAAGCACACGAAAACTTCTATAGACCAAGTCAATCGTCCAACACCAAAACGGCGTCAAAATGCAGTGGTAGATGAACCACAAATGGGGTTTCAGTTTTCGGATCATGAAAATCTACCTTCGGTCAGCGGCGAAGATCATTTAGAATTTGCCCGTTCAGGGGTACAGTATAAAATGCTTCGCAAATTGCGCTTGGGTCAATATAATGTAGACGCTATCTTGGATTTGCATGGCAAAAAAGTGGAAGAAGCGCGCCAATCGCTGAGTGAATTTCTACAGCGCTGTCGGCAACAAGGATTGCGGCACGTGTTGATTATTCATGGAAAAGGACGCTATAGCAATCAAGCGATCTTAAAAAATAAATTGAACCATTGGCTGCGTCAAACTGAAGAAGTGCTGGCTTTTTGCAGTGCTCCCGCCAAAAGCGGTGGCCGCGGTGCATTGAACGTATTATTGAGGAGATAACCCTTGAGTAAAAAAGCAATTATCATTGGTATTTCCGGAGCATCCGCTTCTGGCAAAAGTTTATTGGCAAATACCATCGTAAACGAATTGGGCTCCGACCAAGTTGTCGTCATTTCAGAAGATTCCTATTACAAAGATCACAGCAACATACCTTTTGAAGAACGCACGAAAATTAATTATGACCATCCCAATTCTCTGGATCATGAATTACTGATTCAACACTTAATACAATTACAATTAGGCAATCCCGTTAATGTGCCTATTTATAATCATTCTATGCATTTACGCGAAAAAGAAACCCGCAAAATCGGTCAACATACGATTATTGTTTTAGAAGGCATTTTGTTATTTATCGAACCCAAATTACGCGAGTTAATGGATATCCGTATTTTTATGGAAACCGCGTTAGATATTTGCCTGATTCGCCGCATGAAACGTGACATGAATGAACGTGGCCGCTCGCTGGATTCGGTCATTAAACAATATGAAGAAACAGTACGCCCCATGTATCTTCAGTTCATTGAACCCTCCAAACGCTACGCAGATATTATTGTTCCGCGCGGCGGCGGCAATCGGATCGCAATTGATATGATTAAAGCCAAAATGCGTGAATTATTAGATGGTAAGGAGCAAAATAAGATCGAAAATGGCGTTAAATAACAAAATTTGATCATAATGTGATATAATAATTCACCAATAAAACGGGGAATAAATCACATGAAAGATAGAGCCGTGTATGAAAGTAAAGATTATGACCTAGAATCTAATACTTTTGATTATTTTAAAGATTCAACGCGAGGAATCTTGTTAACTTATTATTGCCGCAAAGAGAAGTGGAGCGATGATAAGACTCTTTATGACAAAAAAAATTTCTTGATAGAAACTGCGCTCGATCACATAGAAGACGCCAATAAATCCACCACCCGTTCACGAGGTGAAATAATTCTTATTTTAATGGTATTAAAAAGAATAAATGAATTTTATTCTGCTCAGCTCAATGGTAAGCCAGGAAGATTGCAAGAAGTTGTGGATGCACAATTAGCAAAATTATCTAGACTTTATGGTTCCGCAGCTATGATAAAAGTAGAGGCAGAATATAAAACGAGGGTAAAAAGTGTCATCTTGGATGAACTTTTATGGAAAAGAAAAAGAGAAATTGAAATTGAGGAAACTATTAAGAAATCTATCTTTCAAGCAAAAAATAAGACGAGCGTTGAAGATGTTAAAACATCAAGTTTAAATATCGTATTGGATTATTTATTAGAAAGAAAAGAGAGGAAAGATTATATTATAGAAATAGCAAAAACACTCGCTCTCGCATTAAACAAAGCAGAATCTGACGAAGCGGTAAGAGATCAATTGAGAGAATTCAAAAAAACTATTGAAAAGAGAGTGACAGAAGGAAAAAGTAAAGGAAACTTATATAGGAGTATAACAATTCATTTAGATAAATTAGGTAAAGAAGATAAGCAAGAATCTCCAATAGAAGTAGAGTTACAAGAACATCAACGTAGTAGCCCATCATCAAGGACATAATGTCATTCTACACCCTCATCCCCAGCCCTTCTCCCGTTGCCGGGAGAAGGGAGCTAAAATGTTAAACTCCCTTCTCCCAACGCAGAATGCGTTGGGAGAAGGGCTGGGGATGAGGGTGCTGAAAATCTGTAATTACGCTCAAGAAGAATGACCACAACAAGATCAAAACACCGCAAAATAGCAAAAACCTGCCAGCATAATATGTTAAAATACACTTATACCAACCGCATTCCACGGTGGCTTGATCTTTTTGTATCTAAAGGAGCCATTATGAAGTTGCGCAATAAAATATTATTTGGAGTGGGTCTAGTCTGGGTTAGTTTTCTCACGCTAACTTATACTGGATCAAAACTCTTTTTAATGCGCAGCTTCTCAGATCCAACACCCATTTATACCATCAGTTTTATCATCTTAGGGGCAACATCATTACTACTTATTCTATGGCTATTCGATTTTCTGATACTCAATCATCTTGATCCACCTGCAAAGCCGATAGATAATCATCCACAATTAAATCAAGAACTCACTGATCACGAACAAATTGAAAATGAACTCACCCTTCATAAAGCACATTTAATCCATTTGGCACATTACGATGATTTAACCTCATTGCCCAATCGCGTTTTTTTTCATGAAATGCTCAACAAAACCCTCCACCATTCAAGCCGGCATAAAAAAATGATGGCTATTTTATTTATTGATATTGATCGATTTAAAAATATAAATGATGAACTGGGTGTTGCCGCAGGCGATCTCGTTTTAAAAGAAATAGCCAATCGTTTTAGAACGGTATTACGTTCGGGTGATATTTTAGCTCGATTGGGCGGCGATGAATTTATCATTTTATTAAATGATATTGGACATCCCAAATTTGCAAGTCCCGTCGCTGATAAATTATTACAAGTGTGTGCTGAGCCCATCAAAATTGAAAATCATGAATTAATGGTGACGATTAGTATTGGCATTTGTATTTACCCAAATGATGGAGAATCACTGGAAGATTTACAAAAAAATGCCGATATCGTCATGCACAATGTAAAACAATCCGGTGGCAGCGTATTTCAATATTTCACTCGAGAAATGAGTGTGGAAGCACATGAGCATATAAAACTTGAAGCTGCATTGCGAAAAGCCATTAGTAATAATGAATTTGTACTGCATTATCAACCAAAATTAAATTTAAATGATGGCTCAATTGCAGGTGTAGAAGCATTAATTCGTTGGGAAAATCCGGAACTGGGTTTGATTAACCCCATTGAGTTTATTCCGCTCGCCGAGGAAACAGGTCTTATCATGCAAATTGGTGAATGGGCATTACGCGAAGCTTGCAAAGCGAGTAAAGCTTGGCAGCAACAAGGCTTCGAACCTGTCATCGTTGCTGTTAATCTTTCGCCAAAACAATTTCAACATCAAGATATTGCAAAATTAGTTGAAAGTATTCTTTTGGAATTTTCACTTGACCCCAAATATCTCGAACTTGAAATCACAGAAACCGCAATGATGTCAGATGTTGAAGCAACAGTGAGTAAACTGCAACGTATCAAAAATAGTGGCGTACATATTTCTGTGGATGATTTTGGCACCGGATATACTTCGATCAGTTATCTTAAAAAATTTCCAATTAGCATTTTGAAAATCGATCAAACATTTATTAAAGGAATTTCTTACAATCAAAATGATACCGCCATTATCAGTGCAGTCATTGCACTGGCGCATAGTCTTGGAATGAAAGTCGTGGCAGAAGGCGTTGAAACCGCAGAACAATTGCAATATCTCGCAGATAATGGGTGTGATATCGTGCAAGGTTATTACCTCAGCAGACCCTTACCGGAACAAAAGATTATTTTACAATTTAATAAAATCGCCAAATTAGAAGAAAGAAGTTTGATGACCTTTTGAGAGGACATTGTAATGCCTGTCAAAAAATCAAAAAAATCTGCAAAAAAAACGCCTGCTATGACGGGCTATTGGAAGCATGTCATTGAAAATTTTTCCTCACATTCCAAAGTATGGTTAGAAGATTTTGAAATCGATCGATCTAGCTTAAAAAGAAAAAACATACGCACCTATCATCACGAAGAAATTCCCATTGATTCTGAATTAGCAAAAATTTTAAAAAAATTCGTAGTAAAAAATAAACTAACAATTTCCACCCTTATTCATGGCGCATGGGGATTATTATTAAATCGCTATTCCACTGCAGACGATATCATTTACGGGATGGCGTGTATTGCAAAAAATACTAAAAGCAAAGAATTATCTATTCTCCCGCCCCTACTCCCAGTGCGCTCGACTATTCATGAAGAAGAAACGATATTGAATTATTTAAATAACACAGAAGCAAAATTAATAGAAAACAATAAACATATAAAAACATTTGGCAAAGAAACTCAAAGCAGCGCTGCCTTTAAAAATTTATTTAATTATTTATTACTCTATCCATCGAAAAAAATTACTTCCATTCAAAAAGAAAATTTAAATCTCAGTACGTTAGATCCTGGTATTTATCCACTTGTATTGATTATGCAAAGTGAATCTCCATTAAAATTAAGCATTTTATGTAATACGAAACGATTCACACAAGATAGTCTAGTCAATTTAATAGAACATTATCGCGTAATACTTAAAAAAATTGTATCTGATCCTGATCAATTAGTGACGCATTATTCGATTCTGACTTCCGAAGAAAGACAAGAATTATTGCATGAATGGAATAAACTGCAATACAAACGTTTTTCCGTCAAAAAAAATGAATGCGTGCATAATTTATTTATCCAACAAGCGCGACGAACACCGGATTATATTGCTATCACACACAACCAAACCAATATGACCTACAAAGAATTAGATGAAATCTCCAATCAAATTGCCCATCTCTTAGCACAACGCAAAATCCGTTTTGGAGATACGATCGCTGTCTTGATGGAACGTACCCCACTTTTAATTGCAACCATGCTTGCCATATTTAAAATTGGCGCAGTCTATGTTCCAATTAATCCAAAATATTCCGATGAAAACATTAAATTCATCATTGAAGATAGCACAACGCATCTTATTTTAGTCAACAATACACAAAGAATTGATAAGGAATTTTTATATAAGACCGTTATTATTGATGAAAATCTTTCTGTGGTAAAGCATCTCCCGAAACAATTACCGATTGTTAAATCCGATAGTAATGAACGGCATGCCTATGTTATTTATACTTCAGGCACAACAGGCGAACCCAAAGGAGTCATCATTAATCACTCAAGCTTGGTCAACTTAAGCAATTGGTATAAATCCTGTTTTGATATTACTTCCAACGATCGTGCATCGCAATTTGCTTCACAGGGTTTTGATACGTTTTTTTGTGAAACTATTCCTTTTCTTTTAAACGGTGCAAATATCAATATAGTCGATGATCATGTGAAATTTTCGCCAGCATTATTCATGGCTTGGCTCGTACAGGAAAAAATTACGCTTTGTGATTTACCTACTGCTTATGCGCAAGTGTTATTTAATCTTTCTTGGCCTGATCAACTCAGTCTTAGATTAATCAAATTAGGTGGTGAAATGCTCGCGCATTATCCCGCGCAAATTTATCCATTCGATATCTGGAATGTGTATGGTCCTGCTGAAGCAACGATTGAAACAACCTTTATTAAAATTTATCACGCAAATACACCACCGGATGCCACAAAACATTTGCCGCCACCCATAGGAAAAGCGCTGGCAAACTCAGAAGTCTATGTGGTTGATCAACACATGGAACCGGTACCGATCGGTAATGTAGGCGAACTTTTAATTGGCGGTGCAAATCTTTCCGCAGGCTATTTGAATCGTCCACAATTGACGCGCGACAAATTTGTTCGTAACATTTTTAGTGATGACCCCGATGCAAAAGTTTATCGTACGGGTGATTTAGTTCGTTGGCTTAAAGATGGAAATTTGGAATTTGTAGGTCGTATTGATCATCAAATAAAATTAAGTGGCTATCGCATCGAACTCAGCGAAATTGAAACTGCATTGAATCAATATCCTGATGTCAATGAAGTGGTTGTTATTGCAAAAGAATTGACGAATGGCGCTAAAACATTAATCGCCTATCTTGTACCTAATCTAGATAAAATCCGTATTCCTTATCAAGAACGCTGTCTCATCTCTATCGACAAAATGCATTATTTACAAGCATTAAGTGAAGATATTTCAAAGTCAGGTATTGCCCTAACCGGCGCGACTGATGAATTAGTCAAAGGCCAGAGTGTACGCTTAAATTTAAAATTACCGGGTTTCAACGAAGCATTGTGGTTAAGTGGCAAAGTCATTTGGCAGCGCGAACAACGTGCAGGCATTCAATTTGAGCAAACCAATAAACAACAAAATTTATTACAAAAAAGTGTCGAATATTATCTTTCAACGCATAATCTCATGGAAACACTGCAAAGCGCAGCAGCGAAGCGTAGCTTAAGGAGCGCGCTTAAACGCAAATTACCGAATTACATGATTCCTACTGTTTTTAGTACGCTAACCAATCTGCCTTTAACATTTAATGGAAAAATTGATTGGCGCTTATTACCTCCGCCTAAAGATTTTGAGCGATTATTAGAACGGAGTCATGCTGAACCGCGTAATGAAATTGAAAAAGAAATTTATGCGATGTGGTGTGATATTTTAAATTTAGATTCCGTCAGTATCACAGACAATTTTTTTGATATCGGTGGTAATTCCCAACGCGTCGCTGAATTATCCGTACGTATCTTACAAAAATTTAAATTAGCGCTTCCTGAACGAATATTTTTTGAGTTACCGTTTATTCCAATCATGGCAGAATATATTGAGTCAAAAGGAACGCATTATACTCACAAGACTTCGATACAAGATGAAATTGCGCGGGATGCCGTTTTACATGATGATGTCATTCCAAATAAAATATTAAGTTCTTCAATTTATAATCCTCAAGGGATATTACTGACAGGTTCCGCAGGTTTTCTTGGTATTTATCTATTACGTGAATTGTTAGCCAATACGGATGCAAAAATTTATTGTCTGATTCGTAAAGGAAAATTTGAAAGCATTGCCACACGTCTCATCACGAATATTGATCGGTATGAATTATCGGATGAAATTTCCCTAGCGAATCGACGGATCGTGATGATTGAAAGTGATGTCGGCAATGATCAGTTTGGAATTCCGGTTGAGCTTTACAAAAGTCTCGCTGGAAAAATTGACTTGATTTATCACTGTAGTGCACAAATTAATACAATTACTTCTTACACTAATTTACGCACCAGCAATGTACAAGGTACGATAGAAATGATTAAATTTGCCTTACAGCAATATGATAAACCTATCCATTATATTTCAACCCTTTCTGCAGCAAATAAAATAGATGATAAAAATCATCTATTAGAAGAATTTCCTGATGCCAATGCCAGTCAACTTGTGGGTGGCTACGCACTCAGCAAATGGGTTTCTGAACGCCTTCTGACGCAATTAAAAAATCGTGGTCTACCGGTTTCGATTTATCGTTCGGGTCATATCTGGGGACAATCAGATAGTGGCATTACCAACATGAATGATTCTTTATTGTTGCTCATCAAAGGCTGTATTCAACTCGGTCTTGCACCGAATTGGCACGAACAAATTCGGTTATTACCTGTTGATTTCGTCAGTAAAGCTATCATTAATTTGTCGTTACAAAAACCTGACAAATCTAATGTTTATCATATCGATCATCCGAATGGAATTATGTGGACTGATTTGATTGCATGGCTAAATGATTATGGTTATACAATCAAATTATGTTCTCACAAAGAATGGCGCCAACATCTTACCAAAATTGGTCCTGAAAATGCGCTCTTTTCTTTTTTACCCCATTATTTATCAAAAATCACTCCGCCTAACGCGTATAAAATTGAAATGAATCACACGATCGCTGCGCTTAAAACCGCTGGAATTTCTTATCCTGATTTAAATGATCGATTATTACGTCTTTACATGAAATATCTTTGTGAAATTGGTTTCTTACCGACGCCGGAAGGAAAGCGGAAGCAAATTTTCATTTGATATATTATACTGGGTAATTACTTACATGGAGTTTTGTTATGCCTCATACTATTCATCGCTATCGATTAGAAGCTGGATTAAAAATTCTTTCTTCTTCTGTTCCATCATTATTAATGAAAGATGTGACTCAATTTATTGCTCGCGGTTTTTTTGAACCAGGCTCAGAAGAAAAAATGACACAATTTCGCAAAGACTATTTGCAGAGAAATTTTTTATGTGAAGGTAAATCACTTGCTGATTATTTCCCTGGTAAACCAATTAATAAAATCAGAGATGATGAAATTCTTGCTAAATTATCTGAATTATTTGGCGGCAAAGAAAATGCGAATGCGATCATTGAAGCAAATACTCAAGCAGTTGGAATGGTTACATACAATTTATTATTGGCAAAAATACGCTGTCCTAGCACAGTCAATTTATTGGAAATTATTCAGTACCCAAATGAATTTACTCAAGTGAATATTGTGCGTGATAAAAAATCCAATACGATTAAATTGATGTGCACTTATTCCGAAATTCCAATTCTGTTTGCTGACTGTAATGGTGCTATTCCTGGTCCTATTACTTCCTATTTTTCACTCATCAAACGCAATGATCAATATGGCTATCAACTTGATCGAATTGAGACAGATAATGAGATTGTTAAAAATATTCTGCTCGGTACGCCAACGCCATTTAGCACACTGATTGACGCTTATAAGCCTGCTCTAACTGATCAACCTGGCGAAGAAAAAGAAATGAATTCGATAGCAGTATTAACTACCGTCGCATTAACTGCCTTCATCGGAGGTGGTTTGTTGCTACTTTCTAAAAAAGGTTCATCAGGAAGCCCATCGCCATCGGGAAGCAGTGCAATGAATCCCCCTTCAGGCTATAAATTGGGGTAATTGTCCATCCTTAAAACCCTTCTCGCCATGCATATTGTGTGAGGGAAGGGAGATGTTTTAAATTTACTGGATTCGCTGTTCCCACCAAGCAAAAAAATTTCTTTTGGGTAAAAAACGAAGGAAAAGAAAAATTAGTTTATTCTGCGAACAAGCAAAACGATAATCTTTTTTTAGGATTTCGGTATAAAATAAAAATCTGATTGACACTCTCTTGCCTTTGATACCCTCATCCCCTGCCCTTCTCCCAACGCATTCTGCGTCGGGAGAAGGGAGCTACTTCTTATCAGCTCCCTTCTCCCGGCAACGGGAGAAGGGTCGGGGATGAGGGTATCTACCCCTCTAAATCTTCCCCAAAAAATCCAAAAACCCCGCCTCATCTAATATTTTAATATTTAACTGCTGCGCCTTTGCTAATTTTGAACCAGCATCTTCACCCACCACAACATAATCCGTTTTAATCGAAACACTGCCTGCGACTTTCGCGCCTAAACTCTCTAATTTTTCTTTGGCTTCATCACGTGTCATTGCCTGCATTGTGCCGGTTAATACAAATGTTTTTCCTATTAAAGGTAACGCTTTTTTATCGACGATAATTTTTTCCCAATGAATTCCCGCATGCAACAATTTTTCGATAATACTGCGATTATGTTTTTCTCGAAAAAATGACACAATATGTTTTGCAACAACAGGACCAATATCAGGAATATTTTGTAATTCTTCTTCCGTCGCGGTAAGCAAAATAGCTAAATCACCAAATGAATTCGCCAACAATTTAGCAGTCGCTTCTCCTACTTCACGAATACCCAATGCATGCAAAAAACGCGCGAAAGTGGTGTTTTTACTTTTATCCAAAGCATCCAATAAATTTTGCGCGGATTTTTCTGCCATTCGATCCAAGCCCGCCAATTGATCCAAGGTTAATGAATACAAATCAGCGACACTGGTTATCATACCAGTATCAACTAATTGCTCCACTAATTTATCACCCAAACCTTCAATGTCCAGTGCGCGACGTGAAGCAAAATGTTTAATGGCTTCTTTGCGTTGCGCAGGACAAAATAAACCGCCGCTACAACGTGCAACCGCTTCACCTTCAATCATTTCAACTTCTGAATGACAAACAGGACACTGTGTGGGTAATACGATCGCTTTAGCTTGCGCGGGACGATGCTCTTTCAACGCGGAAACGACTTCAGGTATAACATCTCCTGCGCGCCGCACAATAACGCGATCACCGATATGAATATCTTTACGTATTACCTCATCCATATTATGCAGTGTGGCGTTGCTCACAGTGACACCACTCACAAATACCGGTTGTAAACGCGCAACAGGCGTTAATGCACCCGTACGCCCGACTTGAAATTCAACTGATTCTACGATGGTTTGAACTTCTTCAGCAGGAAATTTATGCGCAATGGCCCAACGTGGTGCGCGTGAAACAAAACCCAATTTATGTTGATCGGCAATGCTATTTACTTTAATCACCACACCATCAATTTCGTAAGGCAACGCATTACGTTTTTTTGTCATTGCAAGTTGGTATTTCAAACAATTTTCAATGCCGTCAACAACTTTGACTTCGTCATTCACACGCAATCCCAAATCTTTTAGCAGAGCATACATGTCGTTTTGCAAAAGAGGTAATTCAATGCCTTCAGTCACGCCGACTCCGTAACAAAAAATTTCCAGTGGTCGTTCCGCAGTTATTTTCGGATTTAATTGCCGCAAACTGCCTGCCGCGGCATTGCGAGGATTAACAAATATTTTTTCCCCTTTTTTCTCCGCACGTGCATTTAATTCATGAAAACCTTTTTTTGGCATATAAACTTCACCGCGCACTTCAATCACACGCGGAAAATTCGTGCCGCGTAAGTGCAAAGGTACCATTTGAATGGTACGAATATTTTCTGTGATATCTTCACCTGTTTCACCATCGCCACGTGTTGCAGCACGCACTAATACACCATTTTCATAAATCAGTGTAACTGCAAGTCCATCCAGTTTTGGTTCACACACATATTCAATCGCCTCTGTTGTGTGCAAACGATCTTGTATTCGCTGATTAAAATTAAAAATATCTTCATCAGTAAATCCATTTTCGAGAGAAAGCATAGGGACTGCATGTTTGACTTCAGAAAATTCTTTCTGGGGTTTGGCGCCCACACGCTGGGTGGGCGAATCAGAGGTAATTAATTCAGGATATTGTTCTTCGAGATCTTTCAGCTTTTGAAAAAGTTGATCAAATTCCGCATCAGAAACACGAGGATCATTCAATACATAATAACGATAATTATGCTCATTAATTTGATCACGAAGCTTGTTAATTTGGACTTCAATCGTGGAGCTGGTTTTTACTGTCATATCTCGTCGCAGCTTTAAATTGCATAATTTTTTGTTGATATTGCCAGACCAATTTTTCATTCCAGGGAGTATGAGGATCCGCACGCAACTCACCGTCTAAATCATCTGTCAATCTTTCTGCAGTTTCTAGCATCATTCTAAATGCATTTTGTGGGTCAGGCACCGTTGCAATATCCATGAATAACATGAGCCCCGCACAAGAAATATTCCCAATATCATTCAAGTCAAAAATACCTGGCTTACTCGCAGAAGCAAGACTAAAAAGTGTGACTCTTCCCGTCATAGTTTGTTGATGATAATGAAAAATATTCATTTCGCCGTGTTGCATGCCCGCAGCTGAAATCGCTTGCACCAAATCATAAGCAACAAAACGCGTGTTGGGTTTTGCCATCACACTCAAAATGAGTAAACCATCTTGCTTGGAAGTCGCCTGAGGCTCTGTATTGGGCTTATATTGCATGGGTTTTGGTTCAGCTTCTTCTTTAACTAAATGCAGCGTGGGTGCATCAGCATTCGCTGAATGTACCTCATCAAAATCCAAATCGCCTTCACATAAATCCGCCAATTCCGAAGAGTGATGCATTTCAACCATACTTTCTTCGATATCGAGTTGATCATGCGGCAAAATAGGCCGATCCACAATGCTGTCATGTATTTCAAGCTGATTTAATTCATTTGCCTCGCTCTGCATTGAAAAATCAGGATCATCTGATCTGTCATTTAATTCTGTCATTTCAGCCATGCGTGGGTTTCTGGATTTGAACCAACTATCAAAAATAACAAACACCAAAACCACCACTGCTGCAGATAACAACCCAAAACCTATATACACATCCATGTTTTACTCCTATGCTCCTGCTAAACTAACAGCCTCTTCTACATTGACACTTACCAATCGCGACACACCTGGCTCATGCATCGTCACACCCATCAAGTGTTCACCCATTTCAATCGCTAATTTATTATGACTGATAAAAATAAATTGCGTTTTATCTGCCATTGCTTTCACTAACTGACAAAAACGACCAATATTAGCATCATCCAGTGGCGCGTCAACTTCATCGAGCAAACAAAATGGCGCTGGATTCAGACGGAAAATAGAAAACACCAAGGCAATCGCTGTCATGGCTTTTTCGCCGCCTGATAACAAATGAATCGTGCTATTGCGTTTGCCGGGAGGACAAGCCATCACAGTAATACCTGCATCCAATAAATTTTCCCCGGTTAATTCAAGATACGCACGACCACCCCCAAAAATTTTCGGGAATAATTCTTCGAATTGTTCATTGACTTTATCAAATGTTTCTTTGAAGCGTGCGCGGGTTTCTTTATCAATTTTTGCGATCGCATTTTCCAGCGTCGTTAATCCTTCCAGCAAATCTTCATTTTGTTTATCCAAATATTGTTTGCGCTCAGAGCAGGAGGCAAATTCTTCAATCGCGACGAGGTTAATTGGGCCTAAACGGGTAATGCGCAACGTGACTTGTTCCAATTGCTGATGATACATTTCAGGCGCCATATCTTCTGGTAATTCTTTTAATATATCTTCGAGCAAAAGATGCGTTTCTTTTAACTGCTCATGAATCGTCTCAGTTTTAATTTTTAAAGTTTGTCCTTCAAGACGCAAGGTCTCCAACATATCGCGTATTTTTGCGATTTCACGCTCAACGCTTTGGCGTTTGTTTTCTAAGTCACGTAACTCATGTTCGAGTTCATTAATCGTGCTGCGCGCAATATTCAATTCTTCTTCGATTTGCAAACGATGACTTAATGCTACACTTAAGTTTTTTTCTAAATCGGGTAAGGATGTCCCAGTATGAGAATCTTTGCGTAAAGTTTCTTTACGTTCGGTCAGTGTGGTTAATTGCGTTTGCATACGCAGAATAGTTTGTTGCAATGCACCTTGCTGTGATTTTGTGGTTTGCAAACGAATTTCTAATTGATGGCGCAGTTCTTTTGCCTCATTCAATTTTTGACGGTTTTGCTGCACTCGGTCGCGTAATTGGTCACGCGCTTCGGCTAAAGCATCCCGTTGATCAGCCAATTTTTCTAAATCACTTAAAGCTTGCTGCCAAACAGAACGAGCCTGGCTTAATTCAGTTTGAGTTTGCTCATACTGTTCCGTGTTATCGAGAAGTTCAGTATGGCAACGTTCTGCACGTATTTTGATTTCAGCTCGCCGCTCTTCTTTCATTTTGCGTTGCGCTTCTGTTTGCAAAACTTCTGCGTGTGCTTGATTTACCACTTTTTGCAATTCATCGCGCATGATGACTAATTCGGTTAATTGCTCGCGGCTTTGAATTAATTTTTCGTCTAACTCATCCTGATGTTCAGTTAATTGCGCCACTTGTTTAATTAATTGTTTTAACTCCTGCTCGCGCTGAAACACACCCGCAGCCGGATTTTCATCGCGTGAAACACGCAACCAAGTTGGACTCAGCCATACGCCCGCACGTGTGATAACGGATTCATGTTGCTCTAAGGATTGACAGAGTTCTAAGGCTTCTTCTTCTGTGTCAGCCACATAAATACCGGACAATAAAGAATCCAGTGGCCATTTTGATTTGATTTTATTAAGTAATAAGGTTGCTTTGCTAGCAGTGTCGGTCGTTGCAGGAGCTTTCGTTGAGAATACACACAAGCTCCCTTCTTTTAAATCATCAACCGCACTCACAATATCTGTCAAGTTCTCAACACAAACCGCCTGCAAATGGGTACCTAATACTTTTTCCGCTGCCTGTTCCCAACCTGCATCAACTTCAACACTTTGCGCTAAACGCAGTTTTTTATCTAAATTATGTTGTGCCAACCATGCAGTAACGGGATTATTGCGTTGCCCTAATGCGGTTTGCTGCAATGCTTCAAGAGACGCTTGTTGACCACGTAAACGTTGTGCATTGTTACGGACTTGATCTAATTGTTGAATCGTTTGCTGCTCTATTGTTTGTACCGTAGTAATTTCATGACGAACATCATTCAGTTTTTGATTATGTTCGTCAGACAATTCGGTCATTTGCAAAATTTGTTCCGACAGTGTTTCAATCGCTTTGTCTAGCTCAGAAAAATTGATTTGCGCTTGTTCTTGTTCAAGCTGCATTTTTCGTTGTTTAAGTGCAGATAATCGTTGCTCCAAATGCGCGATTCGAGTTTGTTCGACTTCGGCCGTCTGGGTCGTTTGCGCTGCGTGCTGATTGAATTGATCCCATTCTTGCTGCCACGTCTGCATTGCATTTTCAGCTTCACTATAAGCTTCAAGAAGAGCATTTGCTGTTTGGGTTGCTTCATTCAGTTTTGGATCTAATTGCTGGGATTCTTCGGTTAAATCACTTAACTCTTGTTCAACCTCTTCTAAATTTTCTTTCACTAAAGACCAATCACGCTCAGCCTGATCCATATCAGCTTGCCATTGCTGTTGACGTTCTTTGGTATGATGAATGTCTTGCTCGATCCGGGTAATCTCATTCCCGGCCGAATAATAACGACGTTGAATATCCTGGAAAGTTTCATGCGCCAAACGATGTTCATCCCGCTTTCTATCGGTCGTTAAATTGATTTCGCTTAGTTCAGCTTGTTTGGCCTCAAGCCCGGTTTCTTGTTGTTGGATTTGTAATGAATATTGCACCAATTTCGCATCAAATTGACGCCATTGCGCTGCAAGCCATTGCGCGCGTATCGTGCGTTCTTCTTGCTTTAATGATTTGAACTTTTCGGCTGAATTCGCTTGACGCTTTAAGCTATTTAACTGTTTATCCAACTCGGTGCGGATATCATCCAAACGCGCCATGTTTTCTTTGGTATGCTGGATGCGATTTTCCGTCTCACGCCGTCTTTCTTTGTATTTGGAAACACCCGCCGCCTCTTCCAAATAAACTCGCATATCATCCGGTTTCGCCTCAATAATACGAGAAATCATATTCTGGCCAATGATAGAATAACTGCGAGGCCCTAAACCCGTACCTAAGAAAATATCGATAATATCTCTACGCCGGCAACGTGTTCCATTCAAGAAATAACTCGACTCGCTATCGCGATTAATAACACGACGGATTGAGATTTCAGCATAACTCGCATACTCACCACCCAGGCTGCCATCCTGATTATCAAAGATAAGCTCAACTGAAGCTTGGCCTACGGGTTTTCTGGCACTGGAACCGTTAAAAATAACGTCTGTTAATGACTCACCGCGCAAATATTTCGCGGAACTTTCGCCCATCACCCAGCAAACAGCATCAATAATATTTGATTTGCCGCACCCATTAGGCCCAACAATGGCGACTAATTGGCTTGGAATCAATACTGTAGTCGGATCAACAAACGATTTAAAACCTGAAATCTTAATCTTTTTTAATTGCATAGTCTCATTACTTCAAATTAGTGAACGTCCATGCCCAGATATCTACGCTGCCATGGTGAAGTATATAATAAATTGCTTTATAGCCTCAATCGCTTAAATCGATTAAGCTATTAATTATGAGCCACGATTTTAAAGATGATCACATTCGTCTCCCTTATCCTTGGCTGCCCTACGTTGCTGCTGGCGTAGGTATTTTGGTTGCAATATTCCTATGTTACCTGCAATTCAGGCCATTTCGCGCAATACCGGAGGATACCCATACTTGGATTATCCTAGGACAAGGGATTTTATTGGCTATTTTATTGGGTCTTGCCATCCGCCTCATCCAAGTCACTCAACATAGCAAAAAATCCTTTGAAATCATTAATGAAAACTTCAAAAAAGAAATAGCAGACCGTATTCATGCGGAAGAAACCAAGCAAAAGCTGGAAAAAGCGTTATTACAAGGCCAAAAACTCCAATCCATTGGAACTTTGGCAGGCGGAATTGCGCATGATTTTAATAATATTCTCTATGCCATTATCGGTTATGTTGAAATGGCGAGAGACGATGTCCAGGAAGAAAGCCTTGTGCATAAAAATTTAGGCAAAGTATTAGATGGCTGCAAACGGGGGCAAGATTTAATTTCTCGCATTATGGCATTCAGTCGACGCCAACATCATGATTTTAAGGCGATTTGCCTCAAAGAAATGAGAGAAGGCGTTTTAGGGTTATTAAAACCCACCATTCCTGCCAGCGTCGTCATTTCTCTCTGGCCTATGCCCGGTGATTGCACGATTCTGGCGAATTTGACTCAGCTGCATCAAGTGATGGTCAATATCATCAATAATGCCGTCGATGCCATGGATGGTGAAGGCAGTGTCAGTATTGTGCTTGCTCAAATACCTTCCACCGATAAACTGCTTAAACAATTACCTGAAATTATTCCGGGCAGATATTGTAAAATTACTATATCAGACACGGGACATGGGATGGATCAAACGACTATGCAACGTATTTTCGAACCCTTTTTTACTACTAAAGAAGTAGGCAAAGGAACTGGATTGGGCTTATCTACTGTCCATTCCATTATTAAAGAGCATCAAGGTGAAATTCTTGTTGAAAGTCAGCTAGGACATGGAACGACTTTTACCCTGCTTTTGCCTGAATATAAGGAGAAAAATCATGGCTAAAATATTATTGGTTGAAGATGATGATCTAGTTAGAGATATGCTAGCCCAGGTATTAATGCGCGCTTCGCATCAAGTTGAAAGTGCGACTAACGGCGATGAAGCCACTGAAATTCTTAAAACATCTGAACCTGATATTATGGTGACTGATATCATTATGCCAAAAAAAAGCGGCATTACCTTGATATCAGAAGTCAGAGATAAACATCCGAGTATGGAAATCATTGCGATTTCAGGCGGTGGTCGACTGGATCCAACCGGTTATCTGGACTTATCTGAATCGCTAGGCGCTACAGTATCCTTTGAAAAACCCATTGATAATGCAGCCTTGCTCATGGCAATTGATTTACTCGCGCATGGAAAGCAAGACGTGGTAACTTAATTCCAATATTTTTTGTGATCTAATCGATAAAGCCGCGGCGTTTTATCGGTTGATAGTGCAAATTGAATTGCACCATCATCGACTGTTGAAAATAGTTTGGCATTTAATGCACGGTATTTTTCTAACACGCTTACATTTGGAAAATGATAACGATTGCGATACCCTACCGGAAATAAAACATAACTTGGATTCACTTCTTTCACAAACTCCGTCACAGCGGATGTTTTACTGCCATGATGGGGTGCAATTAAAATATCCGTCGATAAATTTTTTGGATCGACTTGCAATAAATAATTTTCAGCTAATTTTTCAATGTCACCTGTCAGTAGAATATGATGTTCATTTTCATCTGTGATACGCAATACACACGAACTATTGTTATCTAAATTTAATTTATCCGCGGGTGGATAAAGAAATGCGAAAGTCACCTTATCCCATTCCCATGTTTCACCGCGCAAACAATATTGACTCGGCAAAGAGAATAATTTTTCTGGATGACTGGTTCTTGCTGCTAGTATAGGAAAATGTTCACCTAATGCAGGCGCACCACCTATGTGATCATTATCGCCATGACTTATCACCAACATATCAATTTTTTTCACGCCGCGAGAATGTAAAAAAGGCACGACGACACTTTCTCCCATATCACAATTACTACTTAACTTCGATCCCGCATCAAATACAACAATATGCTGTTTTGTTTGAATAACCGCAGAAAGTCCCTGACCCACATCGAGCAATGTAAACCAAACTTCTCCCTTTTTAGGTGCTGGATAATGATAAAATAATAAAGGCAGCAGCCAAACAAACCCAAAATAACGTCCAGGAAATCCTGCCGGTACGAGCAATATCACCATGCCCAAACACGCCATAAATAAAATCCACTGTGCTGGCATCACGACTGACCAAGATGCCCAGGATACGCTGGAAAGATAAGTTAAAATAATCCATAAAACAGCGAGCGTTTTATCTGCTATCCATAAAACAAATCCACCGAATACCGAAGAAAATAATAAGAAAAAACAGCCCAGCAATGTCAAAGGTACGACAATAAATCCAACCCAAGGAATCGCTAGGCTATTTGCAATAAAGGAAATCAATGAACATTCTTGAAAAAGCCAAATACTTAAGGGAATTAAACCGAGTGCAATGACCCATTGTATTCTCCCTATTTTCCACCAAAGGTTTTTAGGTGCGAGACGCCCGCTGATGCCATAAATAATCAGGGCGACCGAACAAAAAGATAACCAAAAACTTTCTGTCAGTACTGAGAGAGGATTTAGGAAAAGTACACAAAGCATCGCGATACACCAAGCTTGCCATGCAATTGTATTTCTCTGCATCAGTAACATGATGAGAGTGATAGAAAGCATAATGCACGCGCGCTGTGTCGGAATCGAAAATCCAGCCAATGCACTGTATAGAAGCGCCATAACAAAAGCTGCGATTGCTCCCGCGTATTGTGCAGGCATTTTCAAAGTGAGATACGTCACGCGTCGCCAGCACCCTTTTACTAATAAAAAAACGAAACTTGCCATCAATCCAATATGCAACCCTGCAATCGCCATGAGATGATTCGTGCCTGTTTTTCGAAGTATTTCCCAATTTTCTGCAGAAATATTTTGGCGTTCTCCCAAGGCAAGCGCGCTAATCCAAGCTGATGTGTTACTCGTCGGTAGATTTTTTTCAATTTTTTCTTTCAACTTTTCACGAATTCGGTTAAGTGGATAATGATACCAATGACTTGCTAATAACTTGGTTTGAGATTCCATGACGATATAACCACTGGCACGAATCCCTGTTTGAAAAGCCCATGCTTCATAATCAAAACCACCCGGATTTCTCAAACCATGAATACGTTTTAAGTGCACGACAAATTGCCATTGATCGCCCGGATGCAAAATAACTTGCGGGTTTTGCCAGGATAATTTAATCAATGTACGCGCATTGTCAGATTGAATTTTTTTTAGATTAAATAAAAATGTTGTTCTATGTTCTGAAACCACAGGAATATCTGCAATATAACCACTGACAAGTAATGGCTTACCTTCCCATTCCTTGGGTAGTTCCCAACTCAAAATACAATGCGCATAAAATAATGCCCAAGCAAACCCGAAGAACAAGGCTGCGAGTAATCGGTAATAGCGCCCCTTTTTTACTAATATCCATTCGATAATAAAAGCAAAAAAAATCGCAATGACAATCCAATATTGCGCGGGTATTTGAGCAAATTGTTGTAATAGTAAAACGCCTGATAAAAACGCGAGAGTCCACATGCGCATGGGTGAGTCCTGAGTGGGGGTAAGAGAGATAGAGGAACCGTTAACTCCCTTCTCCTGTTTACGAGGAGGAATGGGGATGAAGGTATAAAAACAAAATAATCAAGAGGAAGGTGGGTTGTGTAGACCCTCATCCCCTGCCCTTCTCCCAACTACGTTGGGAGAAGGGAGACAAGCAACTAACTCCCTTCTCCCGTTTACGGGAGAAGGGTTGGGGATGAGGGTATTATCAAGCAGCCGTTAACTTCCCATCCTCAAGCACCAATATGCGCTGTGCATGTTTAGCAATATTTCTATCATGCGTAACCATCACAACGCTAGTTTTATGTTCTTTCTGTAATTCAAGAAATAGCTGCAAAACTTTATCCGCATTGCGTGGATCCAGATTTCCCGTAGGTTCATCAGCAAGTACACATAAAGGTTGTGCAATCAAAGCACGAGCGATAGCAACACGTTGCCGCTCACCACCTGACAGTTCACCAATTTTATGCTGCATACGATTTTGCAATCCAACTGATTCCAGTAATGCAGTGGCTTTGGTTGCAATGATTTCTGGTTGAATCCCACGGATTAATAAAGGCATGCTGACATTTTCTAATGCGGTAAATTCCGGCAACAAATGATGGAATTGATAGACAAAACCAAGCGATTCATTACGCAAGCGACATTTTTCATTCTCAGATAATTGTGCCAAATCTTTACCCGCCACCCAAACTTTGCCGGTAGTCGGTTTATCCAATCCACCCAATAAATGCAATAATGTGCTTTTACCCGAACCGGAACTTCCCACAATTGCGACTAATTCAGCGGGTTTTACAGCTAAGTCAATTTGGCGCAACACATCCACTTGCGCGGCTGCGTCGAGGTAAATTTTTGCCAAATTTGAACAGGCAATAACTGAATTACTCATAACGAAGTGCCTCCACAGGTTCAGTACGCGAGGCACGCCAGGCGGGATATAACGTTGCGAGCAAACTGAAAAAAAGCGCTGCAAAACTAATCCGTATGACATCGAGCCATTGCAATTCTGAAGGAAGATAATTGACGAAATACACACTGGAAGAAAGAAATTGGACGTGAAAGAGATGTTCTATTCCTCTCACCAAATCAGGCGCAGAAAGCGCCAGCAGCACGCCGCCGATGACGCCCAGGATAGTGCCCACCACCCCCACAATCGCACCTTGCACAACAAAAATCGTCATAATCATGCGTGGTGTCGCTCCAACAGTTCGCAGAATCGCAATGTCCGATTCTTTGTCATTCACCACCATCACCAATGTGCAAACAAGATTAAAAACAGCGACTGCAATAATTAATAATAAAATAAAAAACATCATCGTTTTTTCTAAACGAACCGCATGAAAAAATGCACCGAACTGTTCTGTCCAATTTGTCACGCGGGCGGTGGGACCCAGTGCTGCTGTTAATTGCTGTGAAACCAAGGATGCCAGGAATACATTTTTGATACTCGCATGCACGCCCGTTACTGCGTTGCCGAGCTGCATGAGTCTTTGACCATCATATAAATTCACAAATGCCAAATTGGAATCAAAACCAAAACCGCTGCCCGCACGAAAAATACCAATCACAGTGAAACGTTTAAAACGCGGAATAACACCGGCTGGCGTCAGCGAGACTTGCGGTGTCACCACCGTAATTTTATCACCTACTACCGCATTTAATCGATTCGCCAATTCTTCGCCTAACACCACACCAAAATTTCCCGCAACCAATTGCTCCAATTTACCTTGCACCATTTTATTGGATACTTCAGTGATATTTTTTTCAGCGTTAGGATCCACACCATCCAATAAGGCAGGCTGCACTAAACCATCATTAGTCAGTAACACTTGGCCACTCACAAAAGGCGCTACCCGCATGATATTGGGATTTTTCTTTATCAAACTTTCCACTTCCTGCCAATTAACAACATAATCCGCCATGGTACTGACAGTGACTGGCGGCACCATACTAAACACGCGTTTTTTGATTTCACGATCGAAACCATTCATTACCGATAACACTGTGATCAATACCAACACGCCTAAAGCAATGCCAAACATAGACATTAATGAAATAAAGGAAATAAAGTGATTACGACGTTTGGCACGCGTATAACGTAATCCGATAAAAATGGCTGCGGGTCGGAACATGGGTTGGTCTCTTGTTTAAAGAGACCCTCATCCCCGGCCCTTCTCCCGTAAACGGGAGAAGGGAGCTTTACAATCTCGAGGATGTGGGTCGATCTATTCATTCTACGTTTTTTTAGCTTGATTAAAAAGCTTAAAAAAATTAGCGGTCGTATGCTCAGCCACTTCTTCAAGCGGAATACCGCGTAATTTTGCGATAAACTCGGCAACATAGCGCACATACGCCGGTTCATTTGGCTTGCCACGATAAGGTACGGGCGCAAGATAAGGTGAATCGGTTTCAATAAGCATACGTTCTAATGGCATATGCTGAGCCACATTTTGAATTTCTTTAGCGCTATTAAAAGTAACAATACCAGAGAATGAAATAGAGAAATTCAAAGCCATCGCTTCTTCTGCCATGGCCATGTCTTCCGTAAAACAATGCAATACACCACCTACTGATGCCGCATCTTCTTCACGTAGTACTTTAATCGTATCTTCCTTCGCTTGCCGCGAATGTACGATGAGCGGTTTACCCGTTGCTTTTGCCGCGCGAATGTGTTGACGAAAACGTTCGCGCTGCCATTCCAACTCCCCTTTGCTACGAAAATAATCCAAGCCTGTTTCACCCAGCGCGACAATTTTTTTGTCTTCAGCTAATGCGATTAAATCTGCTGCTGTCGGTTCCGCTAATGAAACTTGTTCATTGGGATGCAAACCCACTGACGCACTGACATTGTCATAAGCGCGGATCATCTTCAACATGCTGGGAAAATCATTTAACGTAATACAAACACATAAAAAATGTTTGACGCCCTGTTCTTCCGCAAATGCAATCGTCTTCGCGACATCACCTTGATGAGTGGCTGGATCAAGTTGATCAAGATGGCAGTGTGAATCCACTAAGAACATAATTTCGCCCAATGAATAAAGATTTCTTCTAATAAAAGTTGTCGATTGATATTGAGTGAACCCACCATTCGAGCATAGGTTTGTTGAACCTGATCCATATACTGTAACAAATTTTCATGCGTAAATCTTTCCGTTAACTTGTCAATAGCCGACTGATAATCGACATTAATAATGCTTTCATCGGTCTGCGATAATTTAAAACGCAATAAATCCCTCAACCAACTTTGCAACAAATTCAAAATAGTATGTATTTCTTTTTCGTGCCATTTCGCCGCTAACTGCAAAGGATCTGCTTGTTGGTAACTCAACTGTAACAACGCTTGGTATAATTCTTTACGCAGCGTCAATGTTTCATTGGCCAATAACTCATTTACTTTCAATGGTGCGCCTTCAGTCAAATTTAATAATAACTGCAGCGTGTCATCATCATTCAGATTAGCTTTCGATAAGGGCGCGTGATTTTGCAACCAAGTCAACGCGGCTTCGGGTGAGGGTTTAGAAAAAATAATGCGTTGGCAACGACTATTGATGGTTGCAGGCAAACGCACACTCTGATTACAAATTAGGATTAAAACTGTTTTCGGTGTAGGTTCTTCTAATGATTTTAATAATGCATTTGCCGCATTCATATTCATAGCTGAAGCGGGACTAATAACCACAATGCGATAACCACCTAATAATGCAGTTTCATTGACGAAATCGACTACTTCACGAATTTGGTCGATTTTAATCATCTGTCCTATTTCTTCCGGCTCAATCCATCTCAAATCAGGATGCGATTTAGCCTGAATTAAATGACAAGCGCGGCATTGGCCACAAGGTGCTTCACCGAAAGGCGAATGACATAAAAGATAATTTGCAAATACGCGAGCAAATTGATTTTTACCTACCCCATCAGCACCTGCAAACAGCAATGCATGCGGCAAACGATCCTGAGAATGCCGTTTTAATAATGATTCCCAAATTAAATTTTGCCAAGGTAAAATCGTTTCAGTTTCCATAAGCATTACCTCGTCAGAAGGATATCTAGTTTTTGTTTCAATTTATTTTGCACATCTTCTAATGATTGAGTCGCATCAATTACGACAAATCTATCAGAATAAGCTTCTGCGCGCGCGAGGTAAACTTCACGCACGCGTTCAAAAAAATCTATTCTTTCCTGTTCAATTCGATCATGAGCCCCACGATTTTTTGCTCGCGCCAAACCGAGCGCCGGCGGTGCATCCAGTAAAAAAGTCGTGTCGGGGTAAACATTCTGCACAATCCATTCTGTTAGCATTTGAATTTTTTCCATAGCCATTTTTCTACCCCCGCCCTGGTAAGCAAAACTGGCGTCAGAAAACCGATCGCTCACGACCCATTTTCCTGCTTGTAGCGCAGGAAGAATAACATTGGCAATGTGCTGCGCGCGAGCTGCAAACATCAATAATAATTCCGTATCCGCTGTGATATTTTCTTTCTGATCGGGTGTTAACATAATTCGGCGCAATTCTTCCGCAATAGGAGTGCCGCCTGGTTCACGCGTTACGATGAATTCCTGCTTGGTTTGTGTCAAATAATTTTGAATAAATTGGACTGCCGTGGTTTTACCAACGCCTTCGATACCTTCAATGGTAATAAATTTGTTTTGCACTGGAATCTTCTCCATTTAGGGTCTGGGTCTGTGTTGATTGTAAATAAGAATGTATTAATTTTTCATTAAAATATTCTTTATCAGACTCTTTTTCTTTAGCAACGGCAACTGCTTGGTTATGTTCGGTGAGTGTTGTGGAAAATTGATGGCTACTATCCGAATTAGCATCTTTTGCTACAAAATAATAATACGCATGTTGCGCAGGATGAAGTGCCGCTTTAATGGATGCCATGCTAGGAATAGCAATGGGTGTGGGTGGTAAGCCTTTATGAACATAGGTGTTATAAGGACTATTCGATTGCAAATCTTTTTTATATATTTTACCAGCGTAATTAACTCCCGCTGCATAAATAACGGTAGGATCAATTTGTAATAACATATTTTTTCTGAGACGATTCACGATCACCCCCGCAATAACAGGTCTTTCTGGATCGAGTGCCGTTTCTTTTTCAACGAGGGAAGCAACGGTGAGCGCTTCTTTCTGTGTCTGATAAGGTAATCCTGTATCGCGCTTATTCCAGACTTCGTTTAATTTATTTTGCATCCGTTGAAATGAACGTTTTAGCAAAATGAAATCAGATGACCCTTGCACAAAAAAATAAGTGTCTGGATAAAACCATCCTTCTGGCTGTAATTCGGGATGACCTAAACGCCGCATTATTTCTGCATTACTTAAGGAAGCTGAGGTATGTTGTAAATTGGGTTCATGTTCTAAGACATCCCGCAAATGTTTGAAGTTCCAGCCCGCTACAATCGTGAAAGTATGATAAAAAATTCCCGTACCGGTCGTAATTTGAGTTAACAAACTAACAGGGGTTGTTCCTTTCGGAAAAAGATACTCACCGGCTTTGAGCTCATGTTTATTTCCTTTTAAGGAAACTAGCAAATTAAAAAATAGCGGATGTTTAATGACATTTAATACAGATAAATCATGAATAACGGATTTGATGGAAGCGCCTTCGGCTACGGTATATTTGATGCCTTGATCATCCGACACGATAGACACGCGTAAAAAAATCATCCAGGCAATTAAAAACAAGAAACAAGGAACCAGCACAATACTCATGATAGCAATTAAGACGCGATGTTTTTTTGTTATCATTTTTTTTACCTTTCTAAAACCATAATGTCATCCCCCACGCAGGGCTAGGGTATGCACACAAATCGAAGTGTCAGTTTTTCGTAGGGTGGATTAGGCGTTTTTTTTGCCGTAATCCACCGTAAATTTGGTGGATTACGATGCAAAAAACGCATCTAATCCACCCTACGAACTACGAACTATTTTGGTTATACTTCGTGGGTATTAAATGAAACTTTATTCCACAAACTTACGAAACAACAACGATCCATTTGTTCCGCCAAAACCAAATGAATTAGATAATGCGACATCAATTTTCATGGGTTGTGCTTGATTTGGTACAAAATTCAAATCACACCCTTCACTTGGATTATCTAAATTGATAGTCGGCGGTGCAACTTGATCACGTAACGCTAAAATACAGAATATGGCTTCTACTGATCCAGAAGCACCTAGCAAATGACCTATCATCGATTTTGTCGAACTCACTGCTAACTTGTATGCGTGGTCACCGAAACTGCGTTTAATCGCAAGAACTTCAAGCTCATCTCCCGCTAAAGTTGAAGTACCATGCGCATTAATATAATTCACTTCATTGGGATTCATGCCCGCATCTTGTAATGCATTATTCATTGCAAGTGCTGCACCCAAACCTTCTGGATGCGGGCTAGTCATATGTGAGGCATCTGCACTCATACCAAAACCAACGAGTTCAGCATAAATTTTTGCGCCTCGTTTTTTTGCATGTTCATAACTTTCCAAAACGATAATGCCCGCACCGTCACCGAGTACAAAGCCATCACGATCTTTATCCCATGGACGACTGGCTTTTTCTGGAGCGTCATTACGAGTTGAAAGGGCACGCATGGATGCAAAACCGCTAACACCTAATTTGGTAGTCGCCATTTCTGAACCACCCGCTACCATGACATCGGCATCGCCATATGCAATAGCACGTGCAGCTAAACCAATATTATGAGTGCCTGTTGTACACGCTGTCACAACGGCTATATTAGGACCACGCATACCATACATAATCGATACACTTCCGGCAATCATGTTAATGATCACGCCGGGAATGAAAAAAGGTGAGATACGTCTTGGACCCGATTCGGCTAATACAGAATGGCATTTTTCAATCAGTGGCAATCCACCAATGCCCGAACCAATAGCAAGTCCAACGCGGTGTGCATTTTCTTCAGTGACTTTCAATCCAGAATCATGGATTGCTTCCACTGCAGCAGCTATACCATATTGGATGAATAAGTCTTTTTTGCGCGCTTCTTTTTCTGGCATAAATAGGCTTGGATCAAAATTTTTGACGTGACTGCAAATGCGGCAGCTGAGTTCTGATGCATCAAAATGATCAATCAAAGTAACGCTGCTTTTTCCTGCCACGATGCCTTTCAATGTATTCTCCACGTTAGAGCCTAAGTGATAAATCATACCCATAACTGTAACAACAACACGCTTCTTACTCAAGGCAAGCCCCTCATTTAACAAAAAGTACTAGGGTAACCCTAACGTGAGTACTGGCAAAAGCACGCTTATGCAATACTCACGTTAATGACTAGCTTTTGCTGTGTTCTTCCAGATGGGAATTAATATAATCCACCGCTTGCTGAATAGTTGTAATTTTTTCAGCATCTTCATCTGGAATTTCTGTTTCAAACTCTTCTTCTA